>NZ_JADYXH010000021.1:0-68737 GCF_015864395.1 Pseudoalteromonas sp. SWYJZ12
AAAGATGATAAGGGTATTGTGAAGCAACCAAAAGATCGGTCAACCGATCAAAAATACCTTAACTGATCGGTGTTAGCTATAAAGCGGCTTTTTTGTATTCAATAGAAAGGAGGGTTATGCCCAACCTTCATAGCGTTTACGACGTGACAACACTATCGTTAATATAATACCTAAAAACAGGCCTAAAAACGCAATAGCACCACCGTAAGTAAGTAGCTGACGTTTCTCTTTTGAGCTAGCAGCTTCTTTTTGGGTGCGCTCTTGCTCTAGCGTTGTTTTAAGCTTAGTAATTTGGGCCGATAACTGCAGGTTTTGATCAGTTAAAGTTTGGTTTTGCTCTTGTAGCTGCGGAAGTTCTATTTGAGCTTGGCGCAGATTTTCTTGCATAGTACTCATTTCGTTACTAAGTGTTTTGTACTGCTGATGTAAGCCTGCCGTTTTGGTAACAAACTTAGTTTCTATCCAACCTTCGCGGTCTTTATCATCTTTAATTTTTATAAAGCCGTTTTCTTCAGCAGATAACAAGGTTAACTTTGTTCCAGCATCTACAGAGCCGAGTAGTCGATAATTCTTACTCGCACCAGAGCGCATAAAAGTATATAAATTATCGATAATATAAGCGGTGTTTGCATTAGTTGAATTTGCAGGTTTTGCTTCTTCTGCATAACTCATAAATGTGGTGGCTGTTAAAAGTAGCCCTAATAAACAATGTTTTAGCATTTATCTACCTTGTTGATCTAACTGCGTCCGTTATGAACGTGATTTTCATTTCACATAAGTAGCTAGATAGTATGGATTAAATAGCTCAATAGCAAGACTGATATTGTAACCCTGTAGCAGTTACCTAGCCCACTAGGTTACAAATCTCGCCCCGCGATTAATTTGCCTCTAGATAGAACAAATTTTAATCCACAAAGGTCAACAGGCACTAAAATAAGGCTAAAAAATTTGCATTGTTAGTGTGCTTTGTTTATTTTGAGCACTTATTTATTTTAAAGGTAATCCGCAAACCGAATGGATACTGAGATAGAACTGAAATTTTTGGTATCAGATGCCGTTATTCCACTGATCCCCTCGTTAATTACTCAATTTGCAAAAACGGTGAAGAATAAACCGTCACGCAGCTTACAAAATGCATACTACGACACGCCAAGCCGAGAGCTTAGAGCGCTTGACATAGGCTTCAGAACTCGCTGTTCTGACAGCGAATGCGAGCAAACTATAAAGCTTGCAGGTGAAGTTGTAGGTGGTTTACACCAACGTCCAGAGTACAATTTACCAATTGAATCAAGTCGCCCTAATTTAATGGCGTTTGATGCTGATATTTGGCCTCATGGCATGCAAATAAGCGCAATCTCAAAAAACTTGTATCCAATATTTAGTACTAACTTTATTCGTCGTACTTGGTTAATTGAAACCGAAAGTGGCGCTAAAATTGAAGTTGTACTCGATAAAGGTGAAATTGCGGCTTCGGGTAAAATTGAAATTATTAGCGAGCTTGAAATTGAGCTTGTTGAGGGCAGTCGTAATGAGTTGTTTGCGTTTGCAGATGTACTGGTTAGCCAGAACTGTATCCGTTTAGGATTATACTCTAAGGCCGCGCGTGGTTATCGCCTTGCAGATGAAAAACCTTTAACACCAAGCAAATCTATTGGTTTTGTTCAATTACCAAAGTCGACTACCCAAGAGCGTGCTTTAGTTGAAGCCATGAACTTTGGCATTCGCTTTGTGCAAAAGCATGAGCAATGCTATTTCGATAAGCCAAGTTTAAAAACGCTTAAACGCGTAACTGACGGCATTAGCCTAATACGCCATACTTTTTGGCTGTACGACGATATAGTATCCAAAGAAAGTACAGAACATTTACGTACAGAGCTTAAATGGTTATTAAGCGAATTAGCGTGGGTAGAAAACGCGATTCAATTAAAAACGTACACGTCTAAACGCCATGCTTTTTATAAAAAAATTAATGCAGCTCCAGCACTTACTCAAGTCATTGGTGATTTAAAAGAGTTACAGCCAAGCATTAACGATATAAATGCACTGTTTCATAGCGCGCGTTATAATCGTTTATTACTGTCGTTAACTACGTGGTTAATTGATAAACAGTGGCGTAAAGATTGGGGGCAAATAGAGCTTCAAGCGGCTGAGCAAAACGTGTCTTCCATTGCGAGTAGGCTTTTTAATAAAGACTGGAAAAATCTGCACGAACTGCTCCCAAAAGAACAAACACTCGATGTCGCTTCGTATTTAAACCTGCGCACTCAACTTGAAAATAGTTTACTGAGCGGTAACTGCTTAGGATCGTTATTTGATAAAGAAGAACGCTTAGAGTTTAGATTGCCTTGGCTTGATATTTCTCATGGTATTTATGAGTTAAGCACGCTTGAGTATTTAAAGCAGTTATGTGCCGGGCAAGAAGACGAACAGCTTGCTAAAATCCAATCATGGCTTGAGCAAAAGTCTGAATATTTGGTGAGTGCGATGGAGCAAAGTCGCCTTGCTTCATTTGACATAGAACCTTACTGGCAAAAATAAATGATGCACTTTTGTAATAAAATTCAGTTGCAAAAGTGCTTATTCGTTATTCTTTTATCAGTTAGTTTTAACTCTTACGCTGAGCCCATATGGCATTTGTATAAAAACAAAAATGGCGTAAGTGTGTATTATCAAAGCCACAGTGATAATACCTTTGAAGTGAAAGCGCAGATGAGCGTGAAAGGTGTATCCACCAATGAGTTTTTAGAGTTACTTAGCGATACCGATGCCGCACCCCAATGGCTCGAAAATGTATCTCAGGTAAAGGTTATTCAGCACATAAGCCCATCAGAAAATTTAGTGTACAGTTATTTTAATTCTCCTTGGCCTGTTAGAGATAGAGATAGCATTACTCATTCTTGTTATTCACAGTTAACTGCAAATAAAAGCCAATTGCTTATTAATGCGCGCCCTAATGAGCTGCCCCAAAATGATGGTGTTATAAGAATTACTACTTTAAATGCTCGCTGGCTACTTAGTGAGGACAAAGGCCGCCTTGATATTGAATACCAAGTATATGCTTTGCCTGATGGGTCAATACCTACTTGGCTAAGCAATAAGGTCGGATTGAAAAGTACTTACAACACATTTATGAATTTGCACCAAATGCTCACACATAAAAAATACACACCAAAACTACCTGTAATCAAAGCCGGTCAGTGCTAAATATCGAATATATAATAATTTTATGGTGTGTTGAGTAGTCTTTAACTACGCTTAAACAATAATGACACGCTATTATTTGGAGAATTGATGAAGTATTTAGTGGCTATATTATGTTTTATGCACAGTTCACTCTTATTGGCTCAAGAATATACCTTTGGTGTAGTGCCGCAATATGAGCCGCAAAAGCTAAATGCTATTTGGCAACCTTTGTTAAAGCAAGTAAGTAAGCAAACAGGAGTAACAATAAAGCTAATTACAGTTGAGTCTATTCCTGTATTTGAAAAAGCCTTTGCTAATGGCGAGTACGACTTTGCATACATGAACCCATGGCACAGTGTTGTAGCATATGAAAAACAGGGGTATTTGCCACTAATAAAAGATGCAGGGCGAAAGCTGCAAGGTATTTTGCTCGTAAATAAAAATAGTGGTATTGATAATTTAAGCCAACTAGAGGGCGCCGAAATAGCATTCCCTGCACCTAATGCATTAGGTGCGTCATTATTAATGAGAGCCGACTTAGCGTTGTTGTATGGGCTAACAATAAAGCCTGTATATGTACAAACCCACCCTTCGGTATATTTAAATGTAGCACTGCATTCAACAATGGCGGGCGGTGGTGTAATGGGCACATTTAAACAACAACCAGAAAGCTTACAAAATAAGCTTAAAATTCTCTATAAAACACGTGAAATTAGTCGCCATCCAATTGTAGCCCATCCAAGGGTTGATCCTGCAATACAGTTAAAAGTGCAACAAGCTATTTTAGATATTGGGCAAAGCCCAGAGCATAAACATTTACTTGCAGGTATCCCAATTATTAAACCTAGTATTGCAACTTTAGCAGAGTATCAGCAGTTAACTCAGTGGGGCTTGCGCTCATTTTATGTTGAAAATTAGAGGGTTTCGTAGTCTAAGGGCACAAAGCTTTATTGTTGTATTGCTTTGTGGCTTGCTTATGGCCTGTCTTTTTATGTTTTACGCCTTACCTGAGCAAGCGCGTTGGGTAAACGATGGGCTTTCAAAGGCTGCTCAGCGTTCTTTAGCGCAGTTATCGACTTCTATAACGACTCCGTTGTTAACTAGGCAGTATGCAGAGCTGTATGAAGAAATAGACAGCCAACTCCAAACTCGCCCTAATTGGAAAAGTATTAAAATTGTTAATGTGGATTCAAATAACCAATTATACCCGCTTGAAAACTGGGTTGGAGCAAATGAAAACGGCGACATGTTGTTATCTCAGCAGGTGGTGTTTTTAGATAAACCGCTGGCTAATATTAGCTTGGTTGTTAATTTTACGAATGAAATAAACGAATCTTCAAAACTTCATTACACCCTAATTTATATACAATTTATTATTTTAGTTATCGTTTTTATAGGTTTAGCTTGGCTGGTGGATTACAGGGTTACATCGCCTTTAAGGACGTTAAAAGGGGGGTTTTCACGTTTAGCCAAAGGTGACTTTGATTGCCATATAGATAAACAACAACAAAATGAAGTAGGCAGCGTAATAAGTGCATTTAATAACATGGTTGATGAGGTTGCTAATAACCATCAAAAATTAAATGTATTACGAATTCAAGCTGAGTCAGCAAGTAAAGCAAAGTCAGATTTTATGGCCAGTATGAGCCACGAATTAAGAACCCCATTAAATGCAATTTTAGGCTTAGCCCAGCTGTATGGATATGATGAGAGTGCTAATAAAGTACAAAAAGAAAACGCGAAAAGCATTTATCAAGCTGGAGAACATTTACTATTACTTATAGACGATGTACTTGATTTAACGGCTATTGAGTCGGGTAATATGCAGTTTAGTTTTTCTTATGTGCCTATTAAAAGCATATTAGAGGAGTCAGTAGAGCTCGTCACTGAGCTTGTTAAAGGGCAATCAATAACACTGCATACCCAAGGTTTCGAGTCCTTAGAAGGGTTGAGTATTTACATTGATCAGCGCCGCTTTAAACAAGTGATGCTTAACTTGCTTTCAAATGCGATTAAATACAACAAACCAAATGGCAGCATTAATATAAATTGCCGGGTGTTAAGTAATAAACAATGCGAAATAGATGTAATAGATACCGGATGTGGATTTGCTCCAGATGATATTTCTCGCTTATTTAAACCTTTTGACCGTTTAGGAGCTGAAACCAGTAAAGTAAACGGTACGGGTATTGGTTTAGTGATAACTAAGCAGCTGGTAGAGCGTATGCAGGGTTCTTTAAGCGCGCAAAGTGAGCAGCACAAAGGTTCTTGTTTTACACTAAACTTTAACAGCTTTGATCAAACTGATTTGCCAGCACAAGTGCAATCTCCTCAAATAACACTTCAAAGTTTAGATACAGTAACTCTTCCTACGCTTGAGGTTTTAGTAGCAGAGGATCAGGTTACAAATCAGCAAGTATTAAGGCAGCAATTAACCATGCTTGGAGTGTGTTCTACTTTTGTAAGTAATGGGGAACAAGCCTGGGAAACTCTGCAAAATAAACACTTCGATATTTTACTAACCGACATTCAAATGCCTTTACTCGATGGGTTAGGGTTAGCCAAAAAAATACGCGAAAACACTCATTTTGATAAACTTATTATAATTGCAATTACGGCCAACATTACCAAAAACAATATAGATAATTGTTATGATTGTGGAATGAACGGCTTTTTAACCAAGCCCATTGAGCTTGTTAAATTAAAGTCGTTATTGATGGAGCACTCTCAAACAGTGGTCAACACGCGATCAGAAAAATCTGATGGTGAAAATATAGCTTCAGATAGTTTTGATCAACTAGATATCACGTTATTAAAAGCAATGCTTGGTGATGATCCTACTGTGCACTGCATGGTGTTTAATGCGTTTTTACAAACGGCAGGGGAGCAAATTAAATTAGCTAATGCGTATGCTAAGAGTAAAAATTATGTTGATTTGGCTTTTCAGGCCCATGCATTAAAATCGTCTTCAAAGTCTGTGGGGGCTATTGAGTTGGCAAATATATGCCAGCAGATAGAAACACATGCAGAGAGTGAAATAGTTAAAGGTGAATATATACAGCAGCTTGAAGTATGCTTTAACGATGTAGTAACGCAACTTAAAAGCTATTGTTTACGATATGAAAAACGCACATAAAAAATGGCTCATAAAGAGCCATTTTATGTTTTAAATATTTTAGTATTTAGCCGCTTCCCCTTTCTTAGGTAAAGCGTCCTGTATAAAGTCACGTAAATCGTTATTAGAGCTTTCTAAGTCAGCGTGGCGAAGGTACATCATATGCCCACTTCTGTAGCCTTTAAAGCTCAAACGGTCTTTCATTTTACCGCTTGGGTCTAATTGCCATAACGTATATTTAGCGTCAAAGTAATTGGTTGCACCATCAAAGTATCCTGATTGAATCATCACGTTTAAGTAAGGGTTTTGCGCCATTGCTAAACGTAGATTTTCGCCCGTATTATTACCGGTTCTATCCCATGGGTGAACATTACCAAATAAATTATATTTTACATCTGTTTTATAGTTTAGCTCTTCACGTAAGTAGTGATTAATTGCAGGAGTGAAAGAGTGTAACCAAGAGGTAAGTTCAGCCCAGTAGTCTGGGGATTCACCCGCGCCTCGTTTATCTATTCCTAAATAACGAGAATCTAAGCGACCCACAGTTTGACCACGTTCACGTAGTAGCTCTTTCCAGAAAAATTGAGTTGGAATATCCAAGTTATTTTGTTCAACAAACTTTTCTGATAAGCCAGCGTAGTGTGCCATTTTTGTAATAATTCGACGTTTTTCTTCAGCATTAATAAAGCCACCCTTAGCAAGCGCTGGGATTAACTCGTTTACAGTAAACTCTTCAATTTCAGGTAATAACTCATCTAGATCTTTAGCTTGTAAATCGGCTTTAAGTGCTTTGTGATACCAAGCAGTCGCTGCAAAGTAAGGTAGGCGGTTAGCGGCTTTAATCGGGCCGTCGCGCTTAATACCAATATCAGTGGGTGATACGAGAACAACACCGTTTATGTACATCCATTGACTATTTTGAAGCTCATGAGCAAGACCCGATACACGTGTTGTACCGTAGCTTTCACCAATTAAAAATTTAGGCGATCGCCAGCGCTCAGCTCTATTTACAAAAGTATTTAACCACTCTGCAAGGTATTTAATATCGGCATTAACACCAAAAAATAGCTCTTTTTGTTTTGCTTTAGAAGGAAGTTCGCCTTTTTCGTTTTCAAGTACGCGAGAGTAGCCAGTATTTACAGGGTTTACGTAAACAATATCGGCAATATCAAGTACAGAATATGGGTTGTCTTTTACGCCATAAGGTTGAATTGGATAGCCTTCGTCATCAATCTTTAATACGCGAGGACCAGTATAAGCAAGGTGCATCCATACAGAAGCCGAACCTGGCCCGCCATTAAATGAAATAAGTAATGGGCGAGTTGTCCTGTCGTCAACTTTGTCGCGTGTGTAGTAAGTGTATTGCAATGTCGCAACCGCGTCGCCTTTATCATCCCATACAGGTTGTGTGCCTGTGGCAACGGTGTAATTAAAGCGTTGACCGTTGATTTTAGCTTTATGTTGAGTAACAACTTTGCTGTCTACATCAATACGACGTTGGTTATCGGCAAGCGTGCTTGTACTGATTATTAATGCAATAACGGTTATCGGTAAACTGATAATACGACTAAGCTTCATTAGGTGTCCTTATTATTGTTGATACACCATTAAAGACATTAATGAGTTAAATAACAAAAGTATTGAGACTAGTGGCCGATAATACTAGTTAAGTAAGGTATTAATGCGCTTAGAGATGCGTGCTAACCACTTTTATAGTTATTTGGGATTTGGTTTCTTTATTTAGTTAATCACAGAATTCAGGTATATTGCGGGCCTACTTGTATTGATTTTATATACAAGCTATCACCAAAAAAATCTAATGGATTACGCTTTCAAGCACATAAGTGCACTCTACACCGGATGTTTATGGCTAATGCTATTGCAGTAATAGCGTTGTATTTGTCGTTTTGTTACAAAATTAATTAAAGGTAAAGAGAAGCTTTATGCAAAGAGTATTAGTGGTTGAAGACAGTAAAGTCGTGCAGCAGGTGCTTCGCCACTTAACTGCACAATACCTTGATGTAGCAATTGATTTTGCTTGGTCTCTAGCAGAATGCGTAACCTATGTAGAAAAGCACGATTATACGCTTGCGTTAGTTGATCTAACTCTACCCGATGCTCCGCACGGTGAAGTTGCAAAATATACTTTATCTAAAAAAATTCCTACGGTTGTTTTAACCTCAAAAATAGATGAGTACAAGCGCCAACAAATGCTTGAATTGGGCGTAGTTGATTATGTTATTAAAGATAATCGCGATTCTTACCATTATGCCGTTAAGCTCGTTGCGCAATTACTCAGAAATCAAGGCTGTAAAGCACTAATAGCAGATGACTCATTACTAAGTCGCTCGTTAATGAAGCAAATGCTAGAAAAGCAATTGTTTGATGTAACAGATGCCCATGATGGACAACAAGCACTCGAAATATTAAAAGCTAATCCTGATATAAAGCTACTTATGACCGACTACGCTATGCCCTCTATGGATGGCTTTGAACTTGTCAAAGCGGTACGTAATTTTAGAGGCCGAGACGACTTAGCAATTATTGGCTTATCGGGCGCGGGAAAGCATGGCCTATCAGCACGATTTATTAAATACGGCGCCAATGACTTTTTAACAAAGCCATTTATGAATGAAGAGTTTCATTGTCGAGTACTTCAAACAATGGAGCAACTGTCGTTAATTTCAGATATTAAAGAAAGCGCACATAGGGATCACTTAACAGGGCTTCATAACCGACGCTACTTTTATCAATATGCAGAAAAGCTCCTTAAAAGTAAAAACCAGAAAAATACTTTGGCATTGCTTGATATCGATTTTTTCAAAAACATTAACGATACATTAGGCCATGAAGGCGGCGATCAGGCTTTAAAGCAGGTTGGTTCATTAATACGATCTACGTTTTCAAAGTTTACGGTTGCACGGGTTGGCGGAGAAGAGTTTGCCATAATATTACCTGAAATAGAGCTAGAACGCGGTCGTGAATACTTTGAAGCGTTTAGGAAAAAGATGGCTAGTTACGATTTTTCTATTAGCGATAAATCAATTAAAATTACCACGAGTATAGGCTTGGCTGACTTTCAAGACACTAGCTTAACGCAGGCAATGCGTGTTGCTGACAAAGCATTATACGAAGCTAAAAACCAAGGCAGAAACTGCGTGGTATAACCCTTCTTAAACAAAGCTAGGTACGTGATAAATATATAGAGATATAGCACGCACCAATGTAGCTGACTTGTTAAATTAACGCACCTAATTGGTGCGTTTTTTTTGTTATTTAGTTTCTGTTTTTCACTAACTTATTGTTTTAAAGAATATAAAAATAGTGGCACAAAGGTTGGATTGTTTAACCCAACAGGATAACAATAATGAGTCCGAGGGGGCCGCTATGAAAATGATTAGTGCAATCATAAAACCATTTAAATTAGACGACGTGCGTGAAGCACTCGCTGATTTAGGAATTGAGGGGATGACAGTAGTTGATGTTAAAGGTTTTGGACGTCAACGAGGTCATACTGAGTTATATCGTGGTGCAGAATACCAAGTAGATTTTATTCCTAAGATCAAACTTGAAATTGCAACTCGTACTGAAAATTGTCAACGCGTTGTTGAAGCAATTACTAAAATTGCATCAACAGGTAAAATCGGTGACGGGAAAATTTTCGTGTACGACTTAGATCAAATTGTTCGTATCCGTACTGGCGAACTTGACGAAGAAGCAATTTAAGGGGGTCTCATGGAAAATACAATAATAGAACTAAAGTTTTCACTCGATACCTTCTATTTTTTAATATCAGGTATATTAGTAATGTGGATGGCAGCAGGTTTTGCCATGCTAGAGGCGGGCTTAGTTCGCTCTAAAAACACAGCTGAAATTTTAACTAAAAATGTCGCGCTATATTCAATTGCATGTACGATGTTTTTATTAGTTGGCTACAACATTATGTATGTAGACAATGCCGAAGGTGGTTTTATTCCTTCAATAGGCGCTTTAATTGGTACACAAGCTGCCGATGCTGACCATTCTTTAGAATCTGACTTTTTCTTCCAAGTAGTATTTGTTGCAACCGCTATGTCGATTGTATCGGGTGCTGTTGCTGAGCGTATGAAACTGTGGGCTTTCCTAGGTTTTGCTGTAGTACTAACTGGTTTTATTTACCCTATTGAAGGTTACTGGACATGGGGTGGTGGTTTCTTATCTGAAATGGGCTTTGTTGATTTTGCAGGTTCTGCAATTGTGCATGGCGCAGGTGCAGCCGCTGCACTAGCTGGTGTATTAATCTTAGGTGCTCGTAAAGGTAAATATGGTAAGAACGGTGAAATATACCCAATTCCAGGTTCAAACTTACCACTGGCTACACTAGGTACATTTATTTTATGGATGGGTTGGTTTGGCTTTAACGGTGGTTCTCAATTACTACTTTCGGATAAAGAAAACGCAACTGCAGTAGGCCAAATATTACTTAACACCAATGCAGCAGCTGCAATGGGTGCTATTGCAGCACTGTTTGTATGTAAAGTACTTTGGGGTAAATCAGATTTAACAATGGTCTTAAATGGTGCATTAGCTGGTTTAGTTGTTATAACAGCAGACCCTCTATCACCATCACCATTAATGGCATGTCTACTTGGTCTACTTGGTGGTGCACTTGTTATATTTAGTATCATAGCACTTGATAAAGTTAAGATTGACGATCCAGTGGGTGCTATCTCTGTTCATGGTACGTGTGGCGCATTAGGTATTATGTTAGTACCGCTAACCAATGGTGACGCAAGCTTTGTTAATCAGTTAACGGGTCTAGTATGTATTCTTGCCTTTGTATTTGTAGCATCATTCATTGTTTGGACTGTACTTAACAAAACAATGGGTATAAGAGTAACCGAAGAAGAAGAACTAAACGGTATGGATCAACACGATTGTGGTATTGAAGCCTACCCAGAGTTTGTTTCTGTTCGAAATAGCTAATAGTTTATTTAAATAATAGTGTGTTTACACAAAGCCCTACTTCGGTAGGGCTTTTTTTGTTTCAGGGGGGGTTAACTTTTCGGATGTTAGGATATATCCAATATGCTAAGCTCACACTCGTGAATAACCCTTGGAATAAATTACACTTAAATGGCCGACAATAAAAAAACACCTACCAGTAAACCTGCAGTTAAACGTGCAAGTAAATCGTCAAGCAAGACAAAAAAAAGCACCTCAAAGGGCAGTAAAAAAACAGTGCAAACCACTGTTAAACGCTCTTTTATGAGAAAAACATGGTCAGTGTTTTGGAAACTAAGCTTGGCTGTTTTTATTGCAATGGCAATGTATTTCATTTATTTAGATTCAAAAACAACGCGTATATTTGAAGGTAATAAATGGCAACTTCCAGCGCAAGTGTATGCTCGTTCTATGGAGTTTTATCCGGGGCAATTTTTATCAAGTCAGGAAGTAGTGTTTGAGCTAGAGCGTTTAAATTATTCATCGGTTAATAGATTAAGCCGTACAGGGCAGTTTGTTAAAACAGCAGATAGCATCAAGATTTATCGTCGTGATTTTGAATTTTATGATGGCCTTGAAGAATCACATATTATTGAACTTCGCTTTGCAGGGCAAAAAGTTGCGACCATTAAAGATAAGTTTGGTAGGCGTTTAAATTCAGCTCGTCTAGAGCCTGTGCAAATAGCGCGTATTGGTAATGACTCTAAACAAGATAGAGAATTTGTACCACTAGATAAGTTTCCAGCAATGCTAAAAGATACGCTATTGGTGGTTGAAGACCGTGATTTTTACGAACATCATGGTGTATCAGTGTTTTCTATTTTACGCGCGCTTTATTCTAATATTAAAGCGGGGCGCACCGTTCAAGGTGGTAGTACGCTTACTCAGCAGTTAGCTAAAAATATTTACCTAACACGTGAGCGTTCTTTAGTACGAAAAATAAATGAGGCCTTTATTGCCCTTATTTTAGATTATCGTTATTCAAAAGATCAGATATTAGAAGCTTACTTAAATGAAGTATACCTAGGGCAGTCATACAACCAAGGTGTGCACGGTATGGGGCTTGCTGCTGACTTTTACTTTTCAAAGCCGGTAGATGAGCTTGAGTACGATCAAATTGCTTTGCTGGTGGCAATGGTTAAAGGTCCATCTTATTACAATCCACGTCGCTATAAAGAGCGCACAATGGAGCGCCGAGACTTAGTGCTTCGCCTTATGGTTGAAAACAAGCTACTTAGCACAAAAGAGTACCGTGCATCGCTTAATCGCCCAATTGATATTGCGCCAATGAAAGCGAGTTTACAAAAATCATATCCAGGCTATTTAGAGTTAGTAAACAGAGAACTAAATGAATTATTGCCAGATCAGCAAACACTTGATGCAGGCGTAAGAGTATTTACTTATTTTGACTTGCAAAAGCAAACAGCAATGGAAGAGTCTATTGAAAAGAGCTTACCGTACCTGGAGAATCGTCCTAGAACCGAAAAACTAGAAGCAGCCATGATCTCTGTTAATGTAGAAAAGGGCGGTGTATCTGCACTTGTTGCAGGGCGCGATGTTCGTTATTCAGGGTTTAACCGTGTTTTAGATACAAAGCGTAATATTGGCTCGCTGGTAAAACCGGCTGTGTATTTAAGCGCATTGCAATTACCACATTATAATTTAGCTACTTTGCTTGATGACTCGCCAGTACAGGTTACAAATGAGCAGGGAAAAGTGTGGCAACCAGAAAATTTTGATCATAAATACCGTGGAGCAATCCCTCTTTATAAAGCATTTAGCAACAGTATTAATATTCCAGCGGTTAATTTAGGCCTCGATGTAGGTGTTGATAAAGTCGCGAAAACACTAAAAGGATTAGGCGCTAAAGGGGCGATAAACGAATACCCATCGTTGCTTTTAGGGGCTGTTGAAATGTCGAGTTTTGAAGTTGCTCAGCTTTATACGACAATTGCTGCAGATGGCGAATATAAAAAGCTTACTGCAATTTCGGCATTAACTGACTCGGTTGGTAAAGTACTTTATAAACATAAAGTAAATGCAGAGCCTCGTTTTGATAAATCTGCAATGTATATGACTAAATACGCGATGAAACGCGTAACGAAAGACGGCACTGCTAAACGCTTAAATTTACACTTCCCATCAATCCAACTAGCAGGTAAAACAGGAACTAGTAACGATTTACGTGATAGTTGGTTTGCAGGCTTTGATCAAAATACAGTGACTGTTGCGTGGCTTGGTCGAGACGACAACAAAAGCACGGGTTTAACGGGCAGCGTAGGTGCATTAGAAGCATATATTCGCTACTTAAAGCCACTTAATCCACAAGCAATAGCTGATACGCGTCCTCCATCAATACGCTGGGCATTTGTAAATGAGCAAACGGGTAAGCAGGCACCACCAGGATGTGGCAAGGTGATTCAGCTACCGCTTAGAGCGAGTGAGTTTGAGCCAAGACCACAATGTATTCGTTAATTTAAGATTACTTTAAACAACAAAGCCGCTTATTTAGCGGCTTTGTTGTAAGTTGTAGTTAACGCTTAAGATTTAAAAAACTGCATTGATTTGGTTAAATCATTAGATAAGCGACTTAGCTGTTGTGCATCTTGCAGCGTTGATTGAGCTGATGTTAGCGTTTGATCTGCTAAATTACTCACCTCTTGCGAATCATTCAATGCTTGTGTTGTCGCATTTGACTGCTGTTTAACACGCTCTGCAATAACTTCACCTTGATGTTTAATGTCGCCCATACTTTGCTCTGCGCTTTGCAATACTTCATTGGTTTGATTGGCTGCTTTTACCGATTGCTCCATTTTTTCAACACTTGAGCGCATTTTTTGCTGAGTGTCGTCAGATGCTTGTTGTAAGGAGCTAATAATTTGGTGAATTTCTTGTGTTTGTGTTTGTGTACGCTGAGCAAGAGTTCTTACTTCATCAGCTACAACGGCAAAGCCTCGACCATGCTCGCCAGCTCGTGCAGCTTCAATAGCGGCATTTAGTGCAAGCAAGTTTGTTTGATCGGCTATCTCACTAATACCTTTACTTACTTTGCTAATTTCTTGGCTATCTTGTGCTAGCTTATCGAGCGCTTGTTGGCTCTCTGCAAATTCAATTTGTAGATCTTGCATATATTTAGCAAGCTCCATTGTATTGTCTGAACCTTGTTTTACATGCGCAGCAGCATCTTGCGCGGTAAGCGTTGCTTGATGGGCTGACTCTTCAACTGCAAGTGCGTTTTGAGCCATTTCGCTTAGTGCATTATAAATGGCATTTACTCGGATTTGCTGTTTTGAAACATCATTGCTTGTTTGGCTACTCGCATGTGATAGCGATTTAGTTGCGCCGCATAGCTCTTCTGTACTTGCTTTAACATCAATTAATAAATGTGAAAATGCATTAAGTAATGCGTTGTAGCGCGATGCAATAATTCCCATTTCATCATTAGTGCTCGAATCGATAGTGGCATTTAAGTCGCCATTCGCGGCTCTATTCGCTGCATCAGCAAAGCGATTAATAGTATCAACAACTGCAAAATAAAAACCAATCATCAAATAAAATGCAAATAACAAACTAATTAATGAAGCAGCTAAAACAAGATTTCGAGTCCACTGTTGAGTTTGTAGTTTTGCTTCAATAAGGCTCTCAAGCGTTGGAATACTCTTACTAACAAGTTGATTAATACTGCTGTGAACATTGTTTGTTAGTTTAGTAAATTCTGATTGAGTTAATAAAATATCGTCTGGCTCAAGTAGTTTTTCATCTATCGCTTTTTTGAATGCACCAACAGCACTGTGTAAATTATCTAACGAGGGCATGAGCGCTTTATTTACTGATTTATCTGCATTGGTGGCTACATTGAGTATTTTATCGAGTTGTTTTTCGTATAAAGGAAGTGACTTACTAAAATTTGAAAGTGCTATAAACGTATCTGGCGTAAAACGATTACTTGCCAAAACAGTGTTTGCGCTTTGCGCTGTCGAGTTTATTTGCATTATAAGTGCAGGAATTGGCGTGACTAAAGAGCGGTTTACGTAAGCACTAGCTAACTGGCTATCTAATGCTAAGTTAGACTGGATAGAAACAAGTTCAAGTACATCATTTGCTTGATCGTCTTTTATATCAAAACCGAGTGAGCGAGCAATTTTTATATTTTGATTTGCTTCCCCCTGCATTTGATTTGAGAGTATTGACCTGTAGCCTTTTAAACCTTGTTGCTGCACTTTTGAAACAGCGATACTTTCACTTAATAATGAGACTAAAAAAAACAAACTAAGTGCAAGAGGAACGAGTAAAATTCCAAACATTAAGCTGATTTTAGTTTTGTATTTTAAATTTGCCATTAGCTGGATAGCGGGAAAAGAAAATTGGCGTAATCCTGACATAAGGCTCTCTTGTATTTTTGTAATTAGGGTAAAGGTGAATAGACCTTGTTATGCTTAATTATCATTCATTTATAGTACTTTACAAATAAAAAAAGCCCTTTCGGGCTTTTTTCACTCTTTAGTCTTAATTACACACTTTAAAAACAGGCATTTATAAAATATAAAAAGTAATTTTAACTTAAAGTTTAGCAAACGAGCGTTCTGCTGCCGCTATTGTGTCTTTTACTTCTTGTTCAGTATGCGCGGCACATACAAAACCAGCCTCAAATGCAGATGGAGCAAGGTACACACCTTCTTCAAGCATAAGGTGGAAAAAACGTTTGAAGCGCTCTAGGTCGCATTCAGTCGCTTGTTTGTATGTCGTTACTTTTTCAGCATCAGTAAAAAAGAATCCATACATGCCGCCAGCATAATTAGTTGTTAATGCAATGCCTGCTTTTTTAGCGCCAGCTTCAAAGCCTTCACAAATTGCTTTAGACGTTGCTTCTAACTTATCGTGCAGACCTGGCTCACATAATAGCTCGAGTGATTTTAAACCTGCAGCCATCGCAATAGGGTTACCAGAAAGAGTACCCGCTTGGTAAACAGGGCCCACAGGCGCAATGTAATCCATTATTTCGGTTTTACCACCAAATGCGCCAACAGGCATGCCGCCGCCAATGACTTTACCTAAACACGTAAGGTCTGGTTTAATGTTGTAATACGCTTGAGCGCCGCCAAGTGCAACACGAAAGCCCGTCATTACTTCATCAAAAATAAGTACTGACTTATATTCGTCACACACATCACGCAAACCTTCTAAAAAGCCTGGCACTGGTGGAATGCAGTTCATGTTACCGGCTACTGGCTCTACAATAATACAGGCAATTTCGTCAGCGTATTTTGCAAAAATAGCTTTTACTTCATCTAGGTTATTAAACGATACAGTAAGTGTATGCTTAGCAAAGTCCTCAGGAATACCAGGAGAATTAGGTACGCCCATTGTTAGTGCACCAGAGCCTGCCTTAACTAATAACGAGTCAGCATGGCCGTGGTAACAACCTTCAAATTTTAATATTTTATCGCGGCCGGTAAAGCCACGTGCTAAACGAATTGCACTCATTGTTGCTTCAGTGCCTGAGCTAACCATGCGTACTTTTTCGATTGATGGAACCAGCTCTTTTACTTTTTCAGCCATTAATATTTCGGCTTCAGTTGGCGCACCATAGCTAAGGCCATTTTCTACGGCTTCGTGCACGGCTTGTTTAATTGCAGGGTGGTTATGGCCCATGATCATAGGGCCCCAAGAGCCAACATAATCAATGTAACGATTACCGTCGGCATCAAATGTAAACGCGCCTTCTGCTTTTGTAATAAATAGCGGCGTACCGCCTACACCATTAAAAGCACGAACTGGCGAGTTTACGCCACCTGGAATAGAGGCTTGAGCGCGTTCAAATAAGTCTTGGCTAATTGTCATGAAAAATCCTATAAATTGTCACTTAAAGAGGGTTTAGCTGTCGCGTTTGCGGCTAAACCAAGGTACGTCCACTTCATACTTATCGACTTTATTTTCTACGCCGAGTGTTAAAGCAAACAGTGCCATACGAATTAATACGCCATTTTGTACCTGGCGGAATATTGCTAAATTGTCGTTACTGTTTAAGTCGTTATCAAGCTCGTTGGCTTCTAAGCGACTATCACGTGGTAACGGATGCATTAATACAGAGTTAGGTTTGCAATGAGCGCTGTAAATAGATTGGCTAATTCTAAAACCGCCACGGTATTTATTTGCTTCTTCTTGTGAAGGAAAACGCTCTTCTTGAATACGTGTTTGGTAGACAATATCGGCGGCTAAATTACCTTCCATCTTGTTCACTAGCTCAATTTTGTGTCCTGCATTTTCTACGGCATCTAAAATGCTCGTTGGCATTTGTAGGCCATCAGGCGCGACCATCGAAAACTTTACGTTTTTATAATGGCACAATAGCTTTGATAGAGAATGCACTGTGCGACCATATTTTAAATCACCCACAAGCGCTATATGCATGCCATCAATATTTTGATCAAAACGGTGTAATTCACGCTCAATGGTTAATAAATCAAGTAATGCTTGAGTCGGGTGCTCATTTGGGCCGTCGCCGCCATTAATAACTGGCACAGTACAGCCATCAGCAAATTCACTTACTGAGCCTGCATCGGGGTGGCGCATAGCAACAGCATCGGCGTAAGCTGAAATAACGCGCGCGGTATCGTAAAGTGATTCACCTTTTGCAAGCGCTGAGCTTTGCATACCTGTAGTTTCACGTACACCACCGCCTAGTAAGTTAAAGGCGGTGCCAAAGCTAACTCGCGTGCGAGTACTTGGTTCAAAAAACAAATTAGCTAAAATAGCGCCTTTAAGCACCGTTGTTTGCTTTTGTTTTTTAGCATAAGGCTCCATTTTTTTAGCTACTGCAAAAATACGTTCAATGCAGTCTCTGTCTAGCTGATTTACAGACAGTATATGTTCGCCTTGGAAACTTAACATGGGGTAATTCCTAATCAATCAAATGGGCGCGATAATCCATAAATGGAGCACGCAATCGCGCGTGTTATAGCAAGTATTGTAAATTGCAGCGCAGTTTAACATGCACCGAAACGCTTATAAATTAGGTTTTATTACCGCAAGTGCCACTATGATGAGCAGCGCAATAACAGGGAGCTCATTAAAAATACGGTAAAAGCGGTCTGTTTTAGTGTTTCGGTCATGTTTAAAGTCACTTAATAACTTAAAACAGTAGCCGTGGTATAGGTATAAAATAATTACCAGTACAAGTTTGTAATGTAGCCACATACTGTATTTAAACCAATCACGACCATATTCAACAATGGTTAACACACCAAATACAGCCGTTAAAACAGCAAATGGGGTTACGAAATAAAGTAACCTGCGCTCCATAACTTTAAGCATAGAGTTACATGATCTTTCTTCGCTCATTGCGTGATATACAAATAATCGAGGCAAGTAAAAAATACCGGCAAACCACGCAATCATAAAAAATATGTGGAGTGTTTTATAAATCAATAATGCGCTCATAATAGTCCTTATTGCTTAAAGTAAGCTGTTACGAATGGTTAAAATATGATGAATTTGATCCCAGCGTAATAGCCCCATAATTTGTTGATTATCTAAAAGGTTATAAACGTAAAGCGCGCCACTTCTTTTATCTTTTAGTATATCGAATGCATCGGCTAGGGTGGCTTGGCTGCTGATGCCCTGCAAGCTAATGTAATTTATATTTATTGCTTCATCAGACATTAGCGTTAAATCGTATTCAGCGAGGCGATAGCCATTTTCTTCGTCAAAAACAATCAAGGGTGTTTGGCTATCCATGGCATCAAGCGTATTTTTTATTTGCTCTTTATCGTCTGAGTAAAGCAATTTAAAGTCTTCATCCATATCATCCATTATTCCCACTTTTTGTAATGCTTCGGTAGCGGGAGATACATGGTACGGCAATCCCTGAAAATCTAATTGCTGCAAAAATATGGAGCGATTTCCAAAAAATTGTAATGCAGTTACATATGCAGTGGTTATAACTATCATCGCAGGAACGATTATTTCAGGTGATGATGTAAGCTCCATTACTGTTGTTAATGCAGCAAGTGGTGCATGCAGTGTAGCCGCTAATAATCCAGCCATACCTAAAACCCCATACGTACCCGCAATATCAGTACCCGGGCTAATATATTGAGCAAAAAAGGCCATTAATGTCCCAATTAATACACCAAGCCCAATTACAGGACCAATTAAACCACCAGGAATACCCAAACCAATAGCAAACAATGTGGCAAGTAGTTTAGCGATTAAAATGGTAGTAAGCAGCTTTACGTTATCAGGAGATTCAACCGCGATAGTAATCGCACTCATACCAGAACCCATAGCATGAGGCACCGCGTAAGCTATCAAGCTGGCAATACAGCCTGCGATTAGTAAACGAGGAAACATACTTAAAGGTTTAAATGTTTTAATAATTAGCATTAAATTTTGATTAAAGCTAAATGCTATAGCGCCCAGCGCCATACCGCATAATATTAAATAAGGGTAATGCCAACCACTTAATGGCGCTATTGTAATGAGTGCAAGTTCAGAGCCTTCACCAAAAACAAACTGCGTAGCGAGTGCACCAGTAACAGCAGCAAGCATGATTGGCACAAATATGTGTACTTTATATTCTCGAAGTACCACTTCCATTACAAAAATAACGGCTGCAAGTGGGGTATTAAACGAAGCGGCTATACCTGCTGCAACGCCGCAACCACTTAAAGTACGCATGGCGTTATGCGGTAAATGTAGTTTATCCGCTAAAATACTCGCACCTGTTGCGCCCATATGTACGGAAGGCCCTTCTCGGCCAACCGAAAAACCGCTAATGAGTGCAAGTGCGCCACCAACAAATTGATTAACCGTATTGTATAAAGGCATTTGCCCGTAATGGCGTTTAATACGATGAATAACAAAAGGAATGCCTAAACGGTAATGTTTAAAGCCAGTAAATGCAGCAAAGCACGCAATTAAAAATGCGGCTATTAATGGCATTAAAACGCGTTCAAGAGTGGGTAGGGTAGTAAAGTCGTCAGGTGTTTCCAAAAATAAGCTTTGAAAAAACAAAATAGTTAAGCGAAATAAAATAATAAAAAATGCAGCAATTAATCCGGCAACTACGCCTAATAAGCATAATTGTACAGATGTTTTAGGTTTTGCCAGTCGACGCCTGAGTTGCTCAAGCCACATGCATTATTTCCTCGCCGCATTTTTCAGCAGCATTTTAGCAAAAGAGTTTAGTTAAGTCCTTGTGATTTTGAATTTTTCGTAACTTATATTAACAATTTGCAGTAAAGATTAAGACCTATTTTTTATAACTAAAATTTTTAATGAATTTATAGTTTACAAGGGTCGCTTTTAGTTTGCTTAAGTATTATTTTAGTGAGCTAATGTTTAGCCACTTTTTTACTAATTTATAGGTATAACTTAGAGTAAAGAGTTGTTTTACTATACTTGATTAAAACACTCGGGTATTAGATAATCACGCCATTGCGATATTGAGGGTTTTAAAATGTCTGAAGAATTACCAATTAAGTTCAGCGATGCAGCTGCTGTTCGCGTTAAACAGTTAATCGACGAAGAAGAAAATCCAGATTTAAAACTGCGTGTTTATGTAACAGGTGGTGGTTGTTCGGGTTTTCAATATGGTTTTACTTTTGATGAAAAAGCGAATCCTGGCGATTTAGAAATTGTAAAAAATGGTGTAACACTCGTTATTGATCCAATGAGCATTCAATATTTGGTTGACGGTGAAGTTGATTACACTGAAGGATTAGAAGGCGCACGCTTTTTTGTATCTAATCCTAATGCAACAACAACCTGTGGTTGTGGTGCAAGCTTTAGCGTTTAACAGCCAAACGCTAAATAGAATGAAGCCGCTTTTGCGGCTTTTTTAATGCCTACAAATCGGTTGTGGCGTATTCGGTTATTTGCATTATCAATACAAAAAACCCAAGTACAAAAGCAGAAAACGCTAAAATGTATATGAAGCCTTTTTTGCCTTGTTTAATTGGTACGCCGTTGTGGCGCAAAAAAAAGTACCAACCCAAGCACAACACAATCGGTAATAAAAAAAGAAGTCTGAACATTATTCGGCCTTTTTGGTGCTAATTATTGCTTAATCATAAACATGTGACGATAAATTGGAACAACATTGTTATAAAAATTCATTTAAATATTTTATAACTAGAAATTAATTTATTAATACTTTTTGAGTACTTAGGTCAATATTCAGCGTTTATAAATATTCACTCGTGTTCATATTTGTACCGAGTATGTAATTAGTTATTTAACCAAAGTGTTAATAGTATATAATGTATCCAAGAATGAGACGGGCAAAATTTCATTCTCAATAAAAACAAATCTTTACCACATTATTAGCGTAGTTTTTTAGCTATATTGGTGGAGTGAGTAGCAACACATGCTTTGTTAAGCAATAGCTTGCTATTGAAAATATGGTATGACTGCTTACTTGCCTACAGCTATTGATAGAGACTACTGCTTTAATAGGTACGTCAAATCATCTAGTAGGAGATGTAAAATGATGGGCAAAACAGTTTCTTCTGAAGAAAATGCAAAGCTAACAAAGTGGCTTAAAAGTAAGCGCCACGAAAAGGGTCATACAATGCGAAGCCTAGCACAAGTGCTGGGAACGCCTCATTCGTTTATCGGCAAGATTGAAAATCAAGAACGCCGTTTAGATGTGATTGAGTTTGTTCGTTATTGTACAGCTCTAGAAGTTGATCCACATGAAGCACTTAGCTTGCTAAAAGTAGATTAACTCAAACATTGCTTAGTACACTTTAAGGGGCACTTGATAGTGCTAAGCAATATGTTAATGCAGGGATGCATTAAATATTTTTATGATAATTTTTCTCAAGCTCATATAATTTATGCCTAATCAGGTATAAAAATATCAGCGAAGGTATAACCATCAAGGCTGTTAAAACAAAGAACAGCGACCAATTTCCCATTAACCAATCATCAATTACTACACCACTGTAGCTCGAAAGTAATGTTCGTCCTAAATTCCCTAATGACGCCAGTAATGCATAGTGTGTTGCACTAAATGCTCTATCGCATAACATCGATATAAAGGCCACCATAGCGACCAGCGACCATGCTTGCGTAAACCCATCAATAACAATAGCAAAGGCATACAGTCTTAAATCAGGGCCAACTAAAGCAATCCACGAAAAGGCTAAGTTTGAGGCCGCCATCGCAATGCCACTAACAAATAAACCCTTAACAATGCCATATTTTTGATTAAATAAACTGCCAACAAAGGTGAATATGATTGTAAGTACGGCAGTACCTACCTTTGAAAATGTAGCTATATCGCTATTGCTAAAACCAATTTCTTTATAAAAAACAATCGACATTCGCCCTAAAAACGCTTCGCCTATTTTAAATAAGAAAATAAACGCAAGTAATGCCAGTGCCGTTTTAACACCATTTTTAGTAAAAAAAGCTCTAAAGGGATCAATAACGGTTACCGCGAGCCACGCAACAGTTTTTGTAAGAGGGGTTTGTTTTGTAGAGGACAGTTTTTCAAGGTACACACGTTCAAGCTCGGCATGTACCGCTTCTCTATTTGATTCAGGTTCTTTTGCAAACAATGCTCCACTCATTAGCAGCAGCATTACAGCAGCTAAAAAGTAATAAATTTGTGGCCAGTCGAGCGAGGGGATATCAGCCATATAAAATGGAATTGCACCTAAAAGCGCATAACCTGTCCACCAACCAGATGTTGCCATAGCGGCTGCCGCTGTTGCTTTGTGAGATTCGTTTGCTTTAAGTGTGTCTATTCTGAATGCATCAATAGCAATGTCTTGCGTTGCAGAAGCAATGGCGATTAACAAACAAATTGCAGCAACAATTGCTAAATTAGCTTTTAAATCAAGCCCAGCTAATAATAAGGTGCCAATAAAAATAAAGCTCTGGCAAAATAGTATCCAACTACGACGTTGGCCTAGCCATTTATATAAAATAGGGAGTTTTGTACGGTCAATGAGCGGAGACCATAAAAAATTGATACTGTAAGCGCCAAATACAATGCCGAATAGGCCAATCATGCTGCGGCTTAGGCCTTCATCCTTTAGCCAAGCCGACATAACAGAGCCAATTAATACCCACGGAAAACCGCTACTCATACCAAATATAAAAATATGGATTAAGCGTTTGTCTTTAAAGTAAGAAAAATATTCGCTAATAGAGAGAGATTTGCTCATAGGGCCTTCATTGGCTTTGATGCAGAGCAGCTAAGCTGCTCTTAAATAAATTACAGTGGAACTTGTTCAAGCATTTTAATATTTAAGATGATCACCGGTTTTTTAGGAACAAAATCGTAACCAATCTTTTCATTAAACCCTGTTTCAACAGCCATGATCTTATCAAGGGTATCGTAGCCATCCATTACATTACCAAATACTGCAAAACCCCAATCTTTCCCTGGATTTAAGTGATCATTATTATCCATGTTAAAAAAGAATTGGCGTGTTCCCGAGTGCGGTTCACGGTCTTGATACGCCATAGCAATGCTATACATATCGTTTTTCATACCGTTACCGCTTTCATTAAAAATAGGATCGTTTTCGTGTAAGCCGTCGTAATCCTTATCGTAACCACCACCTTGAATAACAAAGTCGCGGTCATTTTCCACATCGCGCTCAATACGATGAAAAACACTGCCTTGATAGCTCTTATCTGACACGTAAGTTAAAAAGTTATTGACCGTAATGGGTGCTTTTGAACGATCTAGTTCAACCACGATGCTACCCATTGAGGTTACAATTTCTACGCGTGGAAAAATGTTGTCCTTTTGCACAAAGCGGCCTTCTTGGGCTGCTAAGCTACTTACACTAAAAAATAGGCCTAAGCAGATTAAAAAAAGTCGTTTCATAGTTAACCTTCTAAAAATTCTATTAATTCAGGGTCAGATACAATGCGGGTAATAATTTGCTCAGTCAACTTATTGAGCTGACCTTCTATTTTTACTCGCTCGTGACTAAACGGACCTTCTAAATTAGCACTGCCTCTATACACTTTACTAAAATTACTTGAGGCGCGAATAACGCGCACGCCAAGCTCTATATGGGCTTCGCTGGTATGGCTCACTAGTTTTTCGGTTACCACCGCTTGCAGTGCATGAATATCTACTTCAAAGCGAACAGTTGCCAAGTTAGAAATGCTGGCACCATTGCGGCTAAGGGCGCTGTCTAAAACACTTTTAACTGATTCAGTAAGACCTTGGCTTGCAAAGGTTTTAGTTTTGTCTGATTCAATAAGTTTAAGTGTTGACGAATCGCCACGTAAATCAATTACACTGGTGCTTAAGCTACTATTTATAGTGCTTATTTGACCACTTTTATAAACAGGATTGAGTATTACTTGGCTAGGCTGATTCGCACAGCCACCAAGTAGTAGTAATACACAACACCCAATTATAATGTTTGTTAATTTCATTTATAGCATTCCACTATTTTTAGTTGCACTTAGAACGACAAACTTTTTGTTTGAGCCTAACAACTTACAGTTTCCGAACATACGGTTTAATTTATCGTGATAATCTAAATGACGATTACCAATAATACGCAGCTCGCCGCCTTCTTTTAAAGTATCTTTTGCTTGTTTAAACATTTGCCAAGCAATGTGATCGGTAACAGCTTGAGCTTGGTGAAATGGAGGATTACAAAGCACCATATCCACACTGTCTCTTTCAAAGCCTGTTAAACAATCGTTTTCGATGAACTCACAGTTATCAAACTTATCGCCTAGGTTAATTTCTACATTTAACCGGGCTGACTCTACTGCCATGTAAGACTCATCAACAAAGGTAATTGATGCATTAGGGCAACGAGCAAGCGTCATTAATCCAACAACGCCGTTACCACAGCCTAAATCAATAATGCTTTTAGCTTTTGGTGTTTCTGGTAAGTAGTTAAAAAAGAAGCGCGCACCAATATCCAACGAATCACGCGAAAACACATTTGCATGATTTGTTATATTAAACTCAGTACCTTCAAGCTCCCATGTTATAGGGAAGTCTGCTGCTTTATATCCGCCTTTAGCTGTGCTTAATATAAGACGAGACTTTTTAACTGCTAGGCTTGTTGTTGTTTCACCAATAAATTGCTCAAATGATTTTATTGTTGAATTATGAATTTCTTTTGTTTTACCTGCGGCAATTACTGGCGTACCAGGTGCAAGTACTTCACTAAGTTCACTTAATTGGAACTGTAAAAAACCCACATTACGAGGGATTTTAATAAGTACTAAATCAACATCCTCTGGTAATGCCGATAAACTATCTACTTGCGTAAACTCTGCTGTAGGTAGCTTGTTTTCTTGTAAGTTATAAGCCGCAGCTTGGTGGCTAATATAAGAATCATTAACTGAACAAACCGTTAACTTATTAAAATAACAAGCAAGTGCACCAAAGCTATCGTTTAAAATAAGCAATGAGCGACAATCTGGGTGATGTTCGTTAACATAATTGATAAGGTACTCATCTGCCGAATCCCACGCTTGTAAGCTGCGGTTTTTTTGATCCAATGGAAAGCGTTCAAGAGTAAAGGTTTTATCGCCTAGCTGGGCTTGCGTCGTCATAATGGTTCGTTGATCAGTAATCTAATGTAGGTAAATTCTAACATGCAACGGCAAAACGCCAACCCCCAACAGTTACCAAATGGCTTTTCTTATCAAAGTAGGGCACTTAGTGCACAAAAAAGCCTCGTTCTATTTTATTATTTGCAAAAAAACTTACGTTGGCAGCAACCCGATGTAACCGTTTATGGCAAAACGGGGCCTATTCCACGACTGCAATGTTTCATGAGTGATTTAAATATTGAATACGGCTATTCAAGTAGTAAGCAAATAGTAGAACCATGGGATGAATTGTTACTCAATATGCGAAAGCGTTTAGAAGCACATTTAAACCAGCCTCTAAACTCATTGCTCGTTAATTATTACCGAGATGGTAATGATACGATGGGATGGCACAGTGATGATGAAATAGAGCTTGGTGATAAACCAACAATTGTGTGTGTCTCTCTAGGAGCTGATCGGGTTTTAAAGTTAAAGCACAAGGCGAGCAATAAAGTAACCGACTTAAAATTACAAAGTGGCAGCTGTTTAATAATGAATGGACATAGCCAACGAGATTATCAACATGCAATACCTAAGCAAACCACGCTTGCGCATCCGCGAATAAGTTTAACTTACCGATTTATAAAGCACATTAAGCAAAAGCAATTTAGTTAGCCAATCGCTGCGTTAAATTGTTATAGTAAGTGTATAAATTAGCTAATTAAAACGGTCTTTTTATGTCAATGCAGCAACAGATCCAAGAAAAAATAAGCAACGCCATTGCGTGTAAACATTTAAACGTGATTAACGAAAGCCATATGCACAGTGCGGGCACTGAATCACACTTTAAAGTAGTAGTGGTTAGCGAAGATTTTGCGGGTAAGCGTTTATTACAACGTCATCGCGAAATTAATGAAATTTTAAAAGATGAGTTAGCAAATCATATTCATGCACTCGCTATTCATACATATACACCCGATGAGTATGCAGAGCAGGGCGGCGAAGCGCCTGATTCACCCAATTGTATGGGTGGCTCTAAAGTTAGCTAAGTAATGTTTTAGAGTATTTGATGAGTGTTTAACTGATCAGATCAGTGTTTTTAGTATTAGCCTTTAAACTAGCGCTAATTTTTATTGTAAAAGATATAGGATGATCAATGGTCATTAAGCCTAAAATTCGTGGATTTATCTGCACAAACGCACACCCAGCTGGTTGTGCAGAGCATGTTCAAGAACAAATTAACTATGTAAAACAACAAGGCGCATTAAAAAGTGCACCAAAAAATGTATTAGTTATTGGCGCATCAACAGGCTACGGCTTGGCATCGCGCATTACTGCTGCGTTTGGTGGTGGTGCTAAAACATTAGGTATTTTCTTTGAAAAAGAAGGTACAGATCGTAAAACAGGTTCTGCTGGTTGGTACAATACCGCTGCTTTTCAAGAAGCTGCAGACGAAGCGGGTCTTTGGTCTAAAAATATTAATGGCGATGCGTTTTCTAACGAAATCAAGCAAAAAGCAATCGACACTATTAAAGCAGATTTGGGTAAAGTAGATTGTATTATTTACAGCCTAGCGTCTCCTCGTCGTACTGATCCAAATACAGGCGAAGTGTTCTCATCTACACTTAAGCCAATAGGTAATGCAGTAACCACTAAAAACTTAAATACATCAAAGCGTGAAATTGATGAAATTACGGTTGAAGCTGCAAATCAAGACGATATCGACAACACTATTAAAGTAATGGGTGGTGAAGATTGGGAAATGTGGATTGACGCATTAAAAGAAGCCGGTGTACTTGCCGATAACTTTAAAACTACAGCGTATACTTATATTGGTAAAGAGCTAACATGGCCAATATACGGACACGCTACTATTGGTAAAGCTAAAGAAGATTTAGACCGTGCAACGGCTGCAATTAAAGAATCAACAAAAGATTTAAATGGTGAGGCGTATGTTTCATCACTTAATGCAGTAGTGACACAAGCAAGTTCTGCTATTCCTATTATGCCGTTATATATTTCTGCTTTATTTAAAGTTATGAAAGCAGATGGCACGTATGAAGGCACCATTGAGCAAATTCACGCATTATTTAGTGAAAACCTATATGGTGAATCGCCTCGCTTTGACGACGGTGGGCATTTATTCCAAAACTATAAAGAGCTAGAAGACGATGTGCAAGCACGCGTTCAAGCTGTATGGGATAGTGTTGATACAAGCAGCATTGATGAGCTAACAGACTATGTTGGTTACCATAATGAGTTTTTACGCTTATTTGGTTTTGGTATAGACGGTGTTGACTACGATCAAGACATAGATTCAGTTAAGCCAATTGCTAATATGATTGACTAACAGAACTTAGGGCCTGTTTATCTTTCGAGTTTAAATTTGCAGCAGTCTGTTTGGTATTTAGGCAAGGCAGAGCCTATGTAGTGTGGTTATTCCCCATAAATGGGCGATAACGTAGCATTAATGCCAAACAGGCGCTGCCCAAAGGGTTCTGCCTAGGGGCTATTTACTCTTTGTTGCTCGGTTTTTACTTAGCCCACTAGGTTACAAACCTCACGCCGCGATTAAATAGCCCCTAGATTGAACAAATTTTAATCCTGAAAGGTCAACAGGCCCTAGTTATTAAAAGCCGCAATAGCGGCTTTTTTTGTATTATGCGATTTGTTTAATTTGAGATGAAATCAGGAACGATAATTGCTTAGGCTACCACTTTGGTCTACCTTGATTTTTATTTAAATCACTTAACAAAACTAAATAAGTGTTTCTGTCGTATAATTTTCATAAATACACTCGCATAGTCATCTAAAATGATGTTAAAATCTCGACAATATGTGATGAGTTTTACTACGTTGCTTGTTTGATATTTCTAGCAAGCTGCTCTTTTGTACCTTGATATAACTTGGAATAACTCAAATGGCGACGTGGTTGATACGATTTTTCAGTTTCTTTCCTTTAATGTAATGCAAGTGCGTATGATCAATATAAAAAAAGGTCTGGATTTACCCTTAGAGGGCGCGCCACAGCAAGTTATACATGACGGTTCTGCTGTCAAACGTGTAGCTGTGCTTGGCGAAGAGTTTATCGGTATGCGTCCAACCATGCATGTTCGTGTGGATGACCAAGTCAAAAAAGGCCAGGTACTTTTTGAAGATAAAAAGAACCCAGGCGTCCTATTTACTGCTCCAGCTTCTGGCACAGTAAAAGAAATAAATCGTGGTGCTAAACGTGTGCTGCAATCTGTTGTTATTGAAGTAGCAGGCAGTGAGCAAATCACCTTTGACTCTTTCAAAGCAGACGAGCTTGCGAGCTTAGAGCGTGAAAAAGCCAAAGAAGTACTTATCCAGTCTGGTCAATGGACAGCACTTCGTGTTCGCCCATTCAGTAAAGTAGCGGCTGTGGATGCAAATCCTAGTTCTATTTTCGTGACCGCAACTGACACAAACCCATTAGCTGCAGATCCTGCAGTGATAATTGCCGAAAATGCGCAAGCATTTGAAGCGGGTCTTGCTGTTATTTCGCGTTTGACCGATGGCAAAGTATTTGTGTGTAAAAAAGCAGGTAGCCAAGTTCCTAGCTCATCTATAGCTCAAGTAGAAGTACATGAGTTTGGTGGTGTGCATCCGGCTGGCCTCGTTGGCACTCATATCCATCATCTTGATGCAGTTTCTGTTAGCAAACAAGTTTGGCATATTGGTTACCAAGACGTTATTGCGTATGGTCACCTATTCCTTACTGGTGAAATTTACACAAATCGTGTTATTTCGCTTGCAGGTCCTCGCGTTAAAAACCCACGTTTAGTGAAAACACAATTAGGTGCTTCATTGGATGATTTAGTGGCTGGTGAGCTAGAAGACGGAGATAACCGCGTTATTTCTGGTTCTGTTCTATCAGGTTCTATTTCAAACGGTGTTCATGCATTCTTAGGTCGTTACCACGTTCAAGTATCTGTTTTACTTGAGGGTCGCGAAAAAGAATTGTTTGGCTGGATTGCACCAGGTAGTGATAAATTCTCTGTAACGCGTACATTCCTTTCTCACCTTGCGCCGAGTCGTTTATTTAAAATGACAACGTCAACAGGTGGTTCAAAACGTGCCATGGTACCAATTGGTAGCTACGAGCGCGTAATGCCGCTAGATATTTTGCCTACTCTATTATTACGTGACTTAATTGCACGCGATTTAGACAGTGCAATTTCATTGGGCGCGCTTGAACTTGATGAAGAAGATTTAGCGTTATGTACCTTCGTTTGTCCAGGCAAATACGAGTATGGTTCTATCCTACGCGATTGCTTAACTACGATCGAGAAGGAAGGCTAGAGAGATGGGTTTAAAAAAATATCTAGAAGATATCGAGCCGAATTTTGAAGCCGGTGGTAAATATGAGAAGTTTTATGCACTGTATGAAGCAGCTGCAACTATTTTTTATACACCAGGCTACGTAAATAAAGGCGCGACACACGTACGCGATAATATCGACCTAAAACGCATGATGATTTTAGTGTGGATGGCGACGTTCCCAGCTATGTTTTTTGGTATGTTCAATATCGGTCATCAGGCCGCAGGTGCTTTAGCACAAGGTTTTGAACTAGCAAACACGTGGCAAGTTGGTTTGTTCCAGTTATTCGGTGGTGAATTAACCGCTGATGCAGGCTGGGGCGCTAAGATGTTCTATGGAGCATGTTTCTTCCTACCTATCTACGCGGTAACATTTGCAGTAGGTGGTTTTTGGGAAGTAATATTTGCTTCTGTGCGTAAGCATGAAATTAACGAAGGTTTCTTCGTTACTTCAGTATTATTCGCACTTATTTTGCCTGCAACGATTCCTCTATGGCAAGTTGCGTTAGGTATTACGTTTGGTGTAGTAATCGCTAAAGAAATCTTTGGTGGTACTGGCCGTAACTTCTTAAACCCTGCTTTAGCCGGCCGTGCATTTTTGTTCTTTGCATACCCAGCTCAAATCTCAGGTGACACAGTATGGACAGCAGTAGATTCGTTCTCTGGTGCAACTATGCTAGGCCAAGCATTTGCTGGCACACTTGATTTTGCAAACATGGAATTATGGTGGAATGCGTTTTACGGTTTCATTCAAGGTTCTGTAGGTGAAACATCTACACTTGCATTGTTAGTAGGTGGTTTGTTCTTAATTTACGTTCGTATCGCTTCTTGGCGCATCGTACTAGGTGTATTCCTAGGTATGGTAGCAACTGCATTTTTACTAAATGCTGTTGGCTCAGAAACTAACCCTGTATTTGCAATGCCTTGGTATTGGCATTTAGTACTAGGTGGCTTTGCGTTTGGTATGTTCTTTATGGCTACTGACCCTGTATCAGCTGCATTTACTGACAAAGGTAAATTGGCATATGGTCTATTAATTGGCTTTATGGTGGTTATGATACGTGTTGTGAATCCTGCTTTCCCAGAAGGTATGATGCTAGCAATCTTATTTGCTAACTTATTCGCTCCACTGTTCGATCACTTTGTAGTGCAGGCTAATATTAAGCGGAGGTTGGCACGTAATGTCTAGTAATAACGAATCAATCGGTAAAACGTTATCAGTTGTTGTAGCACTATGTTTAGTGTGTGCAATCATTGTATCGTTTGCTTCTGTACAGCTTCGTCCTTTACAGCAAGCTAATAAAAACAAAGATATTCAAAGCAATATCTTGGCTGCTGCGGGTATCGATAAAGTTGAAAATGTTTTAGAAACATTTGATGCAAAAATCGAAGCGCGCGTTGTAAACATGACTACAGGTGAGTTTGTAGATACAGACCCAACAATTTTTGATTTTGAAAAAAGCAAATATGATGCAGCGCTAAGTGTTTCTCTTCAAGAGAAAGGCGTTAAAGATATTGCTGGTATTCAACGTGTGACTAAAGAGTCGCCGGTGTATATCTCTAAAAAAGAAGATGGCTCAGTTGATGCAATTATTCTTCCTATCCAAGGCTACGGCTTATGGGGCTTAATGTACGGTTTTATCTCGCTTGAAAGCGACGCTGAAACAGTTAAGAGCATTATCTTTTATAAGCATAATGAAACCCCAGGTCTAGGTGGCGAAATCCAAAATCCACAGTGGACTGCTACATGGGAAGGTAAAGAACTTCCAATTCAAATTGTTAAAGGTACTGCGGGCAATGATGAGCATAAGATCGATGGTCTTTCAGGTGCTACATTAACGTCTAACGGTGTTGATCATGCAGTTGACTTTTGGACTGGCGAAAATGGCTTTGGCCCTTTCCTTGCGAAAGTACGTAAAGGAGCATTGAAATAATGGCTGATACTAAAGAAATGAAGGCGGTCCTATTTGGTCCGGTTTTAGCTAACAACCCAATCGCACTACAAGTACTTGGTATTTGTTCTGCGCTAGCGGTAACGTCTAGCTTAAAAAATGCGTTAATCATGTCAATCGCATTGACATTAGTAACTGCATTTTCGAGCTTCTTTATCTCGCTTATTCGTAACCAGATCCCATCATCTGTTCGTATCATCGTACAAATGACAATTATTGCATCGTTGGTAATCGTTGTTGACCAAGTATTACAGGCATTCTCTTACGCTACGGCAAAAGAGCTTTCTGTATTCGTTGGTCTAATTATTACTAACTGTATTGTAATGGGTCGTGCTGAAGCATATGCGATGAAGTCGCCACCAATTATGTCTTTCCTTGACGGTATTGGTAATGGCTTAGGTTACTCTGTAGTACTACTTACTGTTGGTTTCATTCGTGAGCTATTCGGTAAGGGTTCACTATTCGGTGTTGATATTATCCCATTAGTACAAGATGGCGGTTGGTATCAGCCTATGGGTCTATTGATCTTACCACCGAGTGCATTCTTCATCATTGGTTTATTCATATGGGTACTTCGTACTTATAAGAAAGACCAAGTAGAAGCTAAAGCGTAAGGGGCAAATAGTGGAACATTATATTAGTTTATTTGTAAAAGCCGTTTTTATTGAGAACTTAGCGTTGTCATTCTTCTTAGGCATGTGTACTTTTTTAGCAGTATCTAAAAAAGTAACTACATCAATTGGCCTAGGTATAGCGGTTATAGTTGTATTGGGTATTTCTGTACCTGTTAACAACTTGGTTTACCATGCGGTACTTGCACCAGGTTCACTTACTTGGTTAGGTTATCCAGATGCGGATCTTAGCTTTTTACGTTTCTTAACTTTCATTGGTGTTATTGCAGCACTTGTGCAAATTCTTGAAATGGCATTAGATAAGTTTTTCCCTGCACTATACAACGCATTAGGTATCTTCTTGCCACTTATCACAGTTAACTGTGCAATATTTGGTGCGGTATCTTTCATGGTTGAGCGTAACTATGACTTCGGCGAGTCTGTTGTCTATGGTATTGGCGCTGGTGTTGGTTGGGCGCTTGCAATTACATTACTTGCAGGTATCCGTGAGAAACTGAAATATTCAGACGTACCAGATGGCTTACGTGGTTTAGGTATTACCTTCATCACTGTTGGTTTAATGGGACTTGGCTTTATGTCATTCTCTGGTATTTCACTGTAAAGGGTAGCGAGGATAAATCATGGATTATCAGATTTTCTTAGGCGTTGGTGTTTTTATCGCTATCGTTGTACTACTAGTTTTAGTGATCATTGGTGCTAAATCTCAGTTAGTTGCAAGCGGTGACATCATCATCGGTATTAATGGCGATAAAGACAAAGCCATTACTACATCAGCAGGTAATAAGCTTTTAAGTGCATTATCTGAGTCAGGTATATTTGTATCATCTGCTTGTGGTGGCGGTGGCTCTTGTGGTCAATGTCGTGTACACATTAAAGAAGGTGGTGGTGATATTCTGCCAACTGAGCTTGATCACATTTCTAAAGGTGAAGCCCGTGAAGGCTGTCGTTTAGCGTGTCAGGTAAATGTTAAAAACGACATGGAAATTGAACTTGAAGAGTCAATTTTCGGTGTTAAAAAATGGGATTGTGAAGTTATCTCTAACGATAACAAAGCAACGTTCATTAAAGAACTTAAACTGCAAATCCCTGGTGATGAGTCAGTGCCTTTCCGTGCGGGTGGTTACATCCAAATCGAAGCGCCACCTCATCATGTTAAATATGCAGATTTCGATGTTCCTGAAGAATATCGTGGCGATTGGAACCATTTTGGTTTCTTCGATCTGGAGTCAAAAGTAGACGAAGAAACAATTCGTGCATACTCAATGGCTAACTACCCAGAAGAAGAAGGCATCATTATGCTTAACGTGCGTATTGCTGCTCCGCCTCCAAGAAACCTAAGCTTGCCATGTGGTAAAATGTCTTCGTACATTTGGTCACTTACAAAAGGCGACAAGGTAACTATTTCAGGTCCATTTGGTGAGTTCTTTGCTAAAGACACAGATGCAGAAATGATCTTTGTTGGCGGTGGTGCTGGTATGGCGCCAATGCGTTCACATATCTTTGACCAACTTAAACGTTTGAACTCTAAACGTAAGATGAGCTTTTGGTATGGTGCACGTTCTGAACGTGAAATGTTCTACGTAGAAGATTTTGACGGCCTAGCCGCTGAAAATCCTAATTTCGTATGGCATACAGCACTTTCAGATCCACAACCTGAAGATAACTGGGAAGGCTATACTGGCTTTATCCACAACGTGTTATTTGAGAACTATCTTAAAGATCACGAAGCGCCGGAAGATTGTGAGTACTACATGTGTGGTCCTCCAATGATGAACGCGGCAGTTATTACTATGCTTAAAGATTTAGGTGTTGAAGACGAAAATATCTTACTAGATGACTTCGGTGGCTAACACTAATACCAAAACAGTTTAGTTTTGGTTAAAATACCAGCCTCGTAGCACTTGTGTTACGAGGCTTTTTTTATTCTTTAATTTTATCAATCTATTAAGTAGAGCTGTTATGAATCGAGTAAGTACTTCACAAGGCATAATGGCCTTTTTACTAATCACACTGACCTTATTACTGTCTGGGTGTGGTGAAAAACCAGAGTCGAGGGAAACCTTTTTAGAAGGTAAGACTATGGGCACCACTTATCATATTAAATATTACGATGAGCAGGGCCAGCTATCAGCTTCACAATTACAGCTGCAAATAGACGCTGTTTTAAAAGATGTGAATCAGTCTATGTCTACTTACATAGAAGACTCTGAAATAAATACATTTAACAGATTACCAGCAAATCAAGTTATGCCAATTAGCGAAGATTTTAGGGCTGTTATCAGCGAGTCTATTCGCTTAGGCGAATCAACTAAAACACTCGATGTCACTATGGGGCCTTTAATTGATTTATGGGGCTTTGGTCCTGATAAAAAACCAACCAATCGCCCAAGTGATGAAGAGCTTGCAACTATGGTCGAAAAAATAGGTATTGATAAACTTATTTTAGATGAGCAAGGACTGTCTAAAACAGTTAATGGGTTAGAGCTTTCGTTTTCGGCAACGGCTAAAGGCTACGGTATCGACAAAGTAGCGCAGTTATTAGAAAGCCATAGTATTACCAATTACATGGTTGAGATTGGTGGAGAGCTGCGTATAGCAGGTGAAAAGCCAAATAATCAGGATTGGAAAATTGCGATTGAGCAACCAGATGCGCAACCTGGAGAGCGAAAGGTACACCGTGTTTTATCGCCAGGTACAAACGGTATTGCTACGTCAGGTGATTACCGTATTTTTTATAAAATGGATGGCGAGATCTATACTCATTTAATTGATCCCGTGACCGGCATGCCTATTAAGCACGACTTAGTGTCGGTAACGGTGCTTCATCCAAGCGCTATGACGGCAGATGGTTTAGCGACTGCACTTACTGTGATGGGTATGGAAAAAGCGCAAGCATACGCTCAGCAGCACGATTTACCGGTATACTTAATAGGTAAATCAAATAAGGGTTTAGTTACTTATTCAAGCCCTGCATTTAAACCTTATTTGTAGTATGGTGCTGGCTTGTTTATTTTCGCGTTATTTGGGTATATAATAGCAGTCGCTCAAAAATGTTTGAGTTTAATTAATTGCTGATCAATAGGGGCTAAGCAATGTCACTTTTTCTTCTTACTTTTGGCTTACTAATTTTGATAGTTTCGGCTATGGCCGTTGGTATGATCGTGCAAAAAAAATCTATGGCAAGCAGCTGTGGTGGTTTAGGTTCGGTTGGTATTGATAAAGCCTGTGATTGCGATGATCCATGTGATAAACGCAAAAACCGTTTAGCAAAAGAGCAAGCCTGGAAAGAAAACCAAATTATTTAAGCCCGCCTTAAATATTAAAAAGCGCTTTATAGCGCTTTTTTTGTGTCTGTAAAACTGCTTAACTCGATAGCTTCTAAAGTAATCCAATCTTAATGTATTAGACAAACGTCTATAGTTTAGTTTTTTTCACCTATTAGGTTTATTTTTCTCGTTTGTCAAATTGGAGCTAACACTCTAAAGTTTAACCATAGACACAGAGCAAGGCTCTCGTCATAAGCTTGAGGCAAGTTAGCCTCGCTTAAAAGAATCTTTATATTGTGTGTGAAGATGTTGTCAGTGTGAAAGGCAACTCAAGTTCGGTGGATTCACTTCCATAAAGAACGAGTTTGAGTTGTTTTTATTTCCTTTCAATGCCACGTAATGTAAGCCATGAATCTTTATATTGTGTGTGAAGATGTTGTCAGTGTGAAAGGCGGCTCAATTTCGGTGGTGACTGAATTTGAGCTGTTTTTATTTCCTTGCAATTGCCACGCAGTGTAAACCAAGAATCTTTATATTGTGTGTGAAGATGTTGTCAGTGTGAAAGGCAACTCAAATCCGGTGGATTCACTTCCATAAAGAACGAGTTTGAGTTGTTTTTATTTCCTTTCAATGCCACGTAATGTAAACCAAAAATCTTTATATTGTGTGTGAAGATGTTGTCAGTGTGAAAGGCAACTCAAATTCGGTGGTGACTGTATTTGAGTTGTTTTTATTTCCCTACAATGCCACGTAATGTAAACCAAAAATCTTTATATTGTGTGTGAAGATGTTGTCAGTGTGAAAAGCGGCTCAATTTCGGTGGTGACTGAATTTGGGCTGTTTTTATTTGTGCGACACAATTATTACCCCCTCCTAAAAAGCTATAATTCTATTAAATATTTCTATTTAAATCGTTTTTTATTTGTTCTAATCGATTGTTTATTATCATGTTATTTTTTATTAACAAAATAGCTTCGAAAGCTTAACTCAAATTAATTGATTTTTAGTTGAACAGAAAATTCTCTTTGTTATACTCACGTTCGAACTTTCAGTAAGTTTTGAAAGTTTGATTGATACGGATCAATTTTCACAAGGTAAATTTGTGCTAACCGGATTTGATCGTATTTAGCACCTGGTTTTAGGGCTTACAGCAGCGATGTTTTTTGATTTTTCCATTGCAAACTGTATTCCTCTAATTTTGTTATAGTCATTTTAGTAGGTTAATGTTTTTGAACACACTTTCTTTGCATCATACAAATACGGATCTTGCCTCTGGCGAGCCGCAGACGTGTGAGCGCTTGAATAAAGCAGGCAAGGGCGTGTGTGTAGCTATAACTTTATTAGTGTTTAATACTGTAATGTTGCTAAGCGGTGCACTAGAGGATGCCTTCAAGCTTGAAGCGCTATTAAGTGATGGGTTTATTGTAGAGCCGCTGTTACTTACTATTGTGCAATTTTTAGCTCATCCGATCATATCAAGTCAGTTACTTATTGGCCTTTGCTGGCTATTGTTCCATATTTTTCCAGCGCGTCGTGCTGGAATTATCCTCCGTAAAGCAGCCTTTGCTTTTAGCGAGGCTAAAGTTCTTCAGCCAGTGCAAGTTGCACACGGTTGTCGTGCTCCACCTAGCTTTACAGGTTGTCTGTAAGGCTGCATTTTGTTGCTGGTTTTAATTATTTGTTCTTGCTGTAAATAATTAAGGTTAGCTAAAACAAAGTAGCTCAGTGTTTTTTAAACACATTTCAGCCAACCACCACTCACCCAAGTTAACTTTTATTACGTTATATAAATGCGTTTAGAAAGCTGGGTTTGTTGCTAGGTCATTATTGGCATGAGCTTTAGGTTTTGAATAGCCCCCTTATTTTTTATAATTTAATTCCAGTTAACTTGGGTTTTTACCGAAAAATCGTTGCTTTGTTTTTTATTTAAAGCAGCAAATTAGAACTTTTAGGTTTGTAGGATACTCCCTTGTTAATTCGTAACCTTTGTAATATTGCTTTAGCTAGTACAGTGCTGGCGCTGTCAGGCTGTAAAGGCGGGATACTTGATCCAAAAGGGCAGATAGGCATTGATGAGAAAAATTTAATCATCATCGCGACCGTGCTTATGTTGCTTGTAGTGATCCCCGTTATTGTGATGACTTTATATTTCGCATGGAAATATAGAGACACACAAACTCATGAAATTTACGCTCCAAAATGGGCTCATTCAAATAAAATTGAAGCTGCTGTTTGGGCTGTTCCTATCGTTATTGTGATTATTTTAGGTGTTATTACCTGGGAGTCTACTCAAGCATTAGACCCATACAAGCCAATTGAAGGTAAAGGTAAACATCTTACTGTTGAAGTGGTGTCATTAAACTGGAAGTGGCTATTTATTTATCCTGAGCAAGGTATTGCAACGGTTAATGAATTAGTGTTTCCGGCTAATGTGCCTGTTGAATACAAAATCACTTCAGAGAGCACAATGAACTCGTTTTTCATTCCGCAATTGGGTAGTCAAATATACTCAATGGCCGGTATGGAAACCAAGCTTCACTTAATTGCTAATGAGCCAGGTACATTTAAAGGCTTTTCGGCAAACTACAGCGGTGCAGGCTTTACTGGTATGAAGTTTAATGCCATTGCTACACCTACTCAAGCTGGTTTTGATAAGTGGGTGAGTGATGTAAAAGCGAATTCAAGCGCTAATAATCTTACTCATGCAAATTATGTTGAGCTTGCAAAAGCAAGCGAAAATAACCCAGTTGCTTATTACGGTAAAGTTGATGACGGCTTATTTCATACCATCGTTATGAAATACATGCAGGCACATGGCGATATGAACAAAAAGCAACATGCAATGGGCGAACATGGGCAAATGAGTAAGAAGCATCAAGTAATGGATGAACACTCAATGCCATCATCTCACAGCCAGGGCGAGGAATAATAATGTCGTTATTAGGTAAACTAACAATAGACGCAATTCCGTTTCATGAGCCAATTCTTGTGTTCACGATGTCGGTTATTGCTATAGCTGGGCTTATTATTGCCGGGCTTATTACAAAGTATAAAAAATGGGGCGTGCTTTGGCGCGACTGGATCACGTCTGTTGATCATAAACGCTTAGGCGTAATGTATATTCTTTTAGCACTAATAATGCTGTTCCGTGGTTTTTCTGATGCCATTATGATGCGTGCTCAGTTAGCGCTTGCTACCAGTGGTGCGCCCGGTTATTTACCACCTGAACACTACGACCAAATATTTACTGCCCACGGCGTAATTATGATCATATTTATGGCTATGCCATTTATGATTGGTTTAATGAACATTGTTTTACCACTGCAAATTGGTGCTCGCGATGTTGCATTCCCATTTTTAAATAACTTAAGCTTTTGGTTTACAGCCAGCGGTGCCATTTTAATTAATATGTCGCTAGTGTTTGGTGAGTTTGCTAAAACAGGTTGGGTGGCCTATCCACCGCTTTCGGAGTTGACCTTTAGCCCTGGGGTGGGGGTAGATTATTATATTTGGGCCTTGCAAATATCCGGGCTCGGTACACTTCTAACAGCAGTAAACTTTTTAGCAACCGTGTTTAAAATGCGTGCACCAGGTATGACCCTAATGAAAATGCCAATTTTCACATGGACATGTACATGGGCAAACATCTTAATTGCAGCATCATTCCCAATTTTAACTGCTGTACTTGCAATGCTAACGCTTGACCGTTATCTCGATTTCCACTTCTTTACCAATGAATTGGGCGGTAACGCCATGATGTACATCAACCTGTTTTGGGCATGGGGTCATCCTGAGGTATACATATTAGTATTACCAGCGTTTGGTATTTTCTCTGAAATTATTTCTACCTTTGCCGGTAAACGTTTATTTGGTTACAAATCGATGGTTTACGCCAGCGGTGCAATCTCAATTTTAGGCTTTATTGTTTGGTTACATCACTTCTTTACGATGGGGTCGAGTGCTAACGTTAACGCGTTCTTTGGGGTAATGACCATGGTTATTGCTGTACCAACTGGGGTTAAGTTGTTTAACTGGTTATTTACCATTTACCGAGGTCGCTTACGTATTAGCGTACCGGTACTTTGGACACTTGGCTTTATGGTTACCTTTACCGTAGGCGGTATGACCGGTGTATTACTTGCTATTCCTGGTGCCGATTACGTACTGCATAACAGCTTATTCTTAATTGCACATTTTCATAACACCATTATTGGTGGTGCTGTATTTGGCTACCTTGCTGGTTTTGTATTTTGGTTCCCTAAAGCAATGGGCTTTAAACTTAACGAAAAATGGGGCAAAGCATCATTCTGGTGTTGGATTATCGGTTTCTTCGTTGCATTTATGCCGTTGTACGTACTTGGTTTCTTAGGTATGACACGTCGTTTAAACCACACTAACAACCCAGATTGGAACATTTGGTTATACATTGCCGCAGGCGGTGCTGTAATTATTATGTTTGGTATTGTTAGCCAAGTAATTCAATTATATGTGAGCTTTAGAGACCGTGAAGCGCTTGACGATACAACAGGCGATCCGTGGAACGGCCACACACTTGAGTGGGCTACAAGTTCACCTCCGCAAATTTATAACTTTGCAACAATTCCACACATCGATGATATTGATGCATGGACCGACATGAAAGAAAAAGGCCAAGCATACCAAGATAAAGCAAACTATAGCCCTATTCATATGCCTAAAAACACATCAGCTGGCGTGTTAATGGCAGCAAGCTTAACAGTATTCTGTTTTGCAATGATTTGGCATATTTGGTGGTTAGCTGTTGTTGGGCTAGTAGGCGCAATTGCCATCTTTATCAAACGTTGTTACACCAGCGATGTTGATTACTATATTCAACCTGATGAAATTGCACGCACTGAAGCTGCGTATAATTCAAGTGGCATTAAGGAGCTAAAAGCGTGAATACACTTTCTGCAAATTTAGAATCAGTATCGCACGATGACCATGCCCACGCGCATGATCATCACGATACATCGGGTGACACCATATTCGGTTTTTGGTTATACCTAATGACCGATTGCCTATTGTTTGCCTCGTTTTTTGCCACTTACGCTGTGTTATTTATGAACACAGCGGGTGGTGTATCGGGTAAAGATATTTTTGAACTCGACTTTGTAGCAGTAGAAACTGCTGCACTACTTATTAGTAGTATTACCTTTGGCTTTGCCATGATTGCCGCTCAAGGGCAAAAAAAGGCACTAACACTGACTTGGTTATTTGTTACGTTTTGTTTAGGTGCTGTGTTTATTGGTATGGAAGTATACGAATTTCATCACCTAATTGTGCATGGTAATGGCCCACAACAAAGTGCCTTTTTAACATCGTTTTTCTCATTAGTCGGCTTACATGGATTACATGTAACGGCTGGACTAATTTGGATGACCATAATGATGATTGAAGTTGCTAAACGTGGTCTAGGCAAAGCTACCGTAACGCGTTTAAGCTGCTTAAGCCTATTTTGGCACTTCTTAGACATTGTTTGGATTTGTGTATTTACTGTTGTTTATTTGATGGGAGCAATGTAATGAGCCACAGCGAAACGCATGCGTTAAAACAAACGCAAAGTGATCATCATGATGAATCTCATGGCAGTGTTAAAACTTACTTAATTGGCTTTGTGCTATCGGTAATTTTAACTGCTATACCGTTTTATATGGTTATGGAAGGTGACTTCTCAAAAGCAACAACGCTTTGGAGCATTGTTACTTTTGCAATCGTACAAATTTGGGTGCATTTAAAGTACTTTTTACACCTTAATTTTACCACCGAAAATGGCCGTGCAAGTACTTTCTCATTCCTATTCAGTGCTCTGATCATCGTAATGGTTGTTGGGTTATCTGTTTGGATCATTTATGAATCTAACGCAATGATGATGTACTAGGAGTTGAAGATGTTTCGTCGTTATTTATCAGTGACAAAGCCGGGTATTATTATGGGCAATTTGATCAGCGTAGCGGGCGGGTTTTTACTTGCCTCGCGCGGTGATATAGATCCATGGTTAATGATTGCCACATTAATTGGCTTGTCGCTAGTGGTTGCATCGGGCTGTGCTATCAATAATGTAATTGATAGAGACATAGATGTAGCCATGGCACGTACTCGTACGCGGGTAACAGTAACTGGCGAAATGTCGGCCTTTGCTGCACTTAGCCACGGTATTTTATTGGGCGTTATTGGCTTTGGTTTACTTATCGCCTATACCACTCAAGCCGCGGTATTTTTTGCAGCCTTTGGCTACGTAATTTATGTAGGGGTTTATAGCCTCTACATGAAACGTAACTCAGTATATGGCACTTTTGTAGGTAGTCTTTCTGGCGCTGTACCGCCAGTAGTAGGTTACTGCGCCGTAACAGGGCAGTTCGATATGGGCGCATTAATACTGCTAGTTATGTTTAGCTTGTGGCAAATGCCGCACTCTTACGCCATCGCTATTTTTCGCTTTAAAGATTACCAAGCTGCAGGTATTCCAGTATTACCTGTGGCGCAAGGTATCGACAAAGCAAAACGCCACATTGTGCTTTATATTGCTGTATACGCCTTAGTTGTGATGTTACTGCCAATTACTGGCTACACAGGTGCTGCTTTTATGGCTGTTGCTTGTATTACAAGCTTTTGGTGGTTGCTAATGGCGCTACGTGGTTATCGTCGTAATATTGATATGAGTAGCTGGGCACGTAAAGTGTTCGCATTTTCAATTATTAATATTACAGCGTTAAGCATTGCTATGGCTGTTGATTATCATAGCGTTGCTCCACAGCTATTAACGCTGACCTAATTTAAAATTTTTGACTATTCCAAAGTTAATCCAAAGGCTCGAAAGAGCCTTTTTTTATGCCTAAATATTAAAATAATTGAACATTCGTATACTCGCTCTTTTACTTTTTAAAATCATCAGCATTGTAATAAAGTGGTTTAAGCGTGCCGCAATTAATAAATTTATAGGTAAGCTCATTTTCAGCTGGGACACGTTTTGAGGTACGAAGCTTTTGCATGCACGCATTAACTAAATCGACAAAAATAAGATGGTTATAGCTCGGCGCTTTTTGAATTTTATGAATATAAATACGCTCAGTGCCGCTTAGTGTAATCATGTCGTAGTCTTGCCATTGCGATGATTCACTCAAATCTTTTAGTTCTCTGGCATACAGCTGCTTACTCAAGACCAACTCTTTTTTTGAATAAATTAAACTACCACCTTGTTGATAATCACCCTCGTAAATATCGGCAATAATCGTAATTTCTTCACCACGCATTAAATGCTGAATATTAAACGCTTGTGGCTTTACGGTGATTAACTCGGCATTTCTAACAAAGCCTAAAAATGGAACATCGGGGTTTCCTATTTTATAAACAACTTGCACATCATTGGGTAAATTATAGGTGGTAAATTCATTGCAATAATAGACGAGCCTTGATTAACCAAAGCCATAGGATGCTCAGCATTGTAAGCGGGGTCTACCGGTGGAAGTTCTGCTTTTTCTTCTTCAGCTGCGGCAAAGCCACTTAAAGTGATTAGTAATAAAGTAAGTAGTAAGCGCATTATAATCTCAATTAATTTATGAGCTTAAATTGTAGTATAAAGTTTATATTACTTATATTTTTAAACTAAATTTAGACCTATATTATTGTTCAGATATGGAGTGCAACAATGTTCGTGCTTTTAAATGTAGGTTTGCGTCCTCTGGATTTGACGTATTAGTCAGCCAAATTACATTGCCTTCTTTATTTACAAACAATGTAGTAGGTGTGCCTCTTATACCTAATTGCTGTGCTATTGCATCGGCTTTTACGGCTGTTTTAAAAGTATAACCTCTATCGCTAAGCGTTTTAGCGGGAGTAGCATCGTCATCTTCTTTAAAGCTCACGGCAATAACTTTTAAGCCCATATCATCAATTTTTTGAAGTGCTGGCTGCAGCTTTTTACAGTACGGACACCACGTTGCCCAAAAGTGCAAAACGTAAGGTTGACCTAATAAATCTTGAGTATTGAGTGTAGATCCATCAGCCATTTGTAAATTTAATGTAGGTAACTTAGGGTATGTTTCTTGCGTACTTTCTTCTTGCGAATAGCTTGTAAAGCTTATAAAAATTAGTGCGATGGCAATAAATAGTTGCTTCATAATATGTTCGTTCTTATTTTACATATTAAATAAGAACGGGAATTTAACATTTTCATTTCAAACTAAAAGCGAGCTGCTTGCTCAACAACAATAGCGTGGCGTTTAGCGAGCCGAAGGTGGTCTTTATCGTAGCCACCACCTATTACTGTGGCTACGGGTGTGTTGTGTTCAAGGCAGCGTTTTAGCACTAAATGGTCGCGCTTAACTATGCCATCCCAGCTGATATCTAATTTACCCAAGCCATCGCCTTGCCAAATATCAACGCCAGCATCGTAAAGTACCAAGCTTGGGTTTAGCTCTTTAAGTAAATAACTCAAGGTGTCGTCAACTACGGCAAGGTATTCGTCGTCTTTCATATTATCGGCTAAGCCAATATCTAAATCGCTAGCGGATTTTCTGAAAGGGAAGTTTTTTTCACAATGGATAGAGCAAGTATAAGCGTATGCTTGATGCTGTAACATTGCGGCTGTGCCATCACCTTGGTGCACGTCTAAATCAAAAATAAGTACGTTAGTTACTTCACCCGATTCAATTAAAGTTTGCGTGGTAAAGGCTAAATCATTAACCATGCAGTAGCCTGAGCCAAAATCGGTATGCGCATGGTGTGTACCACCGGCTAAGTGGCACGCTATACCATGTTTAAGTGCTAAACGAGCTGTTTGCAAAGTACCTTGAGGTGCTGTAAAGGTACGTGCCATAAGCTCTTTTGACCAAGGTAGGCCAATGCGACGCATTGCTTTTTCATCTAAGCGGTTATTCCACAAATCATGTATGTAATTTTCGCAGTGTATTAGCTCAAGTGGCTCTGACGTGCCTAATATTGGCTCAACCAGGTTATCGCCAATCAAACCAAGCTTTGCTACATGCTGATATAAATGTGCAAACTTACTCATTGCAAAACGATGCTTTGGATCGAAATTAAACGAGTAGTTAGGGTGATACACCAAAGGTAAATGTGGATTTAAAGTCATGTTTACACAAGTTAAAAAGTTTGCACTATGGTAATCAACTAATCCAAATGAGTCTATTCTTGTGTGTCGTGAATCAACATAGCGAGTTCGCGATGTAATAGTTCGTCATCAGCTAAGTTTAGCTCTATTAAACGCTTTAAATAAGTAATGCTGTCTATATCAATATGGTGGCACTTTAAACCAATATGATCCGCTTCTATATGGCACACCACAACCTCCATTTTTATTTCTATTTCGCTTTGAGGCAGCGAAAAACGCAGAACAGCTTGGCTATTTTGGTTGCCAATAAAAGCATCACATTTAGTGATTAATGCGCCATGCAAAGATACATCAAGTAATTTACATGGGTATTGGTGATCATTAAAAATCACTTGTGCATCGGTTGAAAATAAAACACGAGAAAACTGACGACGATTTTGCATAACCTAATTTAGCCTTACTATTTTTATAATAAATTAAGCATAGCGGGTAATTCTCTACATGCTAGCAGGATATGCTCCTGTAATGCTGGTGGCATAAAAAAGCCCCGCATAAATGCAGGGCTTAGTTTTACTGTAATAAATTAGCTACAGTAAAGATTAACCAATTTTTTTGTACTTAATACGTTTAGGTTCAGTTGCTGCTGCACCTAGTGTCTTTTTAAGCCACTCTTCGTATTCAGTATAGTTACCATCAAAGAAGTTAATTTGACCTTCGTCGCGGTAATCTAAAATGTGCGTAGCAATACGGTCAAGGAACCAACGGTCATGCGAGATACACATTACACAACCAGGGAACTCTAAAATAGCGTTCTCTAGTGCGCGTAGTGTTTCAACGTCCAAGTCATTGGTTGGCTCATCGAGTAGTAACACATTGCCGCCAGCTTTTAATAACTTAGCAAGGTGTAAACGGTTACGCTCACCACCTGATAGGTCTTTAACAAACTTTTGCTGATCGTTACCTTTAAAGTTAAAGCGACTTACATACGCACGGCTTTGGAACTCAAAGTTACCAATTTTTAGCACGTCTTGACCGTCTGATATTTCTTGGAAAACAGTTTTGCTTTCGTCCATACCGTCGCGGAACTGATCAACAGTAGCAAGGTGTACGCTTTCGCCAACGGTAATGCTACCGCTGTCTTGCTTTTGCTCACCACTGATCATTTTAAACAGCGTTGATTTACCCGCGCCATTAGCACCAATAATGCCCACAATGGCACCTTTTGGCATGCTAAAGCTTAAATCGTCAATTAAAACGCGATCGCCAAAACTCTTACGAAGATTAGTTACTTCAAGCACTTGGTCGCCTAAACGCGGGCCAGGTGGAATAAACATCTCGTTAGTTTCGTTACGTTTTTGGTAATCAGACTGCTGCATTTCAGTAAACTGAGCCATACGTGCTTTTGACTTAGCTTGGCGACCTTTAGGGTTTGAACGAACCCATTCAAGTTCTTGCGCAATTGATTTTTGACGTGCTTTTTCAGATTTTTGTTCTTGCTGTAAGCGCGCATCTTTTTGTTCAAGCCAAGAAGAGTAGTTACCTTCCCATGGAATACCTTCACCACGGTCAAGCTCCAATATCCAACCCGCTACATTATCAAGGAAGTAACGGTCATGCGTTACCGCCACAACAGTGCCTTCGTAATCGTGTAAGAAGCGCTCTAACCATGCAACCGACTCAGCATCCAAGTGGTTAGTTGGTTCATCGAGAATAAGCATGTCTGGTTTTTCAAGCAATAATCGACATATAGCAACACGACGACGCTCACCACCTGAAAGGTGCTCAATTTTAGCATCCCATTCTGGTAGGCGAAGTGCATCAGCAGCACGTTCTAAAACGTTGTCGATGTTGTGACCATCGTGCGCCTGGATAACAGCTTCAAGCTCGCCTTGCTCTTTTGCAAGTGCGTCAAAGTCAGCGTCTTCCATGGCGTATTCGTTATACACTTCGTCAAGACGTTTAAGTGCGTGTTTAACTTCGCCAACAGCTTCTTCAACAATTTCACGAACTGTTTTGCTTTCGTCTAAAACAGGCTCTTGCGGTAAATAACCAATTTTTGTACCAGGCTGAGGATGTGCATCACCTTCAAAATCTTGGTCAACACCGGCCATAATACGTAGTAACGTAGATTTACCAGAACCGTTTAAACCAAGCACACCAATTTTAGCGCCAGGAAAAAAGTGTAACGAAATATCTTTTAAGATAGTGCGCTTAGGTGGCACAACCTTAGATACTCGACTCATCGAGAATATAAATTTATCAGGTAAAACCATGGAGGAAAGCCTTCAAATAATAATAAAAATTTCAATGTTGTATTGTAGTGGCTGACAGGTGAAACAGTCAACGAATGCTGTATAGAACAATACGCTTACCTAAGCGGTACTTTGTTTTGATTGCTCGTTTAAAACACTACTATTACAGGATTTCTATTATGTAAAATTCTGTAATCTATTGTTTTATATTGTTCAAATACATTCCATTTTTAACAAAAGTGGTACAGTATATTTACAAGTTGTAAAGTATAAGCAAGTTATATAGGCAGGCCACACTTAGTTTGTTGTTAGACATCATATTATTAAATATTACAAAGATTTAAAGGAATGAACATGAAAATAGTTACAAAGTTAGGAGCGTTACTTTTAGGTTTATACTCATTTTCGAGCCAAGCAGACATACTCCACGTAAATGGTTATTACCAAGGAATAGGGATAGGGTCTACGCAAATTGATGTATACGAGAGTGATAGCATACAGTTTACAACGCTTTATGGCCGGTTTGGATATCAGTTTTCGCGATACTTTGCATTAGAAGGGCGTATAGGTTTTGGGTTAAATGATGAGTCAGCTCCTCTAAACGGAATTGTTTATACTCAGAACCCACAGGACGGTTCGCTTAGCTCAGAATTCATTAAGAGCGAAATCGATTCAAGCCTTGATTTGCAAACAAGTATATTTGTAAAAGCTAATTATCCAATTTCATCTCGAGCTGATGTGTTTTTATTTGGTGGCTATGGTAGAAATAAATTAAGTTACAATGAAGGCGACTTAAAAAACCTTGCAGAATCAATAACTGGTACAGATAAAAATTCTACGTTAATAACTGAGCAAAACTACGACGAAGGCGGCGTAACGTATGGAACTGGCGTTGACTTTAGGTTAACTCAACGCTGGCAATTAAGCGCTGAATACCAATATTTTGATACAGATGAAGGCGATATTTACGCACTTAATTTATCTGTGGTTTACCGTTTTTAACTGTATATGCGCTACTCGTTTTTAGTAGCGCTACTTCAAAATATTAAAGCAGGTTATTTTATAATAGAGGCGTTTTTCCTCATACATACCACCTCGGTAAATCCTAATTTAATAGAATGAATAAATTTCATTTAGACATCTATACATCTAGAGGTTGATATTTTTTACTTTCAGTTCATAATTAACTTTCGGTTTTTATGAGCAGGAGTAAAAATATGCCAATTACAGTAAAAGACGAGTTGCCGGCAATTGCACGTTTACGTCAAGAAAACGTATTTGTAATGCCAAAAACACGTGCAAAAACGCAAGAAATACGCCCAATGCGTTTGGCTATTTTAAACTTAATGCCTAATAAAGTAGAAACCGAAGTTCAGTTTATTCGCTTGCTTGCCAACTCGCCTTTGCAAGTAAACGTAGAACTACTGCGGCTCGACACTCACCGCAGTAGCAGCAATTCAGAAGAGCACCTTGATACCTTTTATCGTTATTTTTCTGAGGTTAAAGACAACAATTACGATGCATTAATAGTAACTGGCGCGCCACTTGCGCATTTAGAATACGACGATGTAGCGTATTGGGATGAGCTAAAGGTCATTATTGATTGGGCTGAGCAACACGTTACCTCTACGTTATTTTCGTGCTGGGCAGCACATGCAGCGTTATATCACCGTTACAATTTAAAGCGTGATTTAAAAGACGACAAACTGTGTGGTGTATTTACCCACCAATGTTACTTTGATCACGGCGCACTGACTCGCGGATTCGACGACACCTTTTTAGTACCGCACTCACGTTATGGCCACATTGATATAAATAAAATAAACGCCTGTGATGAGCTAGTTGTACTGGCAGGTTCTGAGCGAGTAGGGGCTTACTTACTTAAAAATAAATCAGGTAGCCAAGTGTTTATAACCGGCCACCCAGAGTACGACGCCGACTCGCTAAAAGCAGAATACGACCGCGATTGTAAAAAAAGCCCTAATGCACCAAAACCCGAAAATTACTTTCCGGATGACGATGCAACCAAACAACCTTCAAAAACGTGGCAAAGCCATGCTTTTTTACTTTTTTCGAACTGGTTAAATTACTACGTGTACCAAACCACACCGTATGATATTAATTTAGTTAGCCAAGACGTGAGGACTAACAACTATGCCGAATAACGCTCCTACAAATAATAAGCAAGCCGAAATAAGCGCCGCATTAAAAGAACGCATTTTAATTTTAGATGGCGCTATGGGCACCATGATCCAAGATCATAAGCTAGAAGAAGAAGACTATCGCGGAGAGCGTTTTAAAGACTGGCATGTATTAATTAAAGGCAATAACGATTTATTAAGCCTAACCAAGCCCGATTTAATCACTGATATTCATCGTGGTTTTTTATCAGCGGGCGCCGATATTATCGAAACCAACACGTTTAACTCGACCACTATTTCGATGGAAGATTACGACATGGCAAGCTTAAGTCGTGAAATAAACCTAGAGTCGGCTAAATTAGCACGCGCAATTTGCGATGAATTTACGGCTAAAACGCCAGAAAAACCACGCTATGTAGCCGGTGTTTTAGGGCCGACATCTAAAACGTGTTCAATTTCGCCAGACGTAAACGATCCGGGTTACCGAAATGTCACCTTTGATAAGCTGGTTACTGCGTATATTGAATCAACACTTGCATTAATGGAAGGCGGCGCCGATTTAATACTAATCGAAACTATATTCGACACCCTTAACGCAAAAGCCGCCTCGTTTGGCGTAGAAGAAGCCTTTGAACAAGCAGGTCGTAAATTACCAGTTATGATTTCGGGTACTATTACCGACGCCTCTGGCCGTACGCTTTCGGGGCAAACAACCGAAGCATTTTATAATTCTATTCGCCATATTAAGCCTATTTCAATTGGTCTAAACTGTGCGCTTGGTCCTGATTTACTGCGCCAGTATGTAGAAGAGTTATCGCGCGTGTGCGAAACCTTTACATCGGTACATCCTAATGCGGGCTTACCAAATGAGTTTGGTGAATACGACTTAGAAGCGGGCGATATGGCAACCGAAATTATCGATTGGGGTAAATCGGGCTTTATTAATATAGTAGGCGGATGCTGTGGCACCACGCCTGCGCATATTCGCGCTTTTGCAAAAGGTTTAGCGGGCGTTAAACCACGGCAACTACCAGAGCTTGAAGTACGCATGCGTTTATCAGGCCTTGAAGCCTGTAACTTAAATTAAGGAGCCAGCATGACCCAACAAATAGCAGTATTTACTAATGTCGGCGAACGTACCAATGTAACGGGTTCTGCCATGTTTAAACGTTTAATCATGGAAGAAGACTATGAAGCCGCGCTAACAGTGGCACGCGAACAAGTAGAAAACGGCGCACAGGTTATTGATATAAACATGGATGAAGCCATGTTGGACTCAAAAGCCGCCATGGTTAAGTTTTTAAACTTAATAGCCTCAGAGCCTGATATTTCTCGCGTACCCATTATGGTCGACTCCTCAAAGTGGGAAGTAATAGAAGCAGGCTTAAAGTGTATTCAGGGCAAGGCAATTGTTAACTCAATATCGCTAAAAGAGGGCGAAGAGCCATTTATTCGCCAAGCTAAAATAATAAAACGCTTTGGTGCAGCCGCTGTTGTAATGGCGTTTGATACCGACGGGCAAGCCGACACGGCAGACCGTAAGTTCGCAATATGTGCGCGCAGTTATAAAATATTGGTAGAAGACATTGGCTTTGCGCCAGAAGATATTATATTCGATCCTAATATTTTTGCCGTAGCCACCGGTATTGAAGAGCACGACAACTACGCCGTAGAATTTATTGAAGGCACACGCCGCATTAAACAAAATTTGCCGCACTGTAAAGTGTCGGGCGGTGTATCAAATGTATCGTTTTCGTTTAGGGGTAATAACCCCGTACGTGAAGCTATTCACTCGGTGTTTTTATATCATGCCATTCAAGCTGGTATGGACATGGGTATTGTAAATGCGGGGCAACTAGCCGTTTACGATGATATACCAGAAGAATTACGTAAAGCAGTTACCGACGTAATACTTAACACCGACTCAGGCGCAGGCGAGCGTTTAGTAGAGCTTGCACCTAAGTATTCGGGCATGGCACAAGCCGAGCGAGTAGAAGATTTAGAGTGGCGCACATGGCCTGTTGCAAAACGCCTTGAGCACGCGCTTGTAAAAGGTATTACTACATTTATAGATGAAGATACCGAAGAATGCCGTGCTGCTGCCGATAAACCTATTCACGTAATTGAAGGGCCGTTAATGGACGGCATGAACGTAGTAGGGGATTTATTTGGCGCAGGTAAAATGTTTTTACCACAAGTTGTTAAATCGGCGCGCGTAATGAAGCGAGCCGTAGCCTACCTAGACCCATACATTGAGCTTGAAAAAGAAGAAGGCTCAACTAACGGTAAAATAGTGATGGCGACCGTAAAAGGTGACGTACACGACATAGGTAAAAATATTGTGGGTGTTGTACTGCAATGTAATAACTATGAAGTAATCGACTTAGGTGTAATGGTACCGGCTGATAAAATACTCCAAACCGCAATCGACGAAAAAGCCGATATTATTGGATTATCGGGCTTAATTACCCCATCGCTTGACGAAATGGTACACGTAGCAAAAGAAATGAAACGCCGTGGTTTTGAACTGCCGCTGTTAATTGGTGGTGCTACTACTTCTAAAGCGCACACCGCAGTAAAAATTGAGCCACAATATGACAAAGGCGTAGTGTATGTAAGTAATGCCAGCCGTGCGGTAGGTGTAGTATCTAATTTATTATCAAAAGAGCATAAGCCTGGTTTTTTAGAAAAAACCCAAGCTGAATATGTAAAAGTACGCGAGCAACAAGCGCGTAAAAAACCTCGCTCTAAGCCTGTTACAATCCAGCGCGCACGCGATAACGCAGCACAACTCGATTGGGATAACTACACGCCACCAGTGCCTAAAAAGCTCGGCGTGATCGAGTTTAAAAACGTATCAATTGCCACTTTGCGTAAATACATAGATTGGACGCCATACTTTATGACGTGGTCAATCGCCGGTAAATACCCGCGCATAATGACCGACGAAGTAGTAGGCGAGCAAGCGCAAAGCTTATTTAAAGACGCTAACGACATGTTAGACGACCTTGAAAAAGCAGGCAGTTTGCAACCACTTGGCGTAATTGGTTTATTCCCAGCAAACCGCGTTGGGGACGACATAGAAATATACACCGACGAAACACGCAAAGAGCTATTAACGACCTCATGCCATTTACGTCAGCAAACCGAAAAAACCGACTTTGCTAATTACTGCCTAGCCGACTACATAGCACCAAAAGGCACACCAGACTATTTTGGCGCGTTTGCAGTAACGGGCGGTTTAGAAGAAGACGACTTAGCAAATGCGTTTGACGCACAGCAAGACGATTACAACAAAATAATGATTAAAGCGGTTGCCGACAGGCTCGCCGAAGCGTTTGCAGAATACTTACACGAAAAAGTACGTAAAGAGTATTGGGGTTTTGCACCAGACGAAAACCTAGCAAACGATGAGCTAATACGCGAAAACTACCAAGGTATTCGCCCAGCGCCAGGTTACCCAGCGTGCCCAGAGCACACCGAGAAAAAGAAAATTTGGCAGTTGCTCGACACCGAAAAACGCATTGGCATGCAGCTAACCAGCTCGTACGCCATGTGGCCAGGTGCTGCTGTTTCAGGTTGGTACTTCTCACACCCCGAAGCTAAGTACTACGCAGTAGCAGCGGTACAACGTGACCAAGTAGAAGATTACGCTAAACGAACTAATATGACGCTAGCAGAAGCTGAAAGGTGGCTATCGCCTAACTTGGGGTATGATCCTGAGCAATAGAACAGGTCAGTTAAAATAAAAGCGAGCCTAATTAAGCTCGCTTTTGGTATAAAGTTATTTACCTAAACTTAAATTTGTTTTTTTACGTTGACGAGTTTTTAATTATAAGTAAACTCATTATATAAAAATTAAGTTTAGGTGTTTTACTATGGCAAGAATTAGAGTTCCCAAACCATTAAACGAGTTACTATCTATTACACCTTCTGATGAGTTTATTCCACTTTTAGGGCAGTTTGGTCCTACAAATTCAGAAGGGAAATATCTCCACTGGGATAAATTTATATGGCGTATACCTAAAGATATATCAGAACAAGCTGCTTGGGTAGCTACGAAGCTGTCAAGGAAAACTATATCAAAAAAAATATCATTAGTTGCAGAAAAAAATAAACAATTCACTTACTGTATTCCAGATTCACTTCATGCATTACTTCATCAGATCGATAAATTATCTGGTGGTGGGCATGCAATTGGTGATGGTTCATTTATTACTACAAAAGAAAAAGATAGGTACCTGGTTAAGAGCTTAATGATGGAAGAAGCAATAACATCTTCTCAACTCGAAGGCGCATCTACAACGAGGAAAATAGCGAAAGAAATGCTTGAAACAAAAAGGCAACCTATCGATAAATCTGAACAAATGATTTTCAATAATTACCTTTTGATGAAAAAAGCACTAGAGAGAAAAGATGAAGCTCTTTCTATAGAGCTAATACTAGAGCTTCATGCAATTGCTACATATAAAGCTATTGATAATGATGCGATTTCAGGAGCTTTAAGAGAAGACAATGATATAGCAGTTTCAAACCTCTACAATGAATTAGCGCATACACCTCCATGCTTCTCTTCCTTAAAGGAAAGGTTATTATCTTTATGTGATTTTGCAAATGAAAAGCATGATGGGGCTAATAGCGACACGTTTATACATCCATTAGTTAAAGCGATTATTTTACATTTCATGATCGGTTACATTCATCCTTTTGGGGATGGGAATGGAAGAACTGCCAGAGCTATTTTTTATTGGTATATGCTCAGTTCTGGTTATTGGTTATTTGAATATGTGTCAATTAGTAAGCTAATCCAAGAAAAGAGAAGTGATTATGATGCAGCATTTGTTTACACAGAAACAGACGAATTTGACTTAACTTACTTTATTTATCATCAAGTTGATGTTGTCATGAAAGCGGTTAATTCATTAAATACTCACATAGAATCTAAAAAAAGTGAATTTTATCAATTCATGGAATGGATCGAAAAAAGCCCTCTATCAAAGAACTTCAAGCGAGGTCAATTAGAGTTGCTCAAAGAAGCTGTAAAGCATCCAGGTAAAATATTTACTACTAAACAGGTTTCCATAGAATTTGATATTAATGAGAACACAGCAAGAACATATTTAAATGGATTAGTTGATGCAGATCTTTTAATTGCTACGAAAAGTAAAAAAAGCAAAGCTATTAGATATTTATCTCCTGCAGGGTTAAGAGAAAAACTAAAAATATAATTATTTTCGTTATATTAGAACCTTTAAATGAAGATCAGGTTCAACTTTGAAGGGCATAACCACATAGTATTGTGGTTATGCCTACTTTTCACATCTAGCACATTTGCTCTTGAGCAAAAATATCACGAGTTCGTTTTACCTGTTATTGCAGCCTTTGAAAGTGACGATAAAGCAGCTATTGCTTCGCTTGTTTATTACCCGCTAAAACGACGATACCCCATACCTGACATTAAAAATGAAGCTGAGTTTATCAACCGCTTTGATGAAGTATTTAATGATGAGCTAGTGGCAGTTATTGCCAGTTCAAACATTAACACCGATTGGGAGAAAGTAGGTTGGCGCGGCATTATGCTAAATAACGGCGTTATGTGGGTAGATACCGAAGGTAAAATTATTGCTGTAAATACACAAAATACTAAAGAGCAGGCACTTGCAAAAAGCTTAATCGAAGACGATAAACAATCCTTGCACGCAAGTATTAATACTTTTGAAAAACCAGTACTCAATTGGAAAACGGCTAACTATCATGTTCGTGTTAATGATTTAGGCGAGCATAATTTTCGGTATGCAGTGTGGGGTATTAATAAAAAGCCAAGTGACAAGCCTGATATGGTTTTACTAAATGGCGATATTACATTTGAGGGCAGCGGCGGGAATCATCACTATACGTTTAAAAATGGTCGTTATAGTTATGTGCTACAAGTAACCATTATGTGCTACAAGTAACTATTATTGGCTGCGATACATCACCACCAGGTTGGCTTGAAGTTTATAAAGACGATGAGCGATTACTATTTGAAAATGTTATAAGCACTCATTAATGTATGTTTTAGTATGCTTGATAATGTAGAACTGTTTTTAACAGTAAAACGTTCTAATAATTAGTATTTTTATAAAACAGATCTAAGTGGTAGGCTAAAAGTAGTAAGTATAAAATAGTAAGTAATTAAAAATAGTTCTCGCGCAACAAGGAACCCTCCTGTAAAGCGCTTTGCCAAGGAGTTTTGTATGATCACGCTTACCATTAATGGTAATAAACATGAGTTTTCTGGCGATCCGTCAACGCCAGTATTATGGTATCTCCGAGACGAATTGAATTTAACTGGGCCTAAATTTGGCTGTGGTATGGCACAGTGCGGTGCGTGTACCGTGCATATTGATGGGGTAGCTCAGCGCTCGTGTGTATTACCTGTAGCGGCAGTAGCGGGTCTTTCAATTACTACAATTGAAGGGTTAAGCGAGCAGGGCGACCATCCAGTACAACAAGCATGGATTGAGCATAAAGTACCGCAGTGTGGTTTTTGCCAGTGCGGCCAAATGATGCAAGCTGCAAGCTTATTAGCTGCAAACCCAACCCCAACCGACGATGAAATAGTAAGTAATATGTCGGGAAATATTTGCCGTTGTGGTACATACCCGCGTATTCATAAAGCAATTAAATCAGCTGCTAAAACAATGGCGAGTGTTCAGTATTTTGACCCAAATGAACAAGGGGAAGAAGTATGAACCAAGATAACAAATACTTTGATTTAAACCGCCGTAAGTTTTTAAAAACCAGTGCAATAGGTGCGTTGGTACTCGGTACTTATTTTGTAGGCAGTGCGCCAAGAGCATTTGCGGGTGTGTTAGAGCAGCCATCTGAGCTGGCAAAACGCGCAAACTTATTTATTGCACTGCGCCCAGACGGCATGGTTGAAATAACCTGCCATCGCTCTGAAATGGGTCAGCAAATTCGCACCGCGATTGCACAAATTGTTGCCGATGAAATGGAAGCCGCGTGGGATAAGGTTATTGTTATTCAGGGTAAGGGCGACCCTAAATACGGTGATCAAAATACCGATGGCTCGCGCAGTATTCGCTACAACATGCAGCGCCTGCGTGAAATGGGCGCAAGTGTACGTTACATGATGCAGCATGCTGCCGCTAAGTATTGGAATGTTGACCCGCAAACCTGTACTGCTAATCAACACGTTGTTACACACAGCTCAGGTAAATCGCTTACTTATAAAGATTTAATCGACTTAGCATTTACAATAACGCCACCAGAAGCTGACAAACTAACACTTAAAACACGCAAAGAATGGCGCTACATTAATACCGGCATGGCGCACATAGATTTAGCCGATTTAGTAACAGGAAAAGCTATATTTGCAGCCGATGTACGCGAACCACAAGCGCTGGTGGCTATAATTGAACGCCCGCCGGTAGTAGGCGGTGTTGTTAAGTCATTTGATGCCAGTGCTACAAAAGCGATAAACGGCGTTATAGATGTTATTGAAATACCTGCACCAAAAGGCGCACCGCAGTTTCAGCCAAAAGGTGGCATTGCGATTATAGCTAAAAACACATGGGCTGCATGGCAAGGGCGTAAAGCATTAAAAGTGGTGTGGGATGATGGCAAAAATGGCGATTACAATTCAGAAGAATTTAAAAAGTCATTATTAAAAACAGTACAAACTCCACAGGCAAACATACGTGATAAAGGCGATGCCATGGGCGTGTTGGCTAAATCGAGCAATAAACTCGTAGCTGATTATTACGCGCCGCATCTTGCTCAAGCACCAATGGAGCCGCCTTGTGCAACTGCTATGTACAACAAAGACAGTGTTGATATATGGGCTGCTACGCAAAATCCACAAGCCGATATGAAAACAGTGGCTGCAATGCTTGGCATGGATGAGAGCAAAATTAATGTTCACGTTACCATGTTAGGAGGCGGTTTTGGGCGTAAGTCAAAACCTGACTTTTCAGCAGAAGCAGCTTACCTTTCAATGAAAGTAGGCAAACCTATTCGTGTGCAATGGACGCGTGAAGACGACATACAACATGGTTTTTACCATGCAGTTTCGGCTCAGCACATTGAAGCATCACTAGATAAAAATGGCGCTATAGAATCTTATTTACATCGCACCGCGTTTTCACCTATTACCTCTACCTTTTCAGAAGGGGCGACTACGCCGGGAAGCTTTGAACTGCGCTTAGGATTTACCGATAACCCTATTAACACACCTAACATGAAGTTAGAAAACGGTGATGCGCAAGCCAAAGCACGAATTGGTTGGATGCGCTCTGTATCAAATATTTTTCATGCCTTTGCTATTCAGTCATTTATTGGCGAAGCAGCGCATAAAGCCGGTCGCGACCAAAAAGACTATTTACTAGACACGATAGGTCCGAGTCGCATTGTTGATGTAACTGAGCAAAATGCCACATACGATAATTACGGTGGCGATAAAGCGGTTTATCCTCTAGATATTGGCAGACTGCGCCGTGTTATTGAAAAAGTAGCTGACATGAGTAAATGGGGGCGAGAGCTTCCTAAAGGTCGAGGTTTAGGAATAGCAGCACACAGAAGCTTTTTAACTTACGTAGCTACGGTAGTTGAAGTAGAAGTGTCGGATGCTGGCGATTTAAAAGTAATTAAGTCGTGGGTTGCCATTGATGCGGGTACGGTTGTAAACACCGACACCGTTAAAAACCAAACCCAAGGTGGCTCTATTTACGGTATTACAACTGCAATCAGCGATGGTATTACCTTTGATAAAGGGCGCGTACAGCAAAGTAACTTTCATGATTATCGTGTACCGCGTATGAGCGACTCACCTCTTGAGATTGAAGTTGAAATTGTACAAAGTGATGCACCACCAGCAGGAGTAGGCGAGCCGTCTACACCAGTTTATGCGCCAGCATTATGTAATGCTATTTTTGCAGCGTGCGGAAAGCGTATTAGGCAGTTACCGATTGGTAACCAATTAAAAGCGTAGCTAAATAACCTACAGCTTAAACAAAAAAACCGCCAAATGGCGGTTTTTTTAAAAGCGGTTAACGCGGTTTAACGACCTTTTTCAAACTCATCAACTTCACGCTCTGCTTCTTCTTTAGATTTACCGTATTGCTGCTGGATTTTACCAACTAGCTCTGTACGGCTACCTTCAATTTTATCTAAATCGTCGTTGGTAAGATCGCCCCATTTTTGTTGAGCCTTACCTTTAAGTTCTTTCCAATTACCTTCGATACGATCGCTGTTCATAAGTTTATCCTTACTTTAGGTTAGTGAATTAACTGTCAGTTATAAAGTAGCAAGCCTTGTACCAAGGAATAATAATGGTTTTATTGTTTTTATTATCAGTTGGTTATATTTTTATGTTGAGCGATTTTGTTTTTAATATTGCGCTATTTATTAAAAAATATACATAGCAGCCTGTAATTATTGCTGACATAAGTTACGCCGCTTTGATGTAACTCATTCTTAAATTTTTGTTTTAAGCTAATATGCAGGTATTAAACAAAGTAGTTAACCTGAGTGAGTTATGAATACAAAAACGTGTGAATACGGAGTGGGTGACTGCTCATACAAAATGGCAGGTGAGTTAGCAGGTATTACACAATTGGTGAATGCGTTTTACGATAATATGGACGCTTTAAAAGAGGCTGAGCATATAAGGAGTATGCATTCAAAAGACTTATCGGCATCACGTAAAAAGCTCGCTTACTTTTTGTCGGGCTGGTTAGGTGGTCCTAAATTATACGCTGAACATTTTGGCAGTATTAACATTCCTCAAGCGCACAAACATTTACATGTAGGAATTGAGCAAAGTGACGCATGGCTTTTGTGCATGCAAAAAGCGGTTGATGAGCAACCTTACGAAGCACCATTTAAAATTTACTTAATGGATCAATTACGAGTGCCTGCAGAGCGAATTAGATTAGTATCGGGTAGTTAATATATGTGGAGTATTAAAGTTAGGGCTCTGGATTTCTAAATATTTACTTTATTTCATTTAGAGTTATTATCGCGAATCGAGTTAAAATCTTAAAAGGGATGGAATATAGAATGGGAAAAGTTGGCTTATTAGTAATGTTATCGTTTGTTTTTTTGTCGACAACAGCATCTGCTTCACCACTTATAAAGCAATGGGCTGGAACTGGTATGGATGCAGATAAATACTTTTGTGAATATGGTGATGGTGAAGTAAAGGTTATATACGGTAATCAAAATTGCCCATCATCAAACTAGTTTAAGATATCAAATATCAACCGCAGCGTCGCTGCGGTTTTTTGTTACAATGCCTGCAAAGCAATTTAGGGTAAATAGCTGTGCTGCCTGTTCAAGACATATATCAACAACTCGTTACTACATTACAAAGTAATCCTATTACGTTATTACAAGCGCCGCCTGGTGCGGGTAAATCTACGTGGTTGCCGCTGCAACTAATGCGCGATGGGCATTTTAAACGTATTGTAATGCTAGAGCCTCGCCGTTTAGCTGCTCGTAATATTGCCAGCTACCTAGCAAAGTGCCAAAACGAAAGTGTTGGGCAAAGTGTGGGCTTGCGGATTAGGGGTGAGAGTAAAGTAAGTGCTAATACGCGCCTCGAAATAGTCACCGAAGGCATGCTAACGCGCATGCTGCAAAACGACCCCGAATTAAGCGATATTGATTTACTGATATTTGATGAATTTCATGAGCGTTCAATTGCAGCCGATACCTCACTTGCCTTTGCGCTCGAGACCCAAAGTGCGCTGCGTGAAGATTTAACCATTATGCTTATGTCGGCAACTCTTGATACTGAGCGTTATACAGCGTTTTTTGACTGCCCTGTAATTCAATCAAGCGGTCGCAGCTACCCAATAGACGAAGTATACATACCCATAAAAGATGAAAGCCGTTGGCTTGATGCAATTCCTACCATAATAAAACAAGCACTTAATGAGCAAACAGGTAGCGCATTGGTATTTTTACCTGGGCAATTTGAAATACTACGCGTGCAGCAAGCACTGAGCGATTTACCCAGTAACTGCATAGTAGCAACGCTATTTGGCGAGCAAGATAAAGCTAATCAGCAAGCTGCTATTGCTCCTGCACCAAACGGTATGCGCAAAGTAGTGCTTACCACCAATGTAGCCGAAACCAGTTTAACTATTGAAGGCATACGCATTGTAATTGACAGCGGCAAGCGCCGTGCAGCGACCTTTAATTTAAAAACAGGGGTCACAGAGCTCACAACACAAAGCATATCGCGCTCGTCTGCTGTGCAGCGAGCAGGACGTGCAGGGCGAATAGAGCCGGGCATTGTTTATCGAATTGGCTCAAAGCAAACCTTTGAGCGACGTAATAGCCACGACAATCCCGAAATACTCACATCAGACATAAGCCAACTTATGCTTGAGGCAAAGCAGTGGGGAGCCAGTATTGATGAGCTAACCCTACTTGATAAGCCTACTGAGCAACAATGCGAGCAAGCAAGTAACCTGCTCAACATGCTAGAAGCTATTGATAGCAAGGGTAAGCTCACACCGCTTGGCAGTAAAATGTTAGGTTTTGGTGCTGATATTCGTTTGGCGCATATGCTACTAAAAGCACAAATACTTGATGACCAACTCCCTGGTATTTTTAGGCTCGCTATTTATTTAGTGGCATTACTTGAGAGCCGAGTAAACAGTGCAAACGAGTTGAGTTTAGCGTTGCATAGCCAACAGCAACGTCCGCATCCGGTATTTAAACAGCAGTTAAAATATTGGCAAAGCCGCTTAAAAGTAAAAGACGAAAACAGCGAATTAAATACGCATTATATTAGTTTGCTAGTGGCATTGGCATACCCAGATCGTATTGCTAAAAAACGTGGTAATGGTTATTTACTTGCCAATGGTGCAGGTGCTGAGTTAAATGCCGATTACTGGCACAACGACGATTACTTAGCTATAGCAACCATGGGCGGGCACAAAGGAGGGCGTATATTTGCAGCCACCGCGCTTAACCCATTTGAGTTACAAGAATTTTTACCGCATTTATTTAGTGAACTTACTCGCTGTGAGTTTGACGAAAAATCAGCACGTTTTATTCATCAAGATGAAGTAAAGCTCGGGGCTATAACGCTCAGCAGCCAGCCTAGTAAACAAAAACTAGATAAGAGCGAGCGCGCTAAAGCGTGGCTAAACTTATTTGCTAAACACGGTTTTGCATTATTTAACGAGCAACCTGATGCGCAGCAATTGCTGATACGTATGAGTCTAGCAAGTAAGTTATTACCCGATAAATTTCCAAAAACAAATGAGCAACAACTCATTCAAAATGCAGCGCAGTGGCTAAGCGTGTTTTTAGAAGATATTAAAACGCTCACGCAGCTTAAAAAGTTTAACTACTTTGAAGCATTACAAAACTGTTTTGATTGGCAACAACAAACCGCTTTAAAAGCACTGTTACCACTGCGCTTAACGGTGCCAAGTGGCTCAAATATAAAAATAGAATACCAGCTTGATGGCCCCGCAAAGCTAAGCGTGCGTATGCAAGAAGTTTATGGCTTGACCAGTACGCCTATGCTTGCCAACGGTAAACTGCCACTGCTTATGGAGCTGCTATCGCCAGGTAAACGCTCATTGCAACTTACTCAAGATTTAGCCCACTTTTGGGCTAGCAGTTACCGCGATGTGCAAAAGGAAATGAAAGGTCGCTACCCTAAACATTTTTGGCCAGACGACCCCGCCAACAGCGTTGCAACAAATAGAGTAAAGAGCAAAATGTAGGTGTTAGTACTTAAAACTATTTGTTTTATTGTTGAACATATTAATATAGTGTTCCTATAAATGAATCAATATTTTTAACTACAGGGAATAAGTGATGAAGCTACTTTTAACGTTAGGTTTGGCTCTAGTAACTGCTTTTTCTGCTTATGCTGAAAAGCCACTCGACTTAAATGCGTTTGCGCAGCAGTACTATAAAACAATGACCGCCACACAAGCACCTAACGCAGGTGCTAAAGAGCTTGAGGCTTACCTTGCATTGTTAACCGATGATATTGGCAATCAGCATATTCCGTATCAACCGGATGACTCACGTACTCCAGATGGTAAAAAGCAGATGCGCAAAGGTATGAGTTTTTACTTAGGTGCGCACACATTGTTTGAAAGCACACTGCTTAATACATTTGTGTTTAACGATACAGGCTTTGCTATTCGTTATAAAAACTATGTGAAAGGTATTCATCCGCAAAATCAGCAACCAATAGAATATACATCAGTAATGATGGAAGTAATCGAAATTGAAAACGGCAAAGTGGCGATGATCCGCAAGTACCACGAATAACTAATAAAGCCAATAAAGATATATTTATGAAACATTTACTGATCGCATTATCAATATTGATGTTTAGTGCGTTCGCCAAGAAAAATGGCTCCATACCTTGTTATTATTGGATTTAAACTTCTTTTCCGCCATGCTTTTCTGCTAGGTCGTCGAGCTCGGCTGAGGTGTAATCAAAACCACTTTCGTCGTATTCGTATGTCACTTTTACACTATCGCCGCCATTAAAAAGTCGTGTTTTTACATCGTTAACCGGCCAGTCTTTCAGCTCGTGTAAAAACCGGTTAGCAACTTGTGAAGATTCAAAACAATAGCGAATTTCTGTTTTCATAAATAATAAAGCTCTGGCTGTTTACCCCTGCAGCTAGTGCATTATTAATGGGGCGTTCATGATTCGGTTACAAAAAATAAAGAGTTAAATTGTAAATTTTGTGTTTCAATAAATGCATCAAACTCGGTACACACTAACGTACTTTAATTAACAAATGATGACGACTTTACATGCATTATAAATTTGCTCTGATCGCAAGCACTGTTTTTATACTAAGCGCTTGCGGTGGTTCAGGCTCAGATGATACGCCAACCGTTAACGGAAATAAAATCCCCATTTTGTCAGTCGCTGATATTCCTAGTGAATTAAGTAAGGGCCAAACAATTGAGCTAACAGCAACAGCCAGTGATAAAGACGGCACTATTACATCGGTTGTATGGCAACAAACGCAAGGGCCTGAACTAATTAGCGGGCCTTTAGAGGCAGTAACCACCTCAGTAACACTGCTAAATGCGCAAAGTTATAAGCCTGTTAATTACGCTTTTTCGGTCACAGCAACCGACAATGAAGGAGCAAGCAGTGTAAAAACGCTGAGCTTTATAGCGCGCAATAATATGGATGAGATTAGCGCCGCACGGTTACTACACCAAGCAACAATGGGGCCTAAGCTTAGTGAAATACAAAACGCACAAGGTTTAAGCGAGCAGCAATGGCTTGATAAACAAATAGCGCTACCTATTAATTATCACCGTGATTATTTAGTAAAGCTAAATGACGATGACGACTTTAAATACATAAGCCGCATAGATGCATGGTGGAAAGCAGTAATGCAAAGTGACGATCAACTCCGTCAACGTGTTGCATTTGCGTTAAGTGAAATATTAGTGGTGTCGGATGAGAACAGTGCCTTAAGAGGGCAACCTGAGGGCATGATCACTTATTACGATTTATTACTAAAGCATGCCTTTGGTAATTATCGTGACTTACTCGAAGATGTGACGCTTTCGCCTATTATGGGGACTTACTTAAGCCATTTGGGTAACGAAAAAGCAGACGATACACTTAATATTCGCCCAGACGAAAATTACGCACGTGAAGTAATGCAGTTATTTACTATTGGCCTTGAAGAACTAAATCTAGATGGCAGCGCCAAGCTTGATGCACAAGGTAATACCATTGCCACTTACGGACAGGTAGAAATAGAGGGTTTTGCACGCGTATTTACAGGTTGGACGTTTGCCGATAGTGAAACATTTAAGCGTAAAAGTCGTGACTATATTAAGCCAATGGAAGCATTTGACGAGTACCACTCTAGTAAACAAAAAACCTTACTAAACGGTGAGGTTATACCACAAGGTTATGCAGCAGAAGAGTCATTGCAAATAGCCCTCGATAACTTATTTAACCATCAAAATGTTGCGCCGTTTATTAGCAAACAGCTTATTCAGCGATTAATTACGTCAAATCCAACCCCCCAATACGTTGAGCGAGTAGCTAATGTATTTATTGATAATGGCGCCGGTGTACGCGGCGATTTAGCGGCGGTAGTAAAGGCTATATATTTAGATGATGAAGCGCGGCATTTTGGCTCAGTGCTTAATTACCAAGGTAAAATTAAAGAGCCTATTTTAAAAACTGTACAGTTTTGGCGAAATCTCGATGCTAAATCGCCAGCGGGTTATTATAAAACATGGAATTTAATAAATAGCTACGGACAAGGACCCATGCAATCGGCTTCGGTATTTAACTTTTTTAGGCCTGATTATCAAACCGCAGCTTTGCGAAATGAAGGTATTGTTGCGCCAGAATTACAAATAGCAAACGACGCAACACTGATTGGTACCATGAACGCGCTTTACGCAAGTTTAGTTTGGAGTACCGCAGAAGCGCGCAGCGATTTAAATTCAAATAGTATTTATATTTATGTTCAAGACGACATGAATGTTTTAGAGAAAAACGGTGTTAGCGCGCTATTAGCTCAGTACAACACGTTATATTTTGCAGGTGCAATGAGCAGTGACACGCGCCAAGCGTTACTTGATTTAGATGCCTATTTCAATGAAGAGCAATACCGTGAACGGGTTTCGTATTTATTATATATGATTGCTATTTCACCTGAATTTAACGTGCAGTATTAGGAGCGCATAATGAGCATTAATAGAAGAGAGTTTTTGTCGTTATGTGTAAAAGGCAGTGTATCGGCTGCCGCGTTAACGAGCCTGCAATTACAAGCATTAACTGGAGCGACTAATGCAGTTGAGCTAGGAGATTACAAAGCATTAGTGTGTGTGTATTTATATGGAGGGAATGATTCGTTAAATATGCTAGTTCCGCTTGAAGGCGAACAACGTAGTGTTTACGAGAAAAGTAGGCAGAACCTGGCTGTAGAGAGCCCACTTGAGTTAAGTATTAAAAGCCAGTTTGCCGGTGGAGTCGGTATTCATCCCTCACTTGAACCTATACAAAATGTGTTTGAATCTCAAAATTTAGCATTTATAGGTGGGGTAGGTACTTTACTCGCTCCCACAACATTGAGTGACTATAAAAATAAAACAATAGGTTTGCCTAAGCATTTGTTTTCGCATAACGATCAGCAAGCTGCATGGATGTATGGTCGAGAAAAACAATCACTTAATAGCGGGTGGGGCGCACGACTTTTAGAACGTTTAGAGCTACAAGATGAGTTTGCAGCTAATGTATCACTCGACGGTACTAATTTATGGCAAACGGGAAGTGCTAGCAATGCATTTGCACTTAACAAAAGTGGCATTAGTAGTATTAACGCGTTTGGAGGGTATCAACCTCGTAGCGAGCACGTAACTTCTATTATGAACCGCTTACTAGGCAATACGAGCCATCCGTTAAGTACAGCTTATGCCAATGGCTTAACAAGTGCGATAAATAACACTCAAGCAATGAACAGCGCGTTAGAAAGCGCGCCTGCACTTATTACCCCATTTAGCGATAATAGTCTTAGTGAGCAATTTGCAGCAGTAGCTAAAACAATTAGCGTACAGGCAAAATTGAGCACTCAGCGCCAAGTGTTTTTTGTTTCTATGGGGGGGTATGATACGCACGATAACCAATTAACAACGCACCCTGCTTTATTAAATACGTTAGCTCAAGGGTTAAGTGAATTTGATAGCGCGATGAAAGAGCTTGATATGGCAGATAAAGTGACTGCGTTTACTATGTCTGATTTTGGTCGCACGTTGACCTCAAATGGCGATGGCACTGACCATGGTTGGGCAGGAAACCAAATAGTAATGGGCGGCGCAGTAAAAGGCGGCAATATATATGGCGAGCTACTAACTCAACATTTGGATGGCCCACAAGATACCGGTGGCGGGCGTTTAATTCCAAGTGTTGCAAATGAGCAGTACTTTGCCACATTGGCTCAGTGGTTTGGTGTGCCAAGCTCTGAGCTTGTTGATATTTTTCCAAACTTGAGTAACTTTGATCACACAACATTGGACTTTTTTGTGTAATTAGTCGCTAATAGTAATCTAAAAGCACTTATTAGTAGTATAAGCTACTGGTTAATAGTGCTTATCTGTTTTAATAATAAAAATCACACACAATATAGGAATCATAAAATGAAAGTTTTAGTGAGCTTAGTTAGTTTAATCGCTTTTTTACTCGTCATACTGCCAGGGCCTTTGTATAAATTTGGTATTGTAGAATTAGGTGTTGCGTTTACGGGGTTTAAATTTGGCGTTTATGCTGGTGGCGCTGCATTGGTGCTACTTATAGTACAAGCGTTATTTATGCGTAAAACGTTAACGCTAAGCAGTGGTGTTATTGCACTTGTATTTTCGGTTGTGGCTATTGCTATGCCACTTAATATGATGAACAAGGCTGAAGGTGTACCGGCAATTCATGACATTTCAACTGATTTAGTTAATCCACCAAAATTTGTAGCAATTGCACCACTGCGTGCAAATGCATCTAACCCAGTAGAATACGCGGGTGAAGAAACGGCAGTACAGCAACGCAAAGCATACCCGGAGCTGGTAACGTTAAGCTTTGCAGAATCTAAAGCCGATTTGATGACAGCAAGCGAACAAGCAGTTAAAAATCTTGGCTTTGCATTGGTAAGTGCAAATACGGCTACAGGTATTGTGGAAGCTACCGATACAACAACGTGGTTTGGTTTTAAAGACGATGTGGTAATTCGTATTAAAGATGAAGGCAGCCAACGTTTTGTTGATATTCGTAGTAAGTCGCGAGTAGGGCGTAGTGATTTAGGAAAAAATGCAGAGCGCATTCATTCAATTATTAATGAATTAAACAGCTTACTTGCAAAATAATTAAATTTAGCGCCCTAGTCCTAACGATTAAGCCCAAACACTGTTTGGGCTTTTTTTGTGCCTATTTTATATTGTCAGGTTCTATTCACAGGCTATGTACTATGCTGTTGATGATTTAAATTTTTAACCACTATGGAGTTATTATGAAAACAGTAGGATATGCAGCAAAAAGCCAAGGTTCTGAATTGACAGAGTTTTCTTTTGAGCGCCGCGATTTACGAAATAACGATGTAGAAATTGAAATTTTATACTGTGGTGTGTGCCATTCAGATTTACACGCCGTACGAAATGATTGGGGTGGCAGTGACTACCCATTAGTACCTGGGCATGAAATTGTTGGTAAAGTTATGTCGGTAGGTAGCGACGTTAAAAAATACAAGCAAGGCGACACGGTTGCTGTTGGTTGTATGGTTGATTCGTGCCAAAGCTGCGATCAATGTGATAACGATGAAGAGCAATTTTGCCGCGAAGGTATGATTGGTACTTACGCAGGCAAAGACCGCATTAGTGGTGAAATGACCCAAGGTGGGTATTCTAAACATGTTGTTGTACGCGAAGAATTCGTACTTTCCGTACCAGAAAATTTAGACCTTTCTCGCGTAGCACCGCTACTTTGTGCAGGTATTACTACTTACTCGCCACTTCATAAATGGGGCGTAAAAAAAGGTAGCCGTGTTGGTGTTGTTGGTCTAGGCGGACTTGGCCATATGGCCGTTAAAAATGCAGTTGCAATGGGCGCAAGCGTTACGGTAATTGGCCGTAGTGAGTCTAAAAAAGATGATGCGGTTAAATTGGGTGCTCAGCATTACTTAGTGTCATCTAATGATGACGAAATGAAAGACTCGCAATCTGCCTTTGACGTCATTATAGATACGGTACCTGTAAAACATGATTTATCTATTTACACACCACTACTTGATGTAGATGGTACTTTAGTTATTGTAGGCCAAGTTGGTCCTGTAGATGAGCTAAGCACGGTGCCATTATTAATGGGTCGCCGTCGTATTGCAGGCTCACTTATTGGTGGTATTGCACAGACGCAACAAATGCTCGACTTTTGTGGTGAAAATAACGTGCTACCTGAGTGCGAAATGATCAACATAGACGAAATTAACACAGCATACGAGCGTATGGAAAAGTCTGACGTACGATACCGCTTTGTTATTGATATGGCATCGCTAAACGCTTAATTTACTTGGTAAATTAAAAATAAAAGAGCCGCTAATTAGCTGTCTCTTGATCACAAGTCTGACTCAAGAGATTTTGCTAAATCGTAGCCTTCCAGGATGGCTTGTAACTTAAGCCATCCTTGCCATAACACTTTCACAGATGCACGCCCTGTGCGCTTGGTATCTTTCCA
>NZ_JADYXH010000022.1:0-68443 GCF_015864395.1 Pseudoalteromonas sp. SWYJZ12
CTGATCATGACATTGAGATTTAGTTCAAAAAAATCCCCGCTAATTTCTTAGCAGGGATTTGTGTATAAGAGACAGCTCAATGCGCCTTTTTTAGTTAGTCAAAAACTTACTTATAGTTTTCGTAAATTTTATCGAGCGGTTCTGATAAACCACTTTCTTGCACTATACGTACATGTTCACGTTTTAATTCGCGTGCACTAGTCACACCACAAGAATGGGCTATTAGCCCAGCTCCGTAATGAATGTATTTATTATAGTTAGCTACTCGTTGCGCTTTATCAGCTACATTTAAGCCGCGTTGCAAACGCTCGTTATGCGTAGTGATCCCGGTCGGACAGGTATCTTTATTACATTGCATTGCCTGAATACAGCCCAGTGCAAACATATGCCCTCGAGCCGATACAACAAAATCAGCACCGAGCGCTAACGCCCAAGCAACCTTTGAAGGAACAATTAATTTACCTGAGGCGATTATTTTAATACGATCTCGCAGCCCATGTTTTTCAAGCATATTAACTACAAGCGGTAAACTTTCGCGCAGTGGTAAACCCACTGAATCCATAAGCGGTTGTGGTGCTGCGCCCGTACCACCATCAGCACTATCTATGGTAATAAAGTCAGGCGCGGACTCTATACCACGGTGGTTTATTTCAGCGAACAACGTTTCTAACCATCCGTAAGCACCAATAACGGCTTTAAACCCTGTAGGTTTACCTGTCGCGTTACGCACAGTGGCAATCATATCGAGAATATCGGCTGGGTTTTTAATTTCAGGATGACCATTGGGGCTAATAGAATCTTGCCCTTCTGGTATGCCCCTAATTTTAGCTATTTCGGCGTTAACTTTGCGCCCTGGTAACATACCGCCTTTACCTGGTTTTGCACCTTGGCTCATTTTAAGTTCAAACATTTTTACTTGTTCGTGAGCCGCTATTTCTTTTAGCTTTTCGGTACTTAAATTTCCATGCTCGTCTCGTGCACCATATTTAGCTGTACCAATCTGAAACACTAAATCGGCACCACCTTCTAAATGATAAGGACTTAATCCCCCTTCACCGGTGTTCATCCAACAACCCGCTAGTTTTGCCCCTTTTGATAAGGCTCGTACAGCTGGCTTTGAAAGCGCACCAAAACTCATACCAGATACATTGAATAACGAGTTGGTCGTGTAAGGTGTTTTACAGTATGGACCCAAAGTAACATTACTCGGGTCGAGCGCTTCTTCGTCTAAAGTAGGAAATGCACAGTTCATAAACATAACCGTACCTGTTACTTCTAAGCTTTGCGTGGAGCCAAATGCAGCCGTACGGTCAACATCTTTTGCTGCACGATAAACCCAACTACGCTCTGCGCGGTTAAACGGCATTTCTTCTCTATCTTGAGCAAAAAAGTACTGTCTAAAAAACTCACCTTGGCGTTCAAAAAAATATCGAAAGCGACCAATAACAGGGTAATTACGTCTAATAGCATGCTTGGTTTGTGTTACATCTCGAATATAAAAAACGACAACGATTAAAACCAACAACCCTAAAACAACAATAAACATACTTGCAAATACATCAATACTAAACATTATAAAATTACTCACCCAAGGCCCCTTGATGACTGTTTTTAAAATAAAAAAGTGCTATACCACCAAAATGACATAACACTTTTATTTGTTCAAGGCTTTAACTGCCTTATATCTAATTCTGTTGTTTAGCTAACTCTGCTTTTATATATAAACGCACTTGTGTTTCAAGTACCGATAAAGGCACTGAACCATGGCGTAATATTTGATGATGAAATTCACGAATATCAAAGCTTTTTCCTAGCGCTTGCTCTGCTTCAATGCGTAAACGCTTAATAGTAAGCTCACCTATTTTGTACGAAAGCGCCTGTGCAGGCCATGTTATATAACGATCGGTTTCTGTTTTAACGTTATGCAACGAAAGCGCTGTATTTTCGCTCATAAAGTTCATGGCACGCTCTCTGCTCCAGCCATACATATGCATACCCGTATCAACAACTAAACGTGCCGCTCGCCACATTTCATACGTTAAACGACCAAAACGGCTATATGGGTCTTGGTAAAAGCCGGCTTCTAAACCTAAATATTCAGAGTAAAGCCCCCAACCTTCGCCAAATGCCGAGAGGTAAGCATCACGGCGATAGCTCGGCAGATTTTCAAGCTCTGCATTAAGTGATATCTGTAAATGATGACCTGGCACTGCTTCGTGCAGCGTTAATGCTTCTAAAACATACAAAGGGCGCTTATCTAAAGCGTAAGTATTTACCCAATAATACCCTGCTTCATCATCTCGATTAGAGCCTGAATACCGACCTGTTGTGTATTTAGGGGCAATACTTGCGGGTACCGGTGCCACGCCATAAGGTTTGCGCGGTAAGGTATGAAATAACTTAGGTAGTTGTGCATCCATTTTTTTTGCAATATAAGATGCTTCTTTTAAAAGTTGCTCTGGTGTTGTGGCGTAAAATTGTGGATCAGTGCGTAAAAAGTGGATAAATTCGGCAAACGTGCCTTTAAAACCTACTTCTGCTATTACATTTTCCATTTCACTACGAATTCGTTCAACTTCTTTTAAGCCAAGTTCGTGAATCTCTTTAGGTGTCATGTCGGTGGTGGTGTAGTACTTAGCTCTATTTTTATAAAACGCTTCGCCATTAGGTGTTTCTGATATGCCAATACTTGTACGTGCACTAGGTCGATACTGCTGCGTAAAAAACGCTAAATAATCTTTATAAGATTTTATAACCTCTTCTTTTATAGTATTTTTAGCTTTTTGTTGTAGTGCTTTAAATTCACTTTCACTTAAACCAGCTGTGTTAGTTAAAAATGGTTTATAAAATTCAGACGTAGTTACATCGTCAACAATGTAAGCATTAATTGAATCTTCATAACCTTCTAATACAGCTCTAGGTTGAGTAAGCCCTGTCTCAAGCCCTTTTTTCATCCAATACATGTTTTGCTCAAAAAAGCGTGGAACTTGCGCCAATCGTGCAAGATACACTTGGTAATCTTCCGGGTTTTTATATTTAGAGCTATTTATTATGTACGACAAACCAGAATGAAACCCATATTCAGAGGTGAGCGGCATATAGTGCGCATTAAATACATATTCATCGACACTGTTTTGTACTTGAGCTCGAATAATATCGAAGTTAATTTGATTTTCATCGCTTAGCTTTTCAATATTAATAGTGTCTAATTCAGCAAGTAATCGCGTTTTATTTTTATATTCTTGCGCTAAAAATTCAGGGGATAAATTTGGTAATAAATAACCTTCAACACCACCTACACTATCGTAAGGGTTAATGCTTTCTCTATAATCAACAATACTTTGCGCTACTTTAGTAAATTGTTGATCTGAATTTTGCATGGTCATTTGGCATGCACTTAATGAGCACAAAACCGTGATACCAAATAAAGATTGGCGAAGTGGCTTAATTAAAAAATGATTCATTATAATGTAACTTGATAATGCAATAGATTTCATAAAACTATCGTAGGGTAAATAAATAGCAAGTAAATGAGACAAACTGACGCGCTAAAAACCTTACAAGCAGTAAGTGTAATTAAAGTACTACTTACGTTAACAGAGCTAAAATCCAGTCTAATTGATGAGAAAAGCAGCGGTTGAGTCGTTAAAGTTAAATTTAAGTATCCTAACTCTCCTTTTTACTTTTAAATAGTTCGCATAACGATTACTGTAGTAAAAAATAATAAAAAGCTGGATGCATAACCGCCTCATGGAATGAGATATTTAAAATTTGCACTTATGCGTATTTAGTTGGTATTTAAAATGATGTTCCATGATTCCATGGCTATTGCTCAAGAAAAAATGACTAAAGTGTGTGTGTTTTTAGAGCGCTATGCACTTCCACCTACACCGCTCAATTATCACGTTATTTATATTTATACCAGCCAGGCTAATCTTAAGCTAAATAAAGTTTTAGACCGCGCTATTGCGGTTGAAGATAATATTGACAGTATTTTTATTGAACAGCTACATGCTGAGTTTTTAAATACGGGTCACACAGCGCAAGTCAGCATGATTCAAAACGTTGATGGTGTTATAAATTCACTTTCTCAAAATTCTCAAGCCACTGAAAAGCAAATAATTCGCTTTGCGGATCAAGTGAGCGAATGCCTACATTCGCTAGACGAGAACAACATAGAGCAAAGCCGTCAAGCGCTTGAAGTACTTCATAATCAAACCGCCGAATTACTAAACCAACATAAGCAATTTAAGCAAGAACTAAACAAAGCCAAACAACTACACGAAAAAACACAAAAGCAGCTAACTCAACTTCGTAAACAACATATTATTGATAGCCAAACAGGGCTTTATAAGCGCCATTATTTAACGCAACAAACCCAAGTGTGGACTAATCAAAAAAAATCTATTTGCGCAATAGCGATTCAAATAGACAACCTTGATCACTTTACTAAAAATTATGGTGATATTATTGGTGAAGTCATTTTGAGTAAAGTAGCTAAGCAAGTGCAAAAGTATGTTTTTCAAAGTGGCTTACCTGGTCGCACAGCTAAAGATCAATTTACTGTTTTGCTCGCCGACATCGACCCAGATACGGCCAATGTTATTGCCGAGAAAGTAAGAAATGGGGTCGAAAAGCTACGCTTTGTTAGTTCAAAAACAGGTATCAAGCTACCAAGTATTGGCTTATCACTAGGAATTGCTCAGCATCAACAAGAAGATGATTTTGATCAGTTAGCAAAAAAAGCATCTCATGCTGCTTTTAAAGCACGTTCATTAGGTCAAAGTAGTTACACTGCAGGGCAATAAATTACCTGATAAATCATATTCAAATTGCACCTACTGTGTACAATAAAGTACACTAACCTCTATTGTCACGATAGAGATTAATCATGAACGAAACCGAACAAAAGACCACGCATTTTGGTTATAAAACAGTAGCCGAGAACGATAAAGCTTCTATGGTTGCTGATGTATTTCACTCAGTAGCTGCAAAATACGATGTAATGAATGATTTAATGTCTTTTGGTGTGCATCGTTTATGGAAACGTCAAACTATTGCAAGCTCAGGTGTTCGTAAAGGCCATTATGTACTCGATTTAGCCGGCGGCACTGGCGACTTAACGGCAAAGTTTAGCCAATTAGTGGGCGAAACGGGTCAAGTTGTTTTGGGTGATATAAACTCATCTATGCTTAAAGTTGGTCGTGAAAAACTGCATAATCTTGGATTAGTGGGCAATATCGACTACGTACAAATGAATGCAGAAATGCTACCGTTCCCAGATAATAGCTTTGATGTGATCACTATTGCCTTTGGCTTACGTAACGTTACCGATAAAGACAAAGCATTACGCTCTATGTACCGCATTTTAAAGCCAGGTGGTCGTTTACTTGTTTTAGAGTTTTCAAAACCAGAGCATGACGTACTTAGTAAAGCTTACGATTTTTACTCATTTAATTTATTGCCTACAATGGGTAAGCTAGTTGCTAACGACAGTGAATCGTATAAGTATTTAGCTGAATCTATTCGTATGCATCCAGATCAAGACACGCTAAAAGCGATGATGGAAGATGCAGGCTTTGAGCAAACAACATACCAAAACCTCACAGGCGGAATTGTTGCGCTGCATCGTGGTTTTAAATATTAAGGCTAGCAGTTATGGCGCTTGAAAAAATAACAAAAGATAATAATGATGCAATGCCATCTGAGTTTTTTATGTTACCTAATTTTGTACTTTCGCTTATTGAGCGTGTACTAAATCAAGCACTTAGCCTTGACCCACAATTATCTCAAAAGCTAAGCGCAGTTAAACATCAGCGCTTAGTGGTTGAAGTAAGAGATTGGCAACAAAGCATCCAACTTGTTTATAGCGCTGAGCAATTACACTTATACAGTGCTCAAAATAATGAAAACGCAGATTGTATGATCAGCGCCGACATAGACACGCTTTTAGCGCTTAAAAACCCAGCTATGCTTACCCAGTTAATTCGCCAAGATAAGCTCGACTTACAAGGCGATTTAAATATTGCGCAAACTTATAGCAATGCATTTTCAGGTATTGATATTGATTGGCCTGAACAACTTTCTAAATACATTGGCGATACCCCCGCTCAGCAGTTATATCTGCACTTAAAAAAACTAAAACAAAAGAGCAGCAAAACCAACACTAAAATAAGTACAATGCTTACAAGTTTATGCCAAGATGAGCTCGCAATTACTATTCACCCATTAGAGCTTGAGCAATTTAAACAAAAAAATAGAGAACTCAAAGGCCAAGTCGCTGCTGTTGAGCAGCGTATAAATACCTTGTTAAACTCTTTTTCACCTTCAAACACCCTCTAAGGATTTTTTGTGTCGACTGCACGTTTGTATAACATCACCAAAACATTACTTAGCTATGGGTTAGACGAGCTAATTCCAAAACATAAGATCCCTTGGTTTGGTAAAGTAGCTCGTGGCAGTTTGTTTTGGCTGCGTAATCAGCACAAAGAAAAACCTGCAGGACTACGCTTACGTTTGGCACTACAAGAGCTTGGTCCTGTTTGGATTAAATTTGGCCAAATGCTCTCAACTCGTCGTGACTTACTCCCTCATGATATCGCTTTAGAGCTTGCGTTTTTACAAGATCAAGTTCAGCCATTTGAAGGCGCACTTGCACAAAAAATTATAGAAAAAGCGTTAGAAATTAACGACATAAGCGAGTTGTTTAGTGAGTTTTCACAAACTCCACTGGCCTCAGCATCTATAGCGCAAGTACATACAGCAAAGCTTATTGATGAGCAAAGCATTGAGCAAGATGTAGTAATTAAGGTTATTAGACCCAATATTTACGAGCAAATTAATGCCGACTTAGCGTTAATGGAAAAGCTCGCTAAGGTACTTGCAAAAGTCCATAACGAATCAAAACGTCTACGCCCCGTTGAAGTGGTTAAAGAATACAAAAAAACACTCCTAGACGAGCTCGATTTAATGCGAGAAGGTGCCAACGGGATTCAACTAAAACGCAATTTTGAAGGCTCTGATTCATTATATATCCCTGCAGTTTACAGTGATTATAGCCGTAGCAATGTACTGGTAATGGAGCGTATTTACGGTATACCGGTGTCTGATACGGATGCATTACTGGCGCAAAACACTAATATGAAATTACTTGCTGAGCGCGGCGTAGAAGTGTTTTTTACGCAGGTGTTTAGAGACAGCTTTTTTCATGCCGACATGCACCCTGGTAATATATTCGTCTCTCGCGAGCATCCTGAAAATCCAATGTATATCGGTATTGATTGCGGTATAGTTGGTACGTTAAGCAAAGAAGATAAACGCTATTTAGCTGAAAACTTTATCGCCTTTTTTAATCGTGATTATCGCCAAGTTGCACAGCTACATGTTGATTCAGGTTGGGTACCACCAGATACTAGCATTGAAGAATTTGAATTTGCAATTCGCACAGTTTGTGAGCCTATATTTAATAAACCTTTGGCTGAAATTTCATTTGGTCACGTGCTCGTAAATCTATTTAATACTGCACGTCGCTTTAACATGCAGGTACAACCGCAATTAGTATTGCTACAAAAAACCTTATTATACGTTGAAGGATTAGGGCGTCAGCTTTACCCGCAACTCGACTTATGGAAAACAGCCAAACCCTTTTTAGAAGATTGGGTGAAGCAGCAAGTTGGACCGCTATCAGTACTGAAGCAAATGTATGCTAACTTGCCATTTTGGGCTGAAAAAATGCCTGAACTACCTGATCTAATTTACCAAAATTTAAAGCGTGCGCCACACGCTCATCAACCTCAAGAACAAAAGGTATCTCATAAACCTTTAATATTGAGTTTATTTGGTAGTGCTACAATGATTATGGCAACACTTTGTTATTTACAGCACGATTTAGTAGCTGCAAGCATTGCAATAGCCTTATCCGCTATTAGCTTTATTGCAGCATGGCGCAACGCATAAACTGAGTGCTATTTGCGCTATTGGGCGTATAATTAGTATTTAAAATATACATTTAACCATTTTATATATTGGAGAAAACCATGGGTTTTGGTGGTATTAGTATTTGGCAATTATTAATTGTTTTAGCGATCATAGTTTTACTTTTCGGCACAAAAAAACTACGCGGTATGGGTGGTGATATTGGAGGCGCTGTTAAAGGCTTCAAAAAAGCAATGTCGGACGACACAGCGAGTGAGCAAGAAAAATCAGAGCAAATTCAACAATCAGAAAAAAGCACCGTTGACGACTCAACCAATACTGAAAAAAACAAAGATAGCAATAAGGTTTAATTAGTATGGGGATGTGGGAACTTGTTGTTGTTTTTATTGTTGGCTTAGTGGTGCTCGGCCCTGAGCGCTTACCTGTTGCTATTAGAACAGTGAGTAAATGGGTTAAAACCGCTAAATCACTTGCCAACTCGGTAAAAGCCGAAGTAAGTGAAGAACTGCGTATTCATGAACTTCACGAAAACCTTAAAAAAGCAGAACAACAAGAACTAAAAGACTTAAGCCCTGAGCTACAAAGTTCATTAACGGAGCTACAAAAAGCGGCTGAGTCAGTTACTCACAGCTACAAAAAAACACAACCTGATACATCAAATAACCAACAACTTGATGAAAAAAAGTGAAATTTATCTCTCACTTTGTGGTCAACTCACTACATGGTATAAAAAATAATGGCTGAGGAAGTAAAATCGGGGTTTGTATCTCATTTAATTGAGTTACGTGATCGACTGATAAAAGCGCTATTGAGCATTTTATTATTTTTTATCGCGCTGTTTTATTTTAAAGATAATATTTACGAACTTATAGCTGCACCATTAGTGGTTCATTTACCTAATGGCGCGACCATGATAGCTATAAATGTGAGTGACCCTTTTATAGTCCCTATGATGCTTACTTTTTTTGTTGCGGCTTTATTATCTACTCCATGGATACTTCATCAAATTTGGGGGTTTATAGCTCCTGGCTTGTACCAAAATGAAAAAAAAATGCTAATACCTATACTAATCTCAAGCGTTGTCTTGTTTTATGGGGGTATCGCTTTTTGCTACTTTGCAGTACTACCAATTATATTAGGTTTTTTTACAAGTACAGGTCCCGAAATGATGACTCTAGCACCCGATATCGCTAGCTATTTAGGATTCGTATTAAAACTATTTTTTGCATTCGGTGTCGCTTTCGAAATTCCAGTGGCAATAATGCTGCTATGCTGGAGTGGCGCAACAACAACAAAAAGCTTAAAAGAAAAACGCCCTTATATTGTCGTGGGTGTTTTTGTAGTAGCGATGTTTTTGACACCGCCCGACGTGTTATCACAAACATTATTAGCATTTCCGATGCTACTTTTGTTTGAATTAGGTCTAATTTTAGCAAAGTTTTATACCGCTAAACCACAAAAAGAATCTGAGGAATAAAATGAAAAAACAACTACTCTCACTATTGGTTTTATTAAGCGCACCGACTTTTGCTGCGCAAACAGAGTTTAATACTCAAGCGTTACAGGCATGTAGCTTTATTGAAAACGATTTTAACCGCTTACTTTGTTACGACAATACCATTGCAGGTAAATCACTGGTTAAGCCATCAGTAACAAAAATGCTCACACCACCAACGACTAACAATGTACCTCAAACAGCAGCTACAACAGCAGTGCAAGCAATTGAAAAAACTGACGATTTTGGTTTAGAACATAAAAAAGAAGAACAAGTAGAAAAAGAAACTGAAATCAAAGCTATGGTTACTTCAGTTGATGAGGCTGCTTATGGTGAATTAATTATTTCGCTAGATAACGGTCAACAATGGCGTCAAATTGGCTCTGACAGCATGCGCTTAAAAGAAGACGATACAATTGTAATTAGCCGCGGTGCATTCAGCTCTTTCCTATTGAAGAAAGACGGTAAAAACCGCTCTATTCGCGTTAAACGCACTAAATAATGTCATATACGTTAGTTGATGCTGGAGTTAACTTAACTAATCATCAATTTGATGACCAGCATCATGATGTAATTACCCGCGCAAGCGAAGCGGGTGTTACAGACATGCTTATTATAGGCTGCGATATTGAAAGCAGTCAGCAATCACTTGAACTTGCGATAAAACACCTTCAATACTCTACGGCGGGTGTCCACCCGCATGATGCAAAATCAGCGACTAGTGAACTCGAAGCACAACTAACCGCCCTTGCAAATAATAAGCAAGTTATTGCCATTGGTGAGTGCGGCCTTGATTATAACCGTGACTTTTCACCTCGCGATGTACAACGTGATGTTTTTAGACGCCAGTTAGTACTTGCTCAAAAGTTAGATTTACCTGTTTACTTACATGAACGTGATGCAAGTGACGACATGCTAAGTATTCTAAAAGAATTTAATATTCGCGGTGTACTTCACTGCTTTACAGGTAATTCACCAGCTCTAAAACACTATTTAGATTTAGGTCTTTATATTGGTATAACGGGTTGGGTGTGTGATGAAAGACGTGGTAAAGAGCTACAACAGCTAGTGCCTAGTATTCCTCTAGATCGATTATTAATAGAAACTGATGCTCCATTTTTAATTCCACGAACAGTTAAGCCAAAACCTAAATCACGTAAAAATGAACCTGCACTGCTTCCTTATATCTGTCAAACGGTTGCACAACTTTATCAAATAGATGAAGAAGTTGTGGCCCGTAAAACTACAGAAAACTTTCACCGTGTTTTTGGTTTAGAAGATCGTTAATGGCCTATGCAAAGGCATTTTTAAGCCTATTAGTATTCCTTTGCACTTTTTGCTCTTTCGCAAACCCGGTAATAATAAAACACGATTTCAACTCCCAAAACATCAATAACCTGTATTACTCTTTTGAACCGACTTCGCTATTAGATGCACAACAAAGTAGACAGTGGCAAAAAAACACAGACAAACCTCTTAACCTAGGTCTTGAGCAGCGTTCTGTATGGATGAAATTTAAAATAAAAAACACGCTTAGTTATAATACCGAACAACTGTTGTCACTAAACAACCCTCTGCTAAACGACGTTCAAGTATATCAGTTACATAACTCGCAATTAATTTCTCACACCCAAATTGGCGATGCATACCCCCTTGATAAACGTGCGATTAAGAGTGAATCTTTATTAGTTAAACTAATTAGCCCTGCAAATAGCGAAACGATTATTATTATGAGAGTGACGAATAGCTCAGGCTTGCGAGTCCCTTTAACACTATGGCAACCAGAAGCTTATTTAGCACATAAAAGTAAACTTAATCTACTCTATGGCTTATTGATTGGTTTTATATTTTCCTTAGGTGTGAGTTGCTTAGTTTTATATGGTTTTTCACGTAAACATTATTTTGTGTATGCTGGTGTTATAGCTCTCACATTAGGCAGTGTATTAGCCTATTTTTGTGGTTTTGGTCTTAGGTATATACATCCTAATTTACCCGCGTTACAGCAAGTTATGCTCCCTATATTACTCATGTTTATTACTTTAATGTTTTTGCCTTTGCAAAAGCAAATTTGCCATCCACAGCCATCATTTTTACTTACCGTTCAAAAAGTAGTAGTTAACGCTTTAGCCATTTCGTTATTATTTATTTGGTTACTCCCAAGCCATATAGTTACATTATTTTGTTTAATCGCGACCCAAATCGCTTTAGTCTTATATATAACAACTACATTTATGTGCATACGTATAACTCCTTCTAAACCGAATAAAGCACTATTGCTCGTATTGGTTTTTTTCTTGGTTGTGATGCTTTATTTTACTATTGCTGTAATGGGGCTATACGCATTTAGCAGGAGTACACTCGCATTTGTGTTTACATGCTTTTTTAGTTGCACATTTTGTCTATGTTACAGCGTTATGAAATTATTTATTTTACAGCGTGATGAAGAAGTAATTGCTCAACAAACCTTGATTGCTGAAAATGCAGCTCAAGATAGGCTACTCAAAGAGCGTTTACAGTTACAAGAAAAAGCACGCCAAGAGCTAGAATCACAAGTAGACGAACGCACCTTTGAATTGCAAGTTACGCTCAGAGAGCTTGAAGAGAAAAACCAGTCCCTTGAGCTACTTAATACCGAAGATGCTTTAACCGGAATAAAAAACAGACGCTTTTTTGATAAAAAACTCGTAATGGAGCTTCGCCGCTCTCGTCGAGAACAAACACCGCTTAGCATTGTTATGTTAGATATAGACCGATTTAAAGCCATTAACGATACGTACGGGCATATCATTGGCGACCAAGTTATTAAAGCGGTATCTGACCTTATAAAAGATCATTTAAAGCGCCCACTAGATGAAGTTGCCCGTTACGGCGGTGAAGAATTTGTGGTGTTATTACCTAATACCCCCAATGAAGGTGCACAAGATATAGCAGAAAAAATACGAGCTGCTATCTCAGCAAGCACTGTAACGGTTGCCAATAGCGATATCCAATTTACAATTAGCGCAGGTATATACACCTGTATTGCTGATGACGTTAGCAATCCTCAAATATTTACTGAGTGCGCCGACAAAGCGCTTTATTACGCAAAGCAACATGGCCGTAATCAAGTAATCACTTTTCCATTACCACAGTAGGAGCATATTAATATGGCCCAATCAGGATTAGACCTTTTTCCGTATACTCGCATGCGCAGAATGCGCCGCAGCGATTTTTCTCGCCGCTTAATGGCCGAAAACCAACTTAGCGTAAGCGATTTAATTTACCCTGTATTTGTACTAGAAGGTAAAAATCGTCGCGAAGCAATTGAATCAATGCCTGGTATTGAACGTCTATCGATAGATTTACTATTACTTGAGGCAAAAGAACTTGTTGAGCTTGGCGTACCTGCCGTTGCTATTTTTCCGGTAACCCCTGCGGACAAAAAATCACTATTTGCCGAAGAAGCATATAACGATGATGGCTTAGCGCAACGTACCGTAAGAGCTTTAAAAGAAGCCTTTCCTGAGTTAGGTGTAATTACTGACGTAGCACTTGATCCATTTACTACGCATGGGCAAGACGGCATCATTGATGATTCAGGCTATGTTATTAACGATGTCACTACAGAGATTTTAGTTAAACAAGCACTCTCTCATGCACAGGCAGGTGCCGACATTGTTGCCCCTTCTGATATGATGGATGGTCGTATTGCTGCAATTCGTGAAGCACTTGAAGCAGATGGCTTTGTTCATACTCGTATTATGGCCTACTCTGCTAAATATGCGTCTAGCTACTATGGACCTTTTAGAGATGCTGTAGGCTCTGCTGGTAACTTAAAAGGCGCCGATAAAAAAACCTATCAAATGGATCCAGCTAACTCTGATGAAGCAATACGTGAAGTCGCATTAGACTTACAAGAGGGTGCTGATATGGTCATGGTTAAGCCTGGCATGCCTTATCTAGATATTGTACGCCGTGTAAAAGACGAATTTGGTGTACCTACTTTTGCTTATCAGGTAAGCGGTGAGTATGCAATGCACAAGGCGGCAATTGATAATGGTTGGTTAAGTGAGGAAGCGACTATAATGGAGTCTTTACTTGCATTTAAGCGTGCTGGGGCTGATGGAATTTTAACCTACTTTGCAAAGCAAGCCGCACAATACCTCGCTAAAAAGTAAATTTTATAACAAGGCGGTCAAACCGCCTTTTTACATGCATTTACACTTTTGTATTATTTTAGTCACATTTATTCTCTAAACTAGTGTCCCATTCTGGGATTTAATACACGGGGATAATAAAAATGTTTAAAACAAAAATAACACCACTCGCACTTGTTATAGCAAGTCTTAGCGCACCAGCATCCGCTGATCTAATCATTTCTGAATATGTTGAAGGAAGCAGTAATAATAAAGCGATTGAACTTTATAATAACTCCTCGTCGGAACTAACCCTTGATCAATACTCATTAAATTTATATGCAAATGGCAAAACTACAATTCAATCAACTCTTGATTTGTCTGGTACTTTAGCAGCTAACAGTACCTTTGTTATTGTTAATTCAAGTTCAAATGATGCACTAAAAGAAAAAGCCGATTTAGAACATAGTGTTGCTAACTTTAACGGTGATGATGCGTTAGTCCTAATGCAAGGTAGTTCCGTAGTAGATAGCTTTGGACAGCGCGGTGTAGATCCCGGTTCTTTTTGGTCTGAAGGCGCAGTACAAACACAAGATAAAACACTTCGTCGTAAAGACAGCATTACCGTAGGGAGAACAACACCAGATGCAGTATTTAACCCAAGCGAAGAATGGGTGCAGTTTGAAAAAGATGATTTTGATGGATTAGGTTCGCACGCAGGTAATGGTGGAACAACACCTGAACCAGATCCTGAGCCAGAACCACTTGTTCCACTTGTTTGTGGCGCAGAGAAAGTACTAATTAACGCTATACAAGGCGATAGTTCTGCAAGCCCGCTTGTCGATACTTTAGTAGAGTTTGAAGGTATTGTAACCGCAGACTTCCAAGATGATGATCAATTAAAAGGCTTTTTTGTTAGCTCACTTGCTGCTGACATAGATGCAAATCCACTCACCTCTGAAGGTGTATTTGTTTATTTTGCAGATATTGACGTAAACGTAGGCGACCATGTACGTGTACAAGGTACTGTAGAAGAATATTTTGATGCAACACAGATCGGCAGTGTTAGCCAAGTTGCCGTATGTGGCACTGGTTTAGCTGCAGCAGCTACAAAAATCACTTTACCTTTAGCTGATACAACTGATTTAGAAGCTTTTGAAGGTATGTTAGTTACATTAGAGCAACCATTAGTAGTGACTAATAACTTTGGCCTTGGTCGATATGGTGAAGTTGAATTAGCAACAGAACGCTTATATCAAGGTACTCAGGTTGCATTACCTGGAGATGCAGCTAATGCAGTTGAAACAGAAAATCTACTTAAAAAGATTTTACTAGATGATGGCTCTACAGTACAAAACTTAGACCCTACAGCCTACCCAACTCCAGGCTTATCAGCAGAAAATACATTACGCACTGGCGATACAGTTAATACGGTTACGGGGGCACTTGCTTATAGCTTTAGCCTTTACAGAATCCACCCAACTGTAGCACCTTCGTTTATTGCAACAAATGCACGTGAAAATGCGCCTGAACTTAATGCTGAAGCAGATTTACGTGTAGCTAGCTTTAACGTACTTAATTACTTTAATGGTGATGGCCAAGGCGGAGGGTTCCCTACAGCCCGAGGTGCAGATTCAGAAGCTGAATTTACTCGCCAAGAAGCTAAAATTGTAAGTGCCATTAGCGCTATCCAGGCCGATGTTGTTGGTTTAATGGAAATTGAAAATGATGGTTTTGGCGAATTTAGTGCAATTGCAAGCTTAGTAGATGCATTAAATGACGCTGATAGTGCTAACAACTATGCATTTGTTGATTTTAAGGTAGATCAAATTGGTACCGATGCAATTACTACCGCACTTATCTATCGTGCTAACAAAGTAGAAGAAGTAGGTGCTGCTGCTATTACGACTGAGGCTCCATTTGATTTTAGTAACCGTGCTCCAATTGCACAAAGCTTTAAATCATTAGAAACTGATGAAGTATTTACTGTTGCTGTGTCACACCTTAAATCTAAAAGCTGTGGTAGTGCTTCTGGAAACAATGCAGATTCAGGTGATGGACAAGGCTGTTGGAATGAAATACGCACAGAAGGTGCTAATGCATTCGCAGATTGGCTTGATAGCAAACCAACTGGTGTTGACGATGAGGATACTATTTTAGTCGGCGATATGAATGCTTACGCAATGGAAGATCCAATACGTGCATTTGCAGACAAAGGATATAAAAATGTAGTTGCAAAACTTGATGGCAATACACTTGGTTACTCTTATAGCTTCTCTGGTCGTGCAGGTAGCCTTGACCATGCTGTAGCAAGTGCATCGTTACTTAGCAAAGTAGTATCAGCTAAAGATTGGCATATCAATGCTGATGAACCAATTTCGCTTGATTACAACGTTGAATTTAAAAGTGATGCTCAACAATCTAGCCTGTATTCTGAAAGTGCATACCGCGCATCAGATCACGATCCTGTAATTATTGATATTAAATCTGAGGTAATTTTAACTCCTGAGGAACAAACACCAATAATTGCTGCTGACCAAGTTTTTGCAATTGATGAAAATAGCGCAATTGACACAATTATCGGCGCGCTTGAATTCAGTGATCCGAATGCGGATGTATCGCCAGTGGTTGAATTTATAGTGTCGGGTAGTGAGATAATTACAGTTAATGAACAAGGTCAACTTATTGTAACCGGTGAACTTGATTTTGACACTGAAGGTACAATTGCACTATCAGTGCAAGCGAAAGATAGCGTAGACAACGTATCTGAATCGGTAACGGTTACAATTAACGTCACTGAAGCGAGCTCTGATGATGACGATTCAGGTTCATTATTATGGTTATCACTTCTTTTAGCACCACTATCAATAGTGCGTAGATTCAAAAAGAAATAACTAAGTTAAATCTAAATATTTAAAAGCCGCTCTTGCGGCTTTTTTATTTTATACAAATGTAATTCAGACAAGCTTCATTAAACCCCACGTACTATGTTCATACGATCCGTAAATCTTCTAGTAATTAATCAGTAACAACTACATACATTTGAGTGAATTTTACACAAAAAACCTCAATGAGTTACATGTGATAAGTTTACCTATTGAAAAATATAAACTTTTAAAGGGTTCACTTCTTGCTTTAGTAATCTAGAAGATACTTACAAAGAAATCAATATTTACCCTAAACGTAAAAATAAGTCGTGTTTTTATAAAGGAATGAGAATGAAACAACTAACCCAAAATCTGCCTAAATGGCAAAAGAAGTCAGCACCACTACTGGGTCTACTTATTATTTTTTCGACTTGGGGCAATAGCAACCAAGCGATTGCTGCAACCGTTGATGTAGCAATCCCACAAAGTAGCTTATTTGACGTAATTAGCGCCCGTGCTAAAAAGTTAGCAAGCGAAGAATACGTGGCGCCTAAAAACATTGAGCTTGAAGCACTTAACAATATTGATTATCAAGATTACCGTTCAATTCGATTTAAAAAAGACAAAGCAGTATGGAAAGATGAAGGCCTGTACGAGCTGCAATTATTCCATCCTGGTTTTTTATATAAAACACCTGTGACAATAAATACCGTTGATAGCGACTCTAAACGCAGTCGCTTACCTTTCAGTACTGACTTTTACCAATACGATGGCTCTGCTGCACCACTACAAGAAGAAATAGCTAAAAGTGTTGCGGATACTCAACTAGGCCATGCTGGATTTCGCTTACATTACCCGTTAAATACTAACGAGTATAAAGACGAAGTAATGGTATTTCAGGGAGCATCGTATTTTAGAGTTGTTGGCCCTCAGCAAGTTTATGGATTATCAGCTAGAGGCCTTGCCATTGATACTGCAGAAAATTCAGGTGAAGAATTTCCAATGTTCAAAGAATTTTGGTTAGTTAAACCAAAGGCCGACCAAACACAAATTACCATTTTTGCATTATTAGATAGCCCATCTATATCGGGTGCATACAAGTTTAGTGTTGACCCTACAACTAATATGCTAGTTGATGTTGATATGCAGATATTTGCACGTAAAGACATTAAAAAGCTCGGCGTAGCTCCATTAACGAGTATGTTTTACCACGGTGAAAACAGTACCAAATTTTTTGATGACTATCGCCCTGAAGTTCATGACTCAGATGGCCTATTAACTCAATCAGCTGATGATAAATGGGTATGGCGCCCTCTTAACAACCCTTCACAGCTAAGTGTAACTTCGTTTTCATACAATAATCCAAAAGGTTTTGGGTTAGCTCAACGAGATCGAGATTTTAATAACTATCTGGACACAGAAGCACATTACCACAACCGCCCTAGTCTATGGATTGAACCACAAGGTGAATGGGGAAATGGCCGTGTAGAGCTTGTAGAGATACCTACTGACACAGAAACTAACGACAATATCGTCAGTTACTGGGTACCAGAAAAACCAATGAAAGCCGGTGATTCGTTAAAGCTAAGCTACAAAATGACGACCTTTAATGCAGCTTTAACTCAGCACGAGAAAGCGAGAGTACTGCGCACAAGGATCGGTAGCGCCGCTTTACCAGGTGAGGACAATCCACCACCAAAAAGCCATCGCCAATTTACTGTTGATTTTACTGGGTCAGAAATAAATCAACTCTCTGAACAGTTAAAGCTAGATGCCGACATTCAACTTACAACAGGCGAAGTAACCGACGTGAATGTACAAAAACTGCCTGATTCACGAGGATGGCGTGTAGCCTTTAAAATTGCACCACAGGACGATCAACCCGTTGATATGCGTTTATCGTTAAAATTACGTGACAAAGAAATTAGCGAGGTATGGAGTTATGTTTGGTACCCAAATGACATCAAGTAATAAAGGTAAGGGCACTTCAATGCCATTCAAAACATTAAGAGTTTGGCTATTTGCTATTGCAGCGCTTGGCACATCTGGCTACGGCATATCTATTATGTTTGAGATTTTAAGCTCAAACGGTATGACATTACTTGAGTATGCTCTTTTAGTATTATTCTCAATCACTTTTGCCTGGATTGTAACGGCATTTTGTAGTGGAACAATCGGCTTTGTATTACAGCTATTACGAATTGACCCACTTACGCTAAAGCGTATTAAACCAATTGAGTTTAATAGTGAGGCAATTAACGCCCAAAAAACCGCCGTTGTAATGCCTATTTACAACGAAGACACCCACCGTGTTATCGCGGGCTTTGAAGTTAGTCTGCAATCGTTAAAAGAAACAGGTCAACTTGCAAACTTCGATTTTTATCTATTAAGCGACACGCAAGACCCAGAAATAGCTAAAAACGAGCTAAGTGCATGGCATGCATTGTGTGAACGTTTAGGTGATACGGCTAAAAACGTTTTTTATCGTCGTCGCGAAGATAACAAACACCGTAAAGTAGGTAACCTAACCGACTTTTGTGAGCGCTGGGGCAGCCAGTACGACCATATGATTGTGCTTGATGCAGATAGCGTAATGACCGGGAAATGTATGTTAGAGCTTACTACAAGTATGCTCAACAACCCACAAGCAGGCCTGATCCAAACTATTCCGATCCCTGTTCGTCAAGATACCTTTTTTGGCCGCTTTTTACAGTTTGCGTCAGTGCTATATAGCCCAATGCTCGCTACTGGCTCAGCTTTTTGGCAAACTGATAAAGCCAACTACTGGGGTCATAATGCAATCATTAGAGTTGAAGCATTTATAACGTGCTGTGGCTTGCCAACACTAAAAGGTAATGCACCTTTTGGCGGCGAAATTTTAAGTCATGACTTTGTAGAAGCTTCACTACTTCACAGTGCTGGTTGGGATGTATTGTTGCTATCAGATATTGAAGGTAGCTATGAAGAAGTACCAAGTAACATTCTAGACTACGCTGTACGCGATAGACGCTGGGTGCAAGGTAATATTCAGCACTTAGGTTTACTATCGTCATCCAAATTAAAATTAATGAGTAAGCTACACTTTTTACTCGGTGCCACAGCCTATATTTCATCACTAATTTGGCTCTCAATGCTAGCGCTAAGTACTATTGATGCAGTAACGCGCGCATTAAATAGTGATGTGTACTTTAACCGTGTTTATCAATTATTCCCTACATGGCAAATAGCTAAAACCGATCTGATTGATTCACTCTTGTATTTAACTATTGTTATTTTATTAATGCCTAAACTAATGGGCATAATAGTCACCTTAATACATAGAAACAAACGCTTTGGTGGTTCAATTAAGCTCATACTAGGCTCAATCATTGAAACCGTATTTGCTATTATTGTTGCCCCATTAATGATGGTATTTCATGCTTACTTTGTACTTTGTGTGTTTTTAGGTAAAAAAGTGAAGTGGGATGCGCAACCGCGCGAAGGTCGTATGGTTCCGTGGAAAGAGGCGTTTGGTTATACGTTATTCTCAACTATTGTGGCTATTGCATGGGGTTGTACGGCTTACTACTTCACACCAGTATTCTTTTGGTGGTTATCACCTATATTGCTGGGCTTAGTATTAGGCGCTCCGATTATCCGTTATACCAGTAGCATTAAACTCGGTGTACAACTAAGAAAGTTAGGTATATTTATTTGCCCTAGTGAAGTTGATAACGACTCAACTCTAGAAGCACTTAAAATACATCTAAAAGAAATTTCGGTACCAAAGGAAGGTGCTTATCCACAAACAATACCGGCACTACCACAAGAGCAGTTGGTAACAATGCCTATCCAGTCTTTTAAGAAGCCACGCAGGCTAAAGATGAAAGCGCTAAAAGCTAAGGCTATAAAAAAGTTTAATTAGCGCGTTATAAAATACAAAAACAAAAAAGGAGCGATTAATCGCTCCTTTTTGCTATCTAAATTAAAGATCAAGCATTGCATTTATCGCTAATATTTTCAATTTTGTTAGCTAACTTATTGCAGTACATTTTAGAAATAGCTGATTGCGTTTCATCATCAAGTTGCCAGTTATAAAAATGGAACGTTTTACCATTATCTAACTCCACCTTAAAAATGGTGAAAAGAAAAAACGAACTAAATGATACGCAACTAATTTCCTCGCTATTGATATAACGCTTTGTACATAAACGCGTATAACAAATGCCTGCTTTATAACAATGTAAAAAACGAAGATGAAGAATATTAAAAGTAGTAATAATCAGTAGAGCTGGCATTACAGTGAGAAAAATAATTTTTAGGTTCACAGAAAATATAATATGAATTAAAAATATTAAGCTGAATGCTAAAACGCATTTTGTAAATTGTAGCCACCAGTTTGGTGCTAATTTAATAGATTTCATGATTGTTACATCTTATATAGAATTAATAGCAAACGTCTCTGCTGCGGAGACTTCCTTATCTGACTTTAGAGCTCTAGTCTAAAAGTGCTAGTATTCTACATTACGTATATAGATGCATCAATAGAAGTTCTTAAAATTCATATAGTTACATTCACCTTACAATTAACCTCTTATAAACCAATCAATTAAGTAATTTAGGTAAATAAATTGCTCTCTAGTACCTTTTTATTAATTAGTAACATAGGACTAATTAATAATAAAAAGTAGTTATAAACAACTACAAAAAATAAAACCAAATTATAGGCAATAAAAAACCCGCAACATGTGCGGGTTTTTTTAAAGAGTTAAAGAGCTAATTACTTAGCAGCTTTTTTCTCTTTTTCTGCAGCGATTACTGTATCAGCAACGTTTTGCGGACATGCAGCGTAGTGTGAGAACTCCATAGAGAACTGACCACGACCAGATGTCATTGTACGTAGTGTACCGATGTAACCGAACATTTCTGATAACGGTACGTCAGCTTTAATACGGCTGCCTGTTAAACCAGCTTCTTGGTCTTTCATCATGCCACGACGACGGTTAAGGTCACCGATTACGTCACCAACGTGATCTTCTGGAGTGAACACGTCAACATTCATGATTGGCTCAAGAAGTTGTGCGCCCGCTTTAGGGATCGATTGACGGAAAGCGCCTTTAGCAGCGATTTCGAACGCGATTGCAGATGAATCCACGGCATGGAAACCACCGTCGAAAAGTTCAATTTCAACGTCAAGTACAGGGAAGCCAGCTAGAACACCAGTACCCATCATTGACTTGAAGCCTTTCTCAACTGCAGGCCAGAATTCTTTAGGTACGTTACCACCAACAACTGATGATTTAAACGTGAAACCTGAAGCAACTTCGCCTGGCTTGATGCGGTAGTCGATTTTACCGAACTGACCAGAACCACCAGATTGTTTCTTATGCGTGTAGCTATCTTCAATTTCTTTAGTGATAGTTTCACGGTAAGCAACTTGTGGTTGACCAACAATAAGGTCTACGCCGTAAGTACGCTTAAGAATATCTACTTTGATATCTAAGTGAAGCTCACCCATACCTTTAAGGATAGTCTCGCCTGAATCTTCATCAGTCTCAACTTGGAAAGATGGATCTTCTGCAACCATTTTACCGATAGCAACACCCATTTTCTCATTACCGCCTTTATCTTTAGGCTGTACAGCAATCGAGATTACTGGAGTTGGGAATACCATTGGCTCAAGTGTTACAGGGTGCTTAGGATCACATAGAGTGTGACCAGTTTGCACGTTTTTCATGCCTACGATAGCAATGATGTCACCAGCTTGTGCGCTAGTTAATTCGTTACGGTCATCTGCTTGCATCTCAACCATGCGGCCAACACGCTCAGTTTTACCAGTAAACGAGTTAAGGATAGTGTCACCCTTGTTTAGTTTACCTGAGTAAATACGTACGAATGTTAATGCACCAAAACGGTCATCCATTATTTTGAATGCTAACGCTTTGAAAGGTTCGTCAGTAGATACTACTGCGAACTCGCCATTTTCGTTACCTTCTTCATCCATAAGAGGTTGAGGATCAACTTCTGTAGGACATGGTAAGTAATCAACAACAGCGTCAAGAATAAGCTGCATACCTTTGTTCTTAAACGCAGAACCACAGTATGTTGGGAAGAAAGCAAGGTCACGAGTACCTTTACGGATACAACGTTTGATGTCTTCTAAAGAAGGTGCTTCACCTTCCATGTAAGCTTCAAGTAGTGCATCGTCTTGCTCAAGGGCAGTTTCAACAAGCATTTCATAATACTCGTCAGTTTTATCTACCATGTCTGCAGGAATGTCTGTGATTTCGTAGTTTTCAGGAAGACCAGTGTCATCCCAAACGTATGCTTTTTTAGTTAAAACATCTACAACACCAACAAACTCATCTTCAATACCAATTGGTAAAGTCATGATTAGTGGAGTTGCGCCAAGTACTTTACGTACTTGCTCAGTTACACGGTAAAAATCAGCACCCATACGGTCTAATTTATTTACGAAGATAATACGTGCAACTTCTGAATCATTAGCATAACGCCAGTTAGTTTCTGATTGTGGTTCAACACCACCAGAACCACAGAACACACCGATGCCGCCATCTAGTACTTTAAGTGAACGGTAAACTTCAACTGTGAAGTCAACGTGTCCAGGAGTATCGATAACGTTAAAGCGGTGATCTTTCCAGAAACAGCTTACAGCCGCAGACTGAATAGTAATACCGCGCTCAGCTTCTTGTTCCATGAAGTCAGTAGTAGATTCACCATCATGAACCTCACCAGTTTTATGGATTTGACCAGTAAGCTTTAGGATACGCTCAGTAGTCGTGGTCTTACCCGCATCAACGTGCGCGAAAATACCAATGTTTCTGTACTTCGATAAATCTGCCATTAATTTTGCTCTTAATAAAGTCGATAAATTATTCCGCAGGAGTATAACATCACTTAAAGCGAACATCACCATACAAGCCGCTTAAAATGCAATCAATTCAACATATTTTTTTTATCGTCAGAATCTATTAAATATCAAACATAACAAAAAAAACGTAAGGCATTGAAATAAATGAAATTTAATATTTAAGCCTTAGGTACAAAAAGTTACTTCGCTATTTTATAGCAACGTTCAGGGCGGCCAATACTGCCATAACTTTGATCCGCTGTTAACTTACCTGATTCAAGCAAATACTCCAAATAACGGCGTGCTGTAGAGCGACTAACACCAACCAAATCGCCCATTTGCTGAGCGGTAAATGCAGTGGTTGCGTGCTTTATAAAAGCATAGTGTATCTTGCAAAGTAAAATGTGTGACGAGCAATAAGACAAACAGCAAAGCCATTTTTAGAGATAATTAAATACCTTTATGCTTTCATTGTATTTATAACCTATGCATATAAATAACAAGCTAAATTGAGATGAACTTATTTATTATCATAATTATAGAAATAAATATGTGGATGGATTCTATTAACATCTCATTGTCAAAAAAGCCTAAATTTGGTACATTATTCCTTCAATAGTATTTATAAAAACAACTATAAGACCCTACAATGAAATGGAACTTCCTTCGACTCAGCTCTTGGCTAATTGCACTTACCTTATTAATTTTCTCTCATAATATTTTTGCGCAGCAATATAAAATAGATAAACCAGCTAATTGGGTTAATACACATATTATTGAGCAACCCAAGCATTCCGACATAACCAAAGTACGTGACGGCACACTTTATTTGTTACTCGATAACCAATCCTATATACCGAGCAGACAAAAACAGCAACGCTATACGCGTTTGGTTATGAAAGCTTTAAATCAAAGTGGTGTTGATTATATAAGCCAGCTTAATCTTGATTTTGATCCAAGTTATGAGTCGCTAACACTAAACAGCTTAACGATTATTAGAAATAATGAGCGTATTGATAAGCTTGGCAGCGCGAGAATGACGGTTATGCAAGGTGAATCTGAGTTAGCTGATCGTATTTATAATGGTAGCTTATCACTCAACATTATTATTGATGATATGCGCAGTGGCGACATACTTGATTACAGCTACACAGTGGCAGGTAGCAACCCTATATATGCTAATAAATTTAGTACAAGACGCACGCTAAACTGGTCGGTACCCGTAGTGCAACAAAATATGCGTGTACTTTGGGGTAAACAAACGCCTTTACATATTAATACAATAAACGGCACAGCAGATATTCAAGAAACGCTTAACAAATATGGCAAAGATTATTCTATAACTCTTTTTGAAGAACCTTTACTGGAGCAGAATTCTCAAACCCCAACGTGGTACGACCCATATACACAAGTTTACTTTTCTGAGTTTGACGATTGGGGTCAGGTAGTTAACTGGGCATATCCACTTTATCAATCAGCCATAGAAACCCCAAACAGCATTTTGGATGTAGCTGAAGAAATAAAAGCAAAGCACACAAAAACATCAGACAAAATTGCAGCAGCACTGCGCTTTAGCCAAGACGAAGTTCGATATTTAGGGCTTGAAATGGGCACTAACTCGCATCAACCAACGTCAGCTTCAGAAACGCTTTCGCTACGATATGGCGATTGCAAAGATAAAACAGTACTGCTTATCTCGTTATTAAAAGCGATGGATATAGAGGCCTTCCCTGCGCTAGTTGATACAGAGGAAACCAAACGTTTAAAAGAACTTCCACCTTCTGCAAGTGTATTTAATCACGTAATTGTTACGCTTAAACAAAACGGAAAACGCTACTGGCTCGATCCTACGGTTAGCTACCAACGAGGTGCTCTCGAATATTTAGCGCAGCCTGATTATGGCTATGCCCTAATTATTGATAAAGGTGAAACCGCTTTAACTTCAATGGCGCAAAAGCCTGTACATACAAATGTATCTGTAGAGGATAACTTTTTTATTGCTGAAAAAGTATCTGAGCCATCACGTTTTGAAACCCAGTACACTTATGCTGAATTTGAAGCAATTAACCGAAGAAGTAATATAGCCAGCAGTGGTCTAAATAGCGTTGCTAAATCTTACTTCGAGTATTACCAAAGTTTTTTAAATGGCTTATCAATCAATGAAGCAATGGCAATTAGTGAGCAAGAACAAACGGGTAAACTAATAACCAAAGAATCGTATTTAATTAGTGAATTTTGGGATAAAACAGACGAAGGCTACGAAGCTAGTTTTTATGCGAGTGAAATACAAAATAGCGTTTACGAACCAAAGCAGGTAAATCGCACCGACCCACTTTACTTTGACTACCCCAATATAATTAACACCACAATAAAACTACATTTTGCAGAAAAAGGTTGGGGATTTGATAGCGATCAACAAGAAATTGATAACAACTACTTCAATCTAAAAACAACTACTGAATTTAATGATAACGTTTTAACACTGAGTTATGACTATTACGCAAAACAAGATCATATTAAAGCCGCTCAAATAGATGATTATTTAGCACAGCGTAAAAAGTTAATATCAGCAACCCATTACCCTATTCTAAAATATGCAAAAGCGAGCGAAACACCTCAAACAACAGCTGATGTGCTAGATAGCTTTGGTTATAGCTGGCTTAAATATGTGTTGGCTGGCTATATTTTAGTACTCATATTCTTTTTCGCCGATTGGCGATTAGAGTCAGCAAAAAAAGTTAAATTTGAAGATAGTCCATTTTATGCAGTGTCTATAAGTAAGTTTATTATTTACAGTATTTTAAGTTTAGGCATATTTGTTAACTACTGGAGTTATCGTAACTTTAAAGCCATTAAAGAGCGCGATAACTCAAGTATTATGCCTATTGCTCGAGGTATATTTGCGTTTTTATGGTATTACCCTTTGTATCTCGCACTTGCAGAGCACAGCCAACAACAGTTAAACAAAAATAGAGTAATGCCTAACTGGACTGCCTTAACACTCTGGCTAATGGTACTCGCCAGCGCCTTTGCTTATCGTATGGACGAATACGCAACCATAGTGATTTGTATAATGCCATTTTTATGGTTGCCTCTAGTTAGTTACATTGAACAAACCGATACAAGTAAAGAAGCCCTACATTACAACTCGTACTGGCGAATTAGACAGTATTTAATCTCGCTTGCGTTTGCACCTCTATTATTTTTAGGCGTACTTCAAGAAGTAAATATTTTACCTAATGCCGCAATTATAAAAGGCGATAGTTTATGGTCTTACCAAGTACACTTTTTAAAACGTAATCGCCTAACACCTGAAAACGAAGAAATACTCTATTTTTATAGCGATGCAATGTTTGATTACCGAGAAGACGGTAACGGAATAACCGAGAACTATATTTTTAGCTATTACAAAAATGACCAAGGAGAACTTGAATCAGATCTTAGTCATTTTAAAGACATAGAAAAAATAGAAACCACATACGGTAAAACCAAACTTGATAATACAAGTATTAAAGTAATAAAAACTGACGGTAGTGATTTTTTACTTATTGTAGGACGTTTTAACAAACAAGATAAAGTACTCGTAAAGCAAATTAATTTACGTATAGCAGCCAATAAATTACAATAATTTGACTAAGCTTAATTTAATGCATATTATTACTTTGTTCACAAAACAAACAACCGTGAGCGATATTGGATATAATCATCGAGGGAAATAATATGATCAAATTAATAGCTAAATCTGTAATACTGAGTACGTTACTGTCAGCCCCGTGCTTTGCTGAAAGTAGCAATACAACAAATTCTTTAAACAGTAAGAATCAAGTGACTGCTAATTTTGCAGTTGACTACTCTCAATACAATACTGTTTTAGAAGCCTCTGTTCTTGAATTGGCTCGTTCAGATAGATCGTACATTTCCTATGATGAAAATGAGCAAGGTCCTAACCTCGGAAGTAACCGAGCGACTGATGCAGAAGCAAACCGCTTTTATTATGAGCAATTTATTGATGATCCAGAATTAACAAAATCAATTGCCGCTATACAAAGTAATCTTCTTAGTTATTTAGCAAATAACCAACTTAGTAAATTAAGTAATGAAGAACAAACTGCATTTTGGCTGAATCTACATAATGTAGCAGTAATAAATGAATTAGCTCAGCGCTACCCAAAAGACACTAATAGTTTATCTTATGACGTGGCTGATAAAAGCAGCTTCTTTTACAAAAAGCTATTCACATATAACGGGCAAGAACTTAGTTTAGATGACATTGAATACAAAATATTAATGCCATTAAATAAAAATAACCCTCTTGTAATGTATGGCTTATATAAAGGCTATATCGGTTCACCAAATATTAGAACTCAGGCATACACCGCGAATAACTTAATGCCTTCATTAATTGATAACGCTCAAGAATTTATTAATTCAAATAGAGGCACTAATTACAGCAGTAACCTTCTTAATGTATCGACCATGTATAAAGATAAAAAAGCATATTTTAATGACTTTAATAATGATTTACTTGCTCACCTGAGTTTGTATGCAGATAACGATTTACTAAATAAGTTAAAAAATAAAAAAACAGCTCTTTTTACCATCGATAATTATGACATTACTGATGTAACAGGTCCTAAGCACCGAGACTCTTACGATATTATTATTAGTAATTGGGATAAAGCATTACTGATCCCTCAGCATAGCTTTCCTCGCTTAAACAATCTTAATATTCCAGCTAAGCGAATCGTTATTCTTAGAGAGTTACAAAGAAAAAATGATTTGTTAAAAACAAATGTAAGTGGTGAAAACGCCTACTACGCTAATAACCAATAGTATAATCCCAATTAAAAATGCGCAGTAAATGAAGTAACCCCAATAGTTGGACATACCAATTACTGGGGTTTTTTTATGTCCAAACCTTATAGAGCATTCACATTAAAGCTCGCTAAACTTTTCCAAAGACACAGCCCTAGGGCCCTAAGCTTAAAATACAAACGAAAACCTCTCTCCTGCATTAATCGATTAGCTCTAATAAATAAAAATCACTATTAGATATATCGAATTAAAGCTCTACTGGTTAGTCAAACAGCTTAGATTATTATTCTTTTTCATACTTAACATTAGCTTACAAAACAAACAAAGAGATAATAGGAATTATTTGCATTTAGGTGTTGACAGACAGTTAGATCTAACTGATAATCAATATCAACAAGACGGAAGACATACTGGCTTGTGACGGAATGAATTGATTAATTGTTTCTGACCCTGAAACAACGTGTAGCGCACGTTAACAGCTATGGTTACTTATTATGGACCGCAACGCCCCTTGATGTTGATAATAAGTAACCGCCCTATTTTACTTGCTACATTGCTCATATCGGTGACGGTAGATATGAAACTAAAAAAGCCCTTACGGGCTTTTTTTATGTCTGCAATTTAACAAATTTAAGTTACTTATAACGCTAAATAACCTGAACTCTGGTTAAGAGATTTACTAACGTATTGAGTCATGGTGATATTTAAATTTATTTTCTCTAGCCAGAGATTTTCAGTGAAAACAAGGCGAATTTACGCGTCAATAGCTGGTCTATTGCAAGTAAATTCAACACAGTTAGCGCTGAAAATAGCTGCTCGAGATAGATTTATTATTCTAGGGCGTGTTGACCTTTGTGGATTGAAATTTGTTCAATCTAGGGGCGATTTAATCGCGGCGCGAGGTTTGTAACCTAGTGGGCTAAGTAAAAACCGAGCAACAAAGAGTCAATCGTCCCTAGAAAGAACCCAAAGGGCAGCGCATGTCTTGCCTTTATGCTGCGTTATCGCCTATTTATGGGGAATAACCACACTACATAGGCTCTGCCTTGCCCAAATACCAAACATACTGCTGCAAATTCAACCACGAAAGATCAACACGCCCTAGGTTCAGGTTAATTATTAACGACGGTTTTTACGCGCTCGTGCTCGGCGTTGAAGTTTCTCTTCTTCTTTAGCTTGTTTTTTAGCTTCTGCAGCGGCACGTAAACCAGCAACCATTACTTCTTCTTCCTCACGCATTTGCGGAGTTTCCATTGTAATGCGACCAATAATACCATCACGTAATTCGTTAATTAGTATTTCAGACATTTTATACGTGTCGATTTGATTACCACCACGAATACAACCACGCTTTTTACCCGCCATTTCAACAAACTCCCAATCACTTTCAGGAAGTTCGGCAATTTTATAACGTGCTTTTAAAAGCTCTGGGTACGCACGCAATAAGTATTCAGCGGTATAGCTAGCTACTTCTTCATACTCAAGCGCTGTATCACGAATAGCACCTGTAGCACCTAAACGATAACCTGAGTTTTCGTTCTCTACTTTTGGCCAAAGCATACCCGGCGTATCGTAAAGCATAATGCCATCCTCAAGCTTAATGCGTTGCTGCGCTTTAGTTACTGCAGGTTCATTACCTGTTTTTGCAACTATACGCCCAGCTAATACATTAATTAACGTAGATTTACCTACGTTAGGAATACCCATTATCATGGCTTTAATTTGCTTATCGGCACCCACTTTATGCGGCACCAGTTTTTTACAAAGTTCGTTAATGCGATGTACTTCAGCCGCTTTATCATGTCCAAAAGAAATAGCTTTAACACCGTTTTCTTGCTCAAAATAATCTTTCCAGATTTGAGTCATTTTAGGGTCAGCTAAATCAGCTTTGTTCATAATTTTGATGACCGGCTTACCTTCACGCAAGGTTGCCACCATCGGATTTTCGCTACTATAAGGAATGCGCGCATCAAGCACTTCAATGATCACATCCATTTGTGGCATTATTTCTTTAATTTCATTGCGGGCTTTATTCATGTGCCCAGGGAACCACTGGATAGCCATTTTTAACTCCTAACGTATAATTAACCGCTATTTTAACTGGCAATTCATTTAATTGCGCTATACTGACGCAAATTTTTTCAGATTAGTTGTTATGGCTCTTAAATCCACCATTATGAAAGTGCAGTTATCGCTTAGCGATATGGACCGCCACGTTTATCAAGATTTTAATTTAACCTTGGCTCAACACCCATCAGAAACCGATCAGCGGTTGATGATTCGCTTACTCGCTTTTGCGCTAAATAGCTGTGATGGTTTAGAATTTACTAAAGGATTAAGCGCTGATGATGAGCCTGAACTTTGGCATGTAAGCTATAGTGAAGAAATAGAACTATGGGTTGAGCTTGGCTTACCAGATGAAAAACGTCTTAAAAAAGCCTGTAATAAATCTAAAAAAGTGGTGCTATATACTTACGGTGAAAACAATCAAGCAATTTGGTGGCAAAAACACCAACCTAAATTGTATGAATTTAAAAATCTAAGTATTTTTAGCCTTGATTATGCAGCAACACAAGCACTTGCTGCTTTGGTTGATCGTGGAATTAAGCTCGCCATTACCATTCAAGATGGTGAAGTATGGGTAAATACCGATACAACCAATATTGAAATAAAACCGCTGCAATTAATGTAATTACGGTAGTTATACCAATTGCATTAAATTAGTTATCTATTATAGCGACAAATAAATAAGTCGATAACAAGGCAAAAATTATGACATATAGTTGTTCTATATAAATAATTTTTAACGCAGGTAGCGGATTATTTAATACGCTAGAATGATCATGTTTTTAATAAAATTGGTATTAGGGAGCATATGAAAGTTAAACACGTTATTGTTTTACATGGCTTGTATATGTCTGGCTTTGTTATGCGCCCACTTTGTTCACGACTTGAAGAATCGGGGATGACGGTATTAAACATTACCTATAATACGCTCGACCCTCACCGCGATACCATATTTGCACAAATTGATGAGTGTATTTCTAACGAACCTGCAGCGCTTGTATGCCACTCAATGGGAGGGCTTATTGCACGTGCTTACCTAGAGGCAAACTCCCCTGCTAGCCAGAATGTTACGAAGGTAATTACACTGGGTACTCCACATAAAGGCAGCCATATAGCGCAAAAAATGAAGCAAAAAGGGTTTGAATCATTTTTAAAAAATAGTGTTGAATTTTTACTCACTAAAAATGGTAATTGGCCTTTTAAAGCTAAGCTTTACAGTATTGCGGGCGATTTACCTATTGGGCTTATGCCCTTAATAGTCAAAGGTAGCCAGTCAGATGGCACTGTATTACTAGATGAAACCAAACTTAAAGGTATGGCCGAACATAAAGTGTTTCATTTAAGCCATACCAGTATGATTTACTCGCGCCAAGTACTCGATTACATTTTAAAGTGCTTAAACGAGAAAGATTAATCCTCAGCATTGGCTGCTATTTTATAACTAATTAAAAATACCACTGCCAATATAAGCGGAATCGGCGCCGCAATGTAGCCAAAAAAATCTGAGTTCGCAAAGCTTGCACTCGCTAAGTGCGCTACTAACCCAAGTACAAATGCGATGACTGCAATTCCTACCACTATTAACTCTGCTTTATTTTGTTTCGCTGTTTTTGCATGCATGTTATCTCTCCTAATTATTTCGACAACATTATTATGCGCCGTTAGGGTGGATGATTTTTGACCTGCATCAATAAAAAAAATAGCTAAGTTATTACCTTGAATAAAGTTTGTTTTAGATCATGATTTATATACTTTTGAGGTTTATTTACTTTTGAGGGGTAGTATTTTTATTAATCAGACCCACTTCTATTAATAGTCTAAAGTGAATATAGGTATCAAAAACAGCTAATAGGTTAAAACTATTAACTAGATACATTTAAACGATTTTACTAATTTATCGAAATTAGTAATACTTATCACAAGTTCACAAATCAACGGTTATTCAAGGAGCAAGTTATGTCACATGTAAACGCAATTGGTCTAAACAGCGCAAAAAGCGAAGACATCATAAAGTCACTCAATACATTATTGAGTAGCTACCAGATTCAATACATGAACGCGCGTGGCTTTCACTGGAATATTAAAGGCCGTAACTTTTTTGAACTACACGTTAAGTTTGAAGAAATTTATAACTTACTACTTCTAAAAGTAGATGAAGTTGCAGAACGTATTTTAACGTTAGATGGCGCACCTCTACATGCATTTTCTGATTACCTTGAAGTAAGTAAAATCAAAGAAGCTAAAGGTATTAGTGATGGCGTTACAGCCGTAGAAAACCTACTTGCTGGTTACAGCACATTAATTCACATGCAGCGTGATATTTTAAGCCAAGCTGGTGATGCAGACGATGAAGGTACAGCCTCACTAATGAGCGATTACATCTCAGAGCAAGAAAAATTGGTTTGGATGCTAAAGGCTTACTTAGACTAAACTAGCAAAAAAAGCCCTCAATGAAGAGGGCCACAAATAGGGATAAATCGTTAAGTAACTTAGCGATTCGGTTACTATATTAGTCTACTCCCAATACTAAACAACGCCCCTGTTACCAGTGGCGTTGTTTTTGGTTTAAGCGGGTAATAAGCCTGTAATCATCGATGATTTTATTCTAAAAATAGTTTGGATTAGAAATTCACACTTAAATTAGCAAAAAAGCGTCGACCGACAGCATCATAAATAGCTTCATCACCACCACTAGCAGAGATATATGCAGGCGGTAGCTTGTCTGTCACATTACGAAGGCCAAAATCTACACGTGTATTATCAAATACATTATAACTTGCTGAAATATCGTGAGTTATAATAGAACCGACATAGCCAGGTTTTAAATCCTCTTCAATATCACCGTCTGGTGATAAATCAAAGCGCGCAGAACGGTCGGTATAGCGAGTAGTCCAATTAAGCGTTAAATCGTTATAGTTATACACAGCAGAGAAACGTGCCTGCCATTCTGGATCACCAACTTCACCGTCTTCAACATTTACTGTATCTGGTCGACTTTGAAATTCGAACACATCAAGCTCAAGAAGATGATTCACAAATAAGTTGAACTTCAAATCACCTTCTAATGAGTAATCAGTTAAGTTCATATCGTAATCAAAATCAGCTTCAATACCTCTTGTTGTTATTGAGGCTGCATTTAAATAACCTGAACGTACTAAAGTTATATCGTTGCTAGCTGAGTCACGATCAACTTGCGAACAGAACGCTGCATCTGGACCACCAGCAGCATCAACACAATTATCTATAACACTCTGTGCAGAAATAAAAGAAATAGCATCTTCTATTTCAATATCATAGTAATCAACAGTTAATGAAAAGTTTTCAAAAAAGCTCGGAGTCCACACAACACCAGCGGTTAGTGATGTTGATGTTTCTGATTCTAGTTCAGGGTTACCACCACTAAGAACATCAATACTTACATTATCGTTAGCTTGAAAGCCCGCACCTATATTTAATGCCGCACAGTTAGCTGTTCTATTTGGGTTGTTATCTATACGATCTGCATCACAAGGATCTGCAATATTATCAAAACCAGGCGATATTGGATCGAAAGCTTCGGTAATATTTGGTGCACGAACGGCTTGTCCATATGTACCACGTATACGAACATCATCTACTGGACGATATAGTAAACCAACTTTCCATGCGTCAGCTGTACCAGCGTGAGAGTAATCAGCTGTTCTGTATGCTGCATCAATAGTTAACTCTTTTGCAAATGCTACATCAGTTAATAGAGGTAAATTGATTTCAACAAATGCCTCCGTTACATCAAATTCACCGTATGCATCAGGTGTAGCCGCGTTTGATAAAAATCCAGCTTTTGTGAATTCATCAGTAATGCTTTCAGAAGTCTCTTCTCTGTATTCGAAACCGGTAGCCAAACCAATTGCGCCGCCCTGAAGCTCAAAAAACTCACCTGTATCAAACGTTATGCTGCCGCCAATAAGTTCTTGGGTAATTGTATCTGTACGAGTAACATCTGCTGATACATAATCTTTAGCAGCTGCTGAGGCTTGATCAAAGCCAAATGCATTGTATGGAGTACAAGCGTCACCATTTACACTAGCAGGATCAATATAACCTTCTCCTTGTAAGCTAGGTACCTGACTTCGACATGCAGCTTCGCCTGTGGCAGGATCAATCACGGCATCAAGTGCAGCAACCAAATTATCTGGGATTAAGTCATTAAGTGTTTTTCGGCGATTATCTGTTTGGCCGTAAACATAATAAAAATCATAATCAACGTCAGTTTCACTTAAAGTAAAGATCCCTTTAAGCCCAGTTACAACTCGAAATAACTCACGTTTATTATCTGCGCTTCGGTTTCCTAGCTCACCAAAAAATTTAGACATTTCAACGCTAGTAGTACCTTCACTAAGCAGCTGTTGGCGAAGGTTGCTATCTAAATATGGATTATCTTCAACATCAATGAAAATACCACCGAATTCAAAAGATGGTTGAAATTGCTGCTCAACTTCAGTGCGCACAAATTTAAAGTCACTATAAAATGTATGATTATCTGTAAGGTTATAATTTAATGTAGAACCAAGTGTTAACTTTTCAAGCTCTGGTAATACATTTTCATAATCTTGTGTATTAGCACAAAATTCACAACCATCAGGGAAATTACCAAAAGCAAAGCTACCGCTTGCTTCCCGTGCTGGCATTAACTCAGCTCTACCACCATTATTAAAAGTATAGATACTTCCACTATCGCCAAATGGATTAATTACACCATTTTCACTTATTCTTTCAGAAAGCACATTAGGCACTGTTAAACGATCTGGAATACCATCATTTTCACCAGTATTTAATGGGTTATCTACTGTGCCATAAGCATTTGTTTGGCGTAAATCATTGGCTAAAACCTGGCGCACTCTATCTTGGCCTGCGAAAAAGGTTATATTACCTTTACCACCAGCAATATCTGTCCCAGCTACAACACTAAAGCTATGGTTTTCAGTACCCACCCCCTCAGTTGAATTACCAACTGAAGCATTAAACTGTAAACCATCAAAGTTATCTTTCAAAATGACATTAACTACCCCAGATACCGCATCAGAGCCATAAATAGCAGATGCTCCACCTGTGATAATTTCAATTCTCTCTATCAGTGCGGAAGGTATCGTATTTAAATCAACTTGTGATGAGCCGGGTGCCCCTGCTACATGACGCTTACCATTAACTAGAACAAGTGTTCTTGCTGCTCCTAAACGCCTTAAATCAGCAGAACTAACACCAGCGGCAGCATTGCTATTGTTATTACCAACTAATGTATCTGTTGCGCCTATCGAAGGTAATTCAGCTAAAATACTACCTAGATCAGGGGTGCCACCTTTTGCAATATCTTCAGCTGTAATTGTTACAATAGGTGCTGGTTGAGAAAGCTTCGCTTTGCTGATACGAGAGCCTGTAACTTGTACACGTTCTATTTTAGTAATTTCGTCATCTTCTGCAGCCACACCTTGAAATGAAATGCTTGCAAGTATCGCGCTGCTTAGCGCAACTGTTAACGACGATTTTTTAAATAATCGTGCGCTACCTTTGTTAGTTAATGTCATATAATTCCCCTGAATTGTTATTTTTGTAACTAAATAGTTACTTCGCGGATTACAGTAAGGGGATTTATTTAAACACTCTACGTACGTTATTTATTAGGCGTAATCTTTGGTATGAATAGCTAGTTTTATGGGACGAATTAGTACGTCACAATTATTTTATAAATATATTGTACTTTTCATAACAGTTTTTCCGCTAAGCACGGTCTTTATTATTATATACAGCAAGAGATATAAAATAATGGTCGCTTCTTTTCATGCATTAACTTTTGTTAGTAACACTAAGTTTGCAACATTTTTAACAAAGCGCGTGCAAGAGCACCGACACTTTGAATCTCAATCTTTTATTCAGGCAAACAGATTAGATCAGATAGATACAGATCAATACAACGTACTGTTTTACGAACTAACTAATCTGGCTGACCCTATGCAAATAGTGCATTTAACAGAGCTAGCTAAAAAACTTAAGTTAGTCATTATTGCCCAGTCGGGTCATTTTGCGAGTTTTGCTTTTGAAGTTGGCGCTGTTGATTTTTTAATAGTAGATTCAACTGCACCACGTATTGATAAATGCTTTGATAAACTAATTCACCTTTGCCCGATTGCAAGCGCGGCCGAACGTCAATATCAACAAAGCACACAAACCGAAAAACCATCATCACATATCGTAGTTAAAGATGTAGGTAAGGTAAGGCTAATTGATATAAAAGATATTATTTGGATTAATGGTGCGGGCAATTATGTAGAGCTGCATTTTACCCAAGGTAGTACACCGGTATTACACCGCGAAACCATGAAAAATATTGAACAGCAGCTAGAGCCAGAAGGGTTTATTCGTATTCATCGCTCAACGCTGGTAAGAAAACAAGCTATCTGCGAACTGATGCCTACTGACAGTGGCGATTATAAAGTTAGACTTAAAAACGATATGTGCTTAAACCTTTCAAGGCGCTATAAAGGGTGTTTAGAGAGTATTATAAGCCCTCTTCAGTAGCGGTTTATAATACTCATATTAATTACCAGTTCTGTTTTATATAACTATCACTTGGATGCATTAATAAATAGCTTTCAGTATCTTTATAAAAATTAACTTCTACATCGCTATTTTTCCATACTTTTTCAAACATGTTTTTAGCTATGATATTAATGTTTATATAGTCAACTCGTTGATAGCCACGTTCTTTTACACCCGCAAAATAGGCCTCTAACGAATCAAGACTATCTAAAGTTAACAGTTCAAACTCTTTTAAGTTAACAATCACAAACTTAATCGTATTTTCAGGGTGAGTGCTCAATTCTTGAATAACACCATTAGTTAATGATGTTATACCTTCATTGTTAAAGCTCCCCTTCAATTTTAAATACATATGAGGAGGCTGTGAACAAATCTGAAATTCGCCATGTGCTCCAAACATAAATTACCTTATATATATCAACTTCTATATAGAGTAATACAATTTTCCGATTTTGCAGTTAATTTAACAGCGCAATAAAAAAGGCCATTTCGAGGGCTTTTTCTTCTAAGCTTTTAAAACGACCTGATGCACCGCCATGGCCTGCATCCATATCGGTTTTAAAGACTAAAATATTACTGTCTGTTTTAAGTTCACGCATTTTTGCAACCCACTTCATAGGCTCCCAATACTGTACTTGTGAGTCATGAAGACCGGTAGTAACGAGTATGTTCGGGTAGTTTTGTGCGCTAATATTGTCATAAGGTGAGTAAGCTTCTATCACATCATAAAATTGAGGCTCATTTGGATTACCCCATTCATCGTATTCATTTGTTGTGAGCGGAATACTCTCATCAAGCATTGTGGTTAATACGTCTAAAAATGGTACATGACAGCCAACACCGCAATATAACTCTGGTGCCTGGTTTACAACCGCTCCCATTAATAAGCCACCGGCACTGCCGCCTGAGGCAAACACCTTATTGCTATCACAATAACCTTGATCAACAAGCGCTTTTGTCACATCAATAAAGTCACTAAAGCTATTTTGTTTATGCTCTTTTTTACCTTGCTCATACCATTCGCGACCTAGCATTTCAGAGCCTCGAACATGCGCAATAACATAAACAAAGCCACGATCGAGTAAGCTCAATGACGAACTAGAAAAACTAGGATCAATCGTATAACCATAGGCGCCATAGCCGTATTGAAATAACGGATTTGTGCCATCTTTTTTAAAGCTGTCTTTTCGATAAACAACAGATACAGGTACTTTAACTCCGTCGCGAGCAGTTACCATTAATCGCTCCGACTGATAGTCATCGGCATTAAAACTACCGAGTACTTTTTGCTGTTTAAGTAGTGTTTTTTCGCCAGTTGCTAAATCAACATCATATAAAGAGCCTGGTGTTGTTAAACTTGAGTAATAAATACGCGCAGTGCGTGTGTCTGGCTCTGGGTTCATTGCTATTGCAGCATAATAACAAGGATCGGCAAACTCAAGTGCCATACGATCCCCTAGCCTATTAACAACTACAAATCGAGCTTGCCCTTGCTCGCGTTCACTCAATACTAAAAAGTCATTAAATAACTCTACACCTTCAAGCAGTACATTTTCTCTGTGAGCTGTATGCTCAAACCATTGTGTTTTATCAGCAATCGTTTCGTTTGTTGCCGTCATTAATCTAAAGTTTTTAGCTTGCCAGTTAGTCACAATATAAAATGTGTCACCTAGCTTATCTACGTCAAACTCGTGGCCATCTTCACGCGGCATTAATGCTTTAAATTCGTCAGTGGGCTTATTAGCATCAAGCACCCATGTATCGTTGGTCTCTGTCGATGCTAAATCAATAATAATTAAGCCTTCGTCGCGGCTTTTACCAAGCCCCATAAAAAAGCTGCTGTCTTGCTCTTCGTAAACCATTACATCTTGGCTTTGCTCGCTGCCAAGCTCATGCCTAAATACTTGGTATCCTAGTAGCGTTTTTAAATCTTTTTTTACATAAAAAACAGTTTTATTGTCGTTAGCCCAAACAATCTGCCCTTCTGTATTTTCAAGTACATCAGGTAGCATTTCACCGGTCGTTAAGCTTTTAAAGCGAACATTATAAATACGACGACCTTCAGTATCTTCAGAGTAAGCCATAAGCTGCTCGCATGGGCTTAGTGCGACTTCTCCTAGCTCAAAAAACTCAAATCCCTCAGCTAATATATTCACATCGAGTAAAAGCTCTTTATTATCAGCCCTTATGCTCGTGCTTCTATAATGGCGAGAGTACTCATCATCACCACGAACTTCTGAGTGATACCAGTATTTCCCGTCTTTAACGGGTACCGAGTTATCGTCTTTTACAATGCGTGCTTTTAACTCTTCAAAAAGTGTATTTTGGAGTGGCTTCATTGCAGCTAACTGTTCATCGCAATACGCATTTTCAGCATGTAAATGAGCAAGTACTTGCTCATCCTGACGATCGTCATCACGCATCCAATAGTAATTATCAGTGCGTATTTTATTATGAGTACTTAATGTATGGGCTTGCTGTTTAGCAATCGGGAAATTAGGTAATAAACTTAAAGAATAGTCAGGACGAGACACAACAAAACCAATTAAAAAAATAACGTGATTTACAGTTTATCATAAAAATAAAAAAGCCCATCCAATAGTTGGATGGGCTAAAACGGTAAACGCTTCATTACTAAAACCGCTATACCTTTGGGAAGATAATTCACTAACAGCCTTATATTTGCTGCCAAGCCATAGCCCAACTTTGTCCAATACCGGGCTCGAACATAAACTTTTTATCGTCACTCGCGCGGCAAAACTCATTAAATGGCCAAGGCCTACATTGATAAACATGCCCTGTTTTTGGCTGCAATACCTTTGTACCCGCATTATAGTTTTCACAATTTTCAGGGTACACGTAATCATAAGTATCAAGGTTATTAACAACACGCTCATCGCATTTTGCAATACAATGAAAATCGACATGCGCTTTACATATACCACTGCTTTGCAAAGCAAAAATTTCATTGTTTCTATAGGCTACAATTAAACCTTGTTCGGTCATTTTACCTGCGCTAACAAGGGGTACATGCACGTTAATATGCTCGGCAACTAAACGTGGCCATGCGTGAGGTTCACCTTGTTCAAGCGAGGTGATTTTGTAATCAAATGATAAACTAGCTAGCTCTCCTTGCATGTCATAAAAGGTTACACTCACCACATCGCCAATAAACAATTGGGTATGATGATTTAAGCAACCTATTGTTGACCACTTTCCACAGGCCAACGACGTATGCATAAACACGGCAACACCTTAAGAGTTACAAAATCTTATCCATACACTATGGATACACAAAAAATACACTGAGGGCAAGTGATACATAACAACACGTTATGCAGTAGTCCCGCTACCATAGCTTTATAAAAAGCCTTAGACCGGAAACTTTGCGCCCTAATCTTTCGATTAGTTTGCCAGCAATGCGGCGATTATAATTCGGCCCCGCATAACAATCAAACAAAAGAATGTAACCAAAAATAAAAACCAACCCTTTAAGATTGGTTTAATGTGTTTTTAACTAAATAAATAAGTTAAAGGTTCTTTTGCCCACGTAAATATCAGCAACACCAATAAAGATATAAATATTAGCCACGCAGGCCAAGACGCTTTTGTTACTTTAGCCTCAGAGTCATCCGCTTTTAACTCTTTTGAGCCTGTGATCATCGCCTTAACTAGCGGCTTACCTTTTATTCTATAAACAATAATAGCTAATACATGTAAACCAATAGCATAAAGTAAAATGTCAAAATTCAGCTCATGTAGCCAATTTGCAAAATCAATCGTATCGCTAGACACATATTGAGCAAGCGGGCCGTCAGTTAAAATGCCATCACTACTCATTAACCCGGTAATAAGCTGCGTAATTATAATTATAAAAAATACCATTACCATACAACTGCCAGGTGCTGAATGACCTAGCGAGTCGCTTGGTGTCTTTAGTGCCTTTAAAATAGCACGAGGAGAGTGCAGCAACCCACTTAATCTCGCAGTTTTACTTCCGATAATGCCCCATATTAAACGCGTTACGATGAGTGCTAAAGTAAAGAACCCAGCAACAAAATGAAGCTCAATCATGCCCTCTTCAATACTAAAATAAAGCACCGCAATACTTACAACCAAAAACCAATGAAAGCATCTAATAAACCCATCCCACACTTTTAACGTCGTCATTGCGCCTATCCTTAAAAAAACAGTATTATCTAATTCGTTAACTACTTTAACATCATAATATTAAGGTATCCTTATGAGCCATTCTACAAGCCGTGCGAGTAAATATCATGCAACCAGTTAAAAAAGCTATTTTAAAAGGCTTTTTAGATATGCTACCACTGTGTTTAGCTGTTGTTCCTTGGGGCATTTTATGTGGTTCTTTAGCGATTCAAAATGGCTTTAGTGCACTAGAAACCCAAGCAATGTCGTTATTAGTCTTTGCAGGCTCTGCACAGCTTGTTGCAATTGAACTTGTAGCGGGCAACACACCATTGCTCACAATTTTATTCACAACATTTATTATTAGCTCTCGGCACTTTTTATACGGTTTAGCTGTACGTCATAAGGTAATTGACCAACCTATGCGTTGGCGCTTACCAGTAAGTTTTGTATTAACCGATGAGTTATTTGCATTTTCTCACCATAGAAAAGCGTACAGAACAAAAACACGTTTAATATACGCATTGAGCGCTGGTTTTAGCTTTTATATTGCATGGAATATTTGGACGTTAATTGGCATTGTAGCAGGCACAATGCTGCCCGATTTAACTAATTTAGGGCTCGACTTTGCCATTGCTGCCACGTTTATAGCTTTGGTTATTCCGGGCATTAAAAATTTGGCCTCACTCGTTACGGTAATTGTAGCAGGCATTAGCGCAACGCTTTTAAAAAGCACAGGATTTGAGTTATGGCTTGTTTGCTCAGCGCTGCTGGCAATGGCCGCAGGTTACAGCACAGCAAGACTAACCACTAAAAAGGAAGTAACGCCATGATGACGACTATTTTACTCATGGCGTGCATTACATTTTTTACGCGTTATTTATTTTTACACCGTGCTTTGCCGTTTAAAGTAGGCCCTAAAATGCAGCAATTTTTAAGCTTTAGCGCACCAGCAGTGCTTACAGCAATTTGGGTGCCTATCGTGTTTTTGAATGAAGATGGCATTAACTTAAACTGGCAAAACCCTTATTTAAGCGCAGCAATAGTCGCCATTATTGTTGCCTACAAAACACATAATATTTATTACACTACGCTTGCCGGTATGGGGCTATTTCTAATTTTAAATTAGTGCGATCTTTATACTTTATGAAATACTGCACTCAGGTTAAAATGCGGCTAACAACAATAAAAAGACGCCAATATGCACAAATTCCATCAATTAAGCGCAACAAGCTTGCAGGGTCAACCTATCAACTTTAATGATTTTGAAGGGAAGGTTGTGCTTATTGTTAATACCGCAAGTAAATGTGGATTTACCTACCAATACAAGTCGCTTCAAGCTTTGCATAATAAATATGCCAGCCAAGGTTTAGTTATTCTGGGATTTCCGTGCAATCAATTTGGTCAGCAAGAACCCGGCGACGCAACACAAATAGAGCAAGGGTGCTTACTTAATTTTGGTGTGAGCTTTTTAATGGCGGCCAAAGTAGATGTAAACGGTGAGCATGCACATCCTGTATTTCGTCACTTGAAATCGGCTTTACCTGGTTTTTTAACACGTAAAATAAAGTGGAATTTTACTAAATTTTTAATTGCCGCAGATGGTACACCAATTAAACGTTATGCACCTTTTACTAAACCCGAAAAGCTAGAACTTACAATTCAAAAAGCTTTGGCACAGGCTAAAAGCACGCTTTGAAAAGTAATAAAGAGGCGCAAGGCCTCTTTATTGCCAATACTACTGAAACTTAAACATACGCATAACTGCACATTTAAACTCTCAATATTAATTGGTATTTTATTTATACTAGTGAAATTTAATCGGTGTAATCGCTTAAATCGTCTTCGCCTAGATTTTTACGCAAGCGTTTTTGCTCAAGGTAGTCTTCCAACTTCTTTTTAACCTTTTGCTTGTTCTTATCGTGTTGATTACGTCCGAGCATTTCGTACTCGTCTTCAACAAAATCGTCATCTAGCGCATCGTAACTAAATGTCTTACCCACAACCCACTCCATAAAGTGTTTGAGACCAACCAAGGATTTTATTATCGCAATAGCCGGTAAAATTAAAAATGTTTAATGCCAAAGTGCACTGCAAATTAACATCAAAATAAAGCCACGCGACTACTGTAAATAGTCTTCATGTCAGTAATGTGAATAAATAGCGCTAAATTTGAATTGAGGAAAGTGAGAGTTTTTTATCGTATCGATAAATAAAATTTATTAATTTTTATTAGTTAGCCAATTTGACTAAAAAATAGTTATTTATTAATTATTTTGACTTGCTAAAAAATAAAGAAAAACACTTAATCAATTGTTTTTTATGGAAAAATAAAACTGGCATCAAACTTGTTATTAATTAATCGTCATCAACAAAAAGTAGAGAACAAACATGAAAAAATTACTATTAGTTAGCGCATTAATTTGTACGCCAGCCGCTATGGCTCATAACGACAACGATTCTGCAATTTCATTTAGTAACGATGAATGTAACGTCGAATTTAAAAACGATGTACGTATTAAACCAAACGAATTAGAAATTTTTACAGCCAATAATAAAACTATGCAATTTAATACCCATGGTGACTTAACCGTAAATGGCGAGCTTGTAGCGCTTAATAGCTCACAACGCGAAGCACTGAATAAGTACTCTGACAGCTTACGCACTCAATTACCTGAAGTAGCTAATATAGCGTTAGAGGGTGTTAAAATTGCCGGTGTGGCATTAGAAGAAGTAGGCAATGCATTTAATATTGACGGTCTTGATAATATGTCTGAGCTTATGGACGACATTAAAATTGAGGTAGAAAATACATTTTACCAGCAAGGTACATTTGTAATGGGCCAACAAAGTTTTAATCAATTTGGCGAAAACTTTGAACAACAATTTGAGCAGCAGATAGAAACAGCGGTTGAATCAGCAGTAATGCAATCAATGGGCAGTATTTTAGTGGCTTTAGGTTCTGAGTTACTTGGTTCAGGCGGCGATATGGATGCCTTTGAACAACGCATGGAAAATATGGGTGCACAAATAGAAGAAAAAGTAGAGCTACATGCAAGCGCACTTGAAGAGAGAGCTAACTCTTTATGTGAAAACTTTGCTGATATTGCAAAACAAGAAGAGCAATTAGTAATGCAAGTGCCAGAGCTTAAAGGTTACCAATTATTTAGCTTTAAACAGAATTAGTACAGCAAACGTTATTTAACATCCCTTTGGCAGCACTTAAGTTTACTTAAATGCTGCTTTTTTGTGTTTCCCAAACTTATACCAACCTGCATAAATCTTTGATCAATTTAACGAATTAAATTGCACTATAACTTCGTTAAAAATTTTTTATTTAGAACAACTAGATACAAAAACTTTTGCCTAGTTCTAGCGTAATTTTCTTAACGTTAAATAGACCCCATATATAAGCAGATTGGTATTACTTTTTAGCTAATAAAGTGAGCTTACCCAGAGTAATAATTGCTTGCTCTATCTGCTCGCTCCACGGCACACCATAACTTAACCTTACGCAGCTTTTATACTTATTAGAGGCTGAAAAAATAAGCCCAGGGGTAATACTAATACCAACCTCAAGAGCAAGTAAAAATAATTTTTGACTATCGTATTCGCCTCCTAAATCTAGCCACATTACACAGCCTCCTTTTGGATCGCTTATACGTGTATTTTTTGGCATAGCTTGTTGTAAACACCATCGCATACGCTCTTTGTTATCGCGCAGGCGCTGCCTGAGTACCTTTAAGTTACGGTCGTACTCGCCGCTGGCAATAAATTCTGATAACGCCCATTGGTTTATTAACGAAGCAGAACAGCTTAGTGCTCGTTTATATCGCCGCGCTTGTGTTGCAAATTTACCGGCAACGACCCAACCCACACGATAGCTAGGCGCTGCGGTTTTAGAAAAAGATGAGCAACTGATCACTAATCCTTTTTTAGAGTACGCTAAAGCAGGTGTGCCTCGTTTTGCCGTAAAATATAAATCGCCGTATACGTCATCTTCAATAAGCACTACGTCGTGGCTTTCGAGTAACTCCACCAGCTGCTGCCTGTTTGTATCTGGCATAAAGCTGCCTACAGGGTTGCTAATTGCTGTCGAGAATAAACACGCTTTTATGTCATGCTCATTCAAAGCGCGCTCCAAATCGCTTAACCAAATGCCATTATCTGGGCACAGTGGTATTTCGAGCGCTTTAAGCCCTAAGCTTTCTATTAGCTCTATAATCCCGTGATAACAAGGTGTCTCAATAGCCACTACATCGCCTGGCTTTGTTACACACTTAAGTGCAATAGCCATGGCTTCTTGTGCTCCATTGGTGATCACAAGCTCGTCCATATCAATGCCAATACCAAAATCTAAATAGCGATGCACTAATTGCTTTTTCAGCGGTACAAACCCATCTGTTGGGCCATAGTTTATGGCTTTACTGCCCGCAATTGTCATTACGCGGCGCATATTTCTGGCGAGTGCTTTATCGGTAGGTGCTGCGGCAATTGGGTTAGCGATACCAAAAGGGACTACGTTCGCTTGATGAATCGCGCTGTACACCTGCTCTATTAAGGCTTGTTTATTTACCACAACAGGTTCGCGACTTAATTTAACTCGCTTAGGTAAATTGTGCGCCATGCTAACGACTTTTAAAAAATATCCTGATTTTTCACGCGCCTCTACCAACCCTTGATCTTCAAGTGACTGGTAAGCCTGTTTTACAGTGGGGATACTTATGCTTAAGTTATCTGCCATTTTACGCAGTGATGGAAGTTTTTCGCCGGGGAGTAAAACTTGTTGAGCGCTCATATCTCTAATCAACTGAATAACTTGCTGATATAAAAACTCATGCCCTTGGCTATTTTTTTGTCTTATCATCACACACCAAATCTGTATAGGTTACATTTTTACTTTTCTGTATATGGTAAGTATACAGATAGGTCTTAAAATAGCCATTCAATCGGGCTTTGGAGACTAACCATGAAAAGTGCAGCGCTATACATTACAACTGTTTTAATTTGGGGCTCAACTTGGTTAGCCATAGAGTTTCAGTTAGGTGATATTGCGGTAGAGTTATCGTTATTTTATCGCTTTGCTATTGCAGCGCTTTTAATGTGGTTATATGTAGCGTACAAAAAACCCGACATGCGATTTAAGTTACTGGATCATGGCTTTTTTGTTTTATTAGCCATTTGTAATTTTGGATTAAATTATTTAATGCTTTACTGGGCACAAAATCACCTTACCTCAGCCATGACCTCTATTGCCTTTTCAATGCTGCTGGTTATGAACATAGTCAATACTCGGTTATTTTTTGGTAAGCCAATCTCAAAACGAATTTATACAGGTGCTGTACTCGCTGTATTAGGTATTACGTGTCTGTTTTGGCCACAGTTACAGCAGTTCGACTTGAGTAATGGTGCGTTGGTCGGGTTACTACTTGCCCTCGGTGGCACCTTTGTGGCTTCATTGGGAAATATGGTAAGCGTTCGTAATTCTCGTAAACAAATTGGTGTATTGCAAGGCAATGCATGGGGTATGTTATACAGCGCTATAGGCTTGGCTTTATATGTATTAATGAACAATGTGCAATTTAGTTTAAACGCTCCACCAAGTTACTGGTTATCACTACTTTATCTATCAATATTTGGCACTGTAATCGCTTTTGGTTGCTACTTTGCTCTACTTAGAAATATAGGCCCTGAAAAAGCCAGCTACGTTATTGTTTTATTCCCATTAGTGGCAGTAACACTGAGTAGCTTTTTTGAAGGCTTTGAATGGCACGCAAATACCTTTGCAGGATTTAGCCTAGTGCTATTAGGTAACGCCATTGTGCTTACTCCAACAAAACGAATTAACGCCTTTTTAGCTAATAGAGCAATGGCTAAAAGTGGCTCCGTCCCCAGTTAGACGCGTTATTAACGCAACTAACGTAAAAGCGCCTACCCTACTGTAGGCGCTTTTTTATTGGCATATGAAAAAGTAAAGCCTGCCCATGTACACTAATAACGGCAGGAGTTTTACCTACCAGTTCACCATCTGCTTCAATCAATAACCCTTCAGTTTTTATGGAAGCTGTATTTAAGCGACTGTAGTTAAGGTTTTTTATATGCTGATGGCGCTTAAAAAATAACTTCATAAAGCTTATTACATTATAAAAAAGCCCACCCGATCGCATTTGATAACACTCAAGCAGCCCATCAGTTAAATCTGCTTTTGGCGCTATTTCTAGACCACCACCAAAGTACTTATGATTAGCAAATACGGTAATTAAATTTTGATACTGCCAAACATCGTTATTAAACGTACCTTGTAACTGCTGAGCTTGATAATAAAATAGCTCCTTAATGCTCGTCCAACTGTAATCAAAAGATGAAAAACTAGCTTTAGCATTAATCGCTTTAACTACATGAGCATCAAACCCTACCCCTGCAATATTAATAAAATAGCGGCTATTAATTTTTCCTACATCAACTGCTGTCGGTGTATTAAATAGTGCCTTTCGCCAATCATCTTCTTTGCAACTAAACCCTCTCGAGAAATCGTTACCTGTACCGCAAGGCAATAATGCTAACGTACAGCTACTCCCTATTAACGCATTAACCGCCAAGCTCAATGTACCGTCTCCGCCAAGTACAACTACTTTGGTAAATTTACTCAGTAGCAACCTTATTTGAGCGCAGTCATCGTTAAAGTTTCCCGTTGTAGTAAACATACAATAAGAAAAACTGCGTTTTTTACAAATGCTTTTAAGCCATATTAGTGATTTTTCACTCTGTTTTTTTGTACTTGGTTTAATAATTATTAGTAGTGACAAGCTTTTGTTTCCAACAATGTATTTAAGAACGAATAAAAAAGAGTTTAATTGAGTTTTTTTAATCTGAATAACTAGTCAAAAAAGTTTATTTAAAATGCATATAAATAAATAAAAACACACACAAACACCAGTATTGGTGAGAGTAAAGCCGATTTTATTTTAACTATTTATGCAAAAACCATAATAAAAAACACTGAACCGCACGTTAATAAAATCAATAAGGATTAGTTTAACTAATCCGTCAGGCTCAATTTTTATCGTTGTCTTTTTAATCAAACAACGTGCAAAATGCACGCGATTTCAACATATACAACCCGGAGCAAAATAATGAAACCAATTAACACATTAAATCAAACAGCAGCAGCTCAAGTAGCAGTTAAACCAACTAACCGTAAAGCAAGAATGTTAGCTAGACTTAACACTATTGGTAAAAGACTAGCACTTAGCGGCGCAGCTCAATATAAATAATCACCCAACCATGATTATTTTTCGGTGCAGCGAACACTCAACCACTAAATGAAGTCACTTATTTAGCTCCCCCTTGTTTGCTGCAACCTATTTATTTTATTAAAAATTGCCTTAATTTCCCCTTATTTACAAAAAAAACCTCATTTACGTACATTTTTTAGGCAAACAGTCATTTTGCTATTTACACAGCGGTATCACCTAAGTATTATTCTGCGTCACGGAGAGATGGCAGAGTGGTCGAATGCACCGGTCTTGAAAACCGGCATGGGTTTATAGCCCATCTAGGGTTCAAATCCCTATCTCTCCACCATATTTTAATTGGTGGCTTTTTTACTTCCATCAATACAAACGGTTATGGCGTTGGAGAGGTGTCCGAGTGGCCGAAGGAGCTCCCCTGCTAAGGGAGTATAGAGTTTGTAGCTCTATCGAGGGTTCGAATCCCTCCCTCTCCACCATATTTAATTTAAACCACTTAATTGTGGTTTTTTTGTGCCTAAAATTTAACACCGATACTAAATTGGGAGGGTGAGAACCCTCGACAGGGTTCGACAAAATGTCTGGAACATTTTGGGCCGCTGCAAGCGTCGCGCAGCGATTGATTACATGGATGTAAGCAAATCTATCCCTCCCTCTCCACCATACTTAATTTAAACCACTTGATTGTGGTTTTTTTGTGCCTAAAATTTAACACCGATACTAAATTGGGAGGGTGAGAACCCTCGACAGGGTTCGACAAAATGTCTGGAACATTTTGGGCCGCTGCAAGCGTCGCGCAGCGATTGATTACATGGATGCAAGCAAGTCTATCCCTCCCTCTCCACCATACTTAATTTAAACCACTTGATTGTGGTTTTTTTGTGCCTAAAAATTATAAAAACTAAACAAATTGTGCCTAGTAATAACTTAGGGCATTATTAACATAACTTTAGCCACTTTAGGTTTAGCTATGATCCGGTTCATATTGCTATCAGTTTGCGCGGCAGCACCATTTTTTACCTTGGCACAAAGTACAACAGTGTATAAGTGTGTAATTAAGGGCGTTCCTACCTTTAGCCAAACGCCTTGCGCTAAAGATGCACAAGTTATTACTCTTAAAGATATAAACGTAATTGAAGCATACAAAAGCTCTACGCCCGGTAAAGGTATTACCGACACCTCTGTGGATGACTACTTAGAAGTTCAACAAATAGAACGAGAAATAAAGCGTCTCGAGCTATCTATTGCACAAAGCCAAAAAGAATACGCAGCTAAAAAACAGCAGATAGATTACATGACTCAAGATAAAGCCAATCGTTTAGGCGCTTCGTCTATTGCTGATGCTATCGCAACTAAAACAAATTCGTTAAAGCAAGCTTACGACGCATCAATTAATCAAACGCAGCAAAAAATAGAGTCATTAAAACAAAGAAAGCAGCAGCTTAGCCAAAACCCTTAAGCGCTCGTTTTACTATCGAGATAAACTGCGCAACGTCTTCTTGAGTATTATAAATATGTGGCGATACTCGTATCCCAAATTTACGGGCATCTACACTGACTTTCGCTTTATTAAGCGCTGTAAGTACATGGTCTTGCTGCTTGTTAAAAAACAAAATAACTGTCCCGCTGCATTTATCACTACTCATAGGTGATGCAACATATTTGCCTAGTTGCTCATGAATAAGCGTAAGCATAGCTAAATTATGATTCCTTACCTTGTGAGCAGTTAGCTCTGCAAAGTAAGCAATGCTATTTGCGGCAATAATATAAGGCGCTACAGAGGGAGTGCCCCCCCAAAATTTGAGCGCACTGGCGTTATATTCAAAGTGGTTTATATTGAACTCAAATGGATTTTGATGCGAAAACCAACCCACATCTTTAGGCTCACAATACTCTATTTGATTTTTGTTAACCCATAAATAAGCTGCACCTGGGCCACCACATAACCATTTAACGCTCGAGCCAATCATAAAGTCCGCATCGAGTATGCTTAAATCAAGCGGTATAACACCCGCTGATTGAGCAACATCAACTATTGATAAACTATTGGTTAATTTACTTATAGCTACAATATCGTATACAGGCGCCTGTACACCTATATTTGAATACACATGACTTATAAAAACTAAATCGATGTCGGCGGTTATATAACGCTGCCAAACACTAATATCAGTTAGGTTTTCGTGCTCTGGTATAAACATAATTTGTGCGCACTCTGGTAATGCTTTTTGCATTGCAAAACCCATGCTCGGAAAATCACTTTGTGCCATTAGCACTTTACAATTTTTTTGCTGTAACCGTGGGTGCGACATAAGCAACTTTGTTAAGCCACTTGATAAATTAACCTGAGGACAAAACTGCGAACTAGGCGCATTAAATAACTTACCAAGCGCGGTAGTAAATTGCTCAACTGCGGGCAGCCATTGTTGCCAAGGTTCTTTATTTGAGCTCTCCCACGGTAAAAAGTAGTGCTGAGCTAAATATTGCTGCGTATTTTTAAGAGGACGCCCTACCGAGTGGTTTAGTAAATAACAGCCATCAGCCATACAAAAATCATTTTTAAGCATGCTATTTAACCCATTTTTTAAGTGTATTTAGATCGTCAAAACGTGTTTTTATATCGTCGCGTTTGGCACTGGCCCGCCTATCTCTTAATTTTTCGAGCGAATCAAGTAACACATGAAGCGGCGGACCACTTGCTGTTACCTTGCTCATATGCTGCTGTTGCATATTTTTTGAGGGCTGAGCAATAAACTTTTCAACCAGTTGATTATGATGACCGACTGCGGTGTCACCATGTAATTTACACACTTGGATAAATAACGTTGCGTGGCTTTTAAACCAATCTGTATTTTTATATTGCTCTGCTTGTAAAAAGTCATCCATAAAGCTTTGCATACGCATGGCTTCTCGTAGGATTTGTTGATCCTCTGGCATCATATATAAAAACTTATCCACCAGCATTTGCGAGTAACTAGGCTCATTTGCGCTACAAAGCCCTAGTAACATATCAATCACGTTAATACCTGCAAAGTCACCAGCATTTGCACCTCTGTAAACCTCTTTACCTACACGGTACGGTTTATAATAAGGGCGAACGCAGTTAAAAAATCGATCTGTATCGAGCTCAGAATAAAGTGCATTGTTTGACTCAATTACATCTATAAGCGCTTGTTTAGCTACTTTTAATAACTCACCACACAAGGGATGTGAAATACCTAACGGCAATATTTTTAATAATGCATCACTTGCCCGTTTGTAGGCCAAAATGCCTTGAGTGTTGTAATCAAGAAATAGCTTTTCATCAGGTAAATTGGTAAATCGTTTATAAATACCGTTAAGTGCTTTGTTATGAGTAGTTAAGTGGGCGGTAGCAAAACGAGGGGTTACGCCAATGGATGCGCCTATATGCATAGCAAGCGCTGAGGCTTCAATTAGTGGCGAAGTAGTTTCTCTGCTTGGCTCAGTAATTTCATGGCGCCTACACGCCGCCATAAACAATCCTACGTTACCGAGTAAGTCAAAAGCGCTATCAAAGCCTTGATCTGTGTTTCCCTCGGCTAATAAATTGCTAATTAATGCGTTGCCTTCTTTTTCTAATTGTTGCTTTAAGGCCTCACCTATTCCTTCTACATTTGCTTTATCGGTTTGCTGCCAATAAAGCTGCTCTAATTCACTATTTAAAGTGACAAACTCTGTTCGTATCCAGTGATCAAAAATAGCGGTATGTGTGTTCATTGTTGTGCTCTATTATTTTTATAGTTAAATGCTAACAGAGTTCAATGAGGGTAAAACGCCAAAAAAATTAGTAAAAATTGCAATACTTAGCAATAATCACTACAAATATAAAAATAATTAATAAAAGCCGACAACTATGTTAGATAAAAAAGACCAGCAATTACTCATTGCACTGCAAAGCCAAGCTCGTATGTCGGTTTCAGATTTGGCCAGCAGTATCAACCTATCGGATACACCTTGCCTAAGGCGTATAAAAAAGTTAGAGCAAGAAAACATTATTACCGGCTACCACGCCGCCATAAATCCTAAAGCACTTAACCTTAATGTGTTGGTATATGCGTTTGTACGATTAAGCCAAAACTCGGTAAGTGCTGCAGAGCAATTTGAGCAACATGTAGAAAAATTACCACATGTATTAGAGTGTTGTGTAATATCAGGAAGCTATGATTATTTATTAAAAATCATTGCACATGATCTTGAGAGCTACGAAACATTTGTAAAACATCAACTAGGTAGTTTAAGTTGTATTGCAAATATAGAATCAACAGTCGTGTTAAAGCAGTCATTTAGCAAAAAACAGTTACCATTATAAAAATAACCAAAATAACTTACTGTTAGCTATACTGATATTTCAAAACGATAATAATAATTGCTTGGACCTTATGTGAAAAATTTTAACTCTAAAAATCATTCCATTATTTTTTACATCATGTTTGCTTTAGCATATTTTTTAGTCGGCATAGCACTCACTAAACTTGCTTTTAACTCGCAAATAATTCCAATTTGGTTACCTGCCGGCATAGCTCTAGTCGGTTGTTATATTTGGTGGTGGCGCTTTATCCCGCCTTTATTTGTAGCTGCAATTGCGTTTAACCTAAATATTTTTGATAGTTCAGCTCATGAGCTAGTCCTGGTCGGCAACTCATTCAACGAGGCTATGTATATCGCCTTTGGTGTTGTTATACAGGCAATGGTCGGCGCAGCTCTTTTAAAGTATTGGCTTGGTCACCCGCTGCGCTTTAAAAAGCGCAAGAATATAATTTACTTTATTTTAGTCATAGCCATATTGGTCAGCTTAATTTCAGCTAACTTTGGCGTATTCGCACTGAGTCAATTTAACTCGATTTACAGTATTGATAATCATTGGAATAATGTTATTTACTGGTGGCTTGGCGATACATTAGGGGTATTAATTGCGACTCCGTTTTTACTTTCTTTATTACCACAAAAGTCTAATCAACATACTATATCGGCATTTCCGACAATTGCAGTATGCTCAGTTTTATTTTTATCAGTCGCGGTAACAACACAATTATACGATCAGGAAAATCGTATAAGCACTATTAAAATTGCCGAACGTGAAGTCCACGTTATAGAAAACAGCCTTTATAGATATACAAATCGCAGTATTATTGCAGTGCAGAGCTTAGCAAGTCAGGTTCAATCATCTCCCATGCTGAGCCAGCAAGATTTTTATTCTTATGCTAGTCAGTTACTAACTCAATACGAGTTTATTAACGCTTTATCGTGGAATGCAAAAATACCTCAAGATCAACGCGAAGTCTTTGCTCAAGAAATATCAAACATTTACCATTTAGATATTGATATAGTTGGCGAACCTCTTGAAATTAACGATCCCCTTGTTATAGTAAAATACATAGCTCCTTTTAATGGTAATCAAAAAGCTATTGGCTTTAATGTATTTTCAAACCCTGATCGAAAAAACTCTCTGCTTAACCCCGCTATAAAGTACATGCCAGTCGGAACTAAAATAATTCAGTTGGTGCAAACCAAACAACCTAAACCAGCCTATTTATTATTTGCCCCTGTGTACTCCCAATATAACGATGAAAAAACAATTAAAGGCTATGCCACTGGTATATTTTTAGTGCGTAGTATTATTGAGCAGGCCATTTCTAAAGAACAGTCTGATATGTTTTCGATTGGTATATACGAAGATACAAACACACCGCCGTTTTATAGTAATTACTCTCAGGATGTTCAGCAAGCCAAAGGCAGCCGTTTAATGTCGTTTGACGTGGACTTTGCAGGGCAAAAATGGATTGTAAAACTAGCCCTTAAAGAAAGCTTTTTAACACAACATAATAGTCAACTAACTCTATTATTGCTCATACTTCAAGTTGCCGTATGTTCTTTAATTTTAATGGTTTTACTGCTGTTTAATCAGCAACAGATTGCACTTACACGTCAAGTTGCAGAGCGTACACACTCACTCGCACAAGCAAAGCAGCAGTCTGATTTAGCTAATCAGGCTAAAAGCCAATTTTTAGCGAATATGAGCCACGAAATACGTACACCATTAAACGCCGTTATTGGTTTTTCTTCACTTGCTCGAGAAACAGACAGTGCAAGTACACTCATTGGCTATTTAGATAAAATAAACTCATCATCTAAAAGTTTATTAAACTTAATTAATGACATTCTTGATATATCAAAAATAGAATCCCAAAAGTTAGTTATTGAATCTATTGCATTCGACCTAGGTGCCTTAATAACACGCATAGACAATATGTTTGAACAAAGCGCAGTTAACAAAGGTATTAACTGGCAAGTTAACTCAAAGTTACCTTTAAATACCTGGTTTATTGGTGATCCTATGCGAATTGAGCAGGTATTACTTAATTTATGTAGTAACGCGATTAAATTTACAAGCCAAGGCAGCGTTACTTTAAACATAGAAACAGAGTTTACTGCCGCCAATAAAGTACAACTTGTTATAAACGTTAGTGATACCGGAATAGGTATAAAACCAAGCCAGCATAAAAAATTATTTAACGCATTTACCCAAGCTGATAGTTCTACCTCAAGGCAGTTTGGCGGTACAGGACTTGGCTTAACAATAGCAAAAGAGCTAAGCCAATTAATGGGGGGAGAAATAGCCCTTAAAAGTGAAATAGATAAAGGCTCTACTTTTACATTTTCAATGCGATTAGAAACAACAGAACCTAAAAAAGAACATGTTATTACATTTGATAATACTAATATTACTTCGCTAGACATTTTGGTCGCAGAGGATAACCCAGTAAATCAAATGGTTATTAAAGCGATGCTTGGCTCGTTAGGGATTATGCCGTATATGGTAGAAAACGGTGAGTTGGCGGTCGATATAGTGAAAAAACAACATTTTGATTTAGTCCTTATGGATTGCCAAATGCCTATAATGGATGGCTATAGAGCAACTGCACTGATTCGGCAGTTTAAAACCAAACAAGAACTCCCTATTATTGCTTTAACTGCCGACGTAATGCCAGAGGATAAAGCACATGCACAAGCAGTTGGATTTAATCAACATCTTGCAAAACCGCTTGAACTCATTAAGCTAACCGAGTGTCTTGTCCAATATGCAGAAGTTAATGAACAATAGTGGTTTAATTTTAAGAATAGTTTTAAGAGTATTTTTTGGTTTTGTTTTAAGTCTTTTTTCTCATACAGCTGTCGCTCAAAACTGTATATCGCAGGCGAGCGACTTTAAATTTATAACAAAAAGTAAGCAACAAGGCTTATTACGCTTTGAAAATGAGCACAACCATCAGCGCTTTAATTACCACGCCATTTTACCATTTAACGATTACTTAGATTTTGCATATAAACATATAAATAAAGCCAATCCACGTGCAAATATGCCATGCCCTGTTATTACACAAACGTATCAGCAATTAGTAATACAGGGTAAGCGAAAACCTGACCCTACTATTGCAGATATTATTGCCCCTTTTGAGCTTACGCATCCAAACAGCAATAAAGTTGCGCTATTAATCCACGGACTAACTGACTCCCCCTTTACGTATCACGATTTAGCACAAGTGTATTATCAGCAAGGCTATACTGTGCGTACTATTTTATTACCAGGACATGGAAGCGCCGCAAGTGCTTTACTCAATGTAGACGTTAGCCAATGGCAACAAGCAATAAAATACGGTATTGAACGCTCGGTGCAAGACTTTGATGAGGTGATACTCGCAGGTTACTCTACCGGTGCAGCGTTACTTCTTGATTACGCAACCAAACACACTGTATCCCCTAAAATTAAAGCGCTTATGCTTTATTCGCCAGGCTCCGAGCCACATAATAAGTACGGCTGGATAGCAAAGTGGATTGATGCCATACCCTTTGTTAATTGGATAGATAAAGACGCCGATGTAGACTTTGCTAAGTATGAATCATTTCCTTTAAATGCAGCTGCCGCTTCGTACGATGCAATGTCACTTGCAAGCATAAGTAGCTTGAACAAACGCCCTGCACTTAAATTACCTATTTTTAGTGTACTTAGCGATATTGATACTACGATAGATACGCGTGCCACGCTAAAGTTATTGAGTGCATTACACCAAGGTAATTCAGTAAAATATAAGTCGCTCGATACTTTAGTACTTTATGGAAGCACTGATATTTTACCGCCAGACTTTGCTAGTGACTACACAGTAAATAATCCGCAATGCACAACGTCTCAGTGTAAAAAAGTTCATGGTATGTCGCATATTGCTGTTGTTAACTCACCGCAAAATCCACATTATGGAATTAACGCAACCTATCGTAATTGTGGCAGCTTTATTAACGACGAGTCCCTGTACAAAACATGTAAAACAACAAAAAATCCACAACTAGGAGAGCGTACAAGCGCCAACTTAAAACACTATCCGGCTTTACAGCGCTTAACTTATAATCCTCATTTTACCGAGCTTAAAATGCAAATTAGTACGTTTATTAAAAACGTAGAACAGCTTAGAACAACTACAAGGTAAGTAGTCATGGGAACGTTTTCGCACCAATGGTTTAACAGTATTAATGAGATTGATCAGGCGCAGTGGCAACGTTTATTTGGTGATGAACCATTTACTCAACATGCTTTTTTATATGCCCTTGAACAAAGCCAATGCGTAACACAAAAAAGTGGTTGGCAGCCCCATCACCTCGCTATTTTTGAAAGTGATACGCTCGTTGCACTTGCACCCGGGTATTTAAAAAGTCATTCATACGGCGAGTATGTATTTGACTGGGCATGGGCTGAGGCATACGAAAAACACGGTTTAGAATATTATCCCAAGTGGCTATCTGGCATTCCTTTTAGCCCTATTGAAGGCAAGCGCATTGCTATCGAGCACGCTAATCCAAATGCGGTATATCAATACATTACAGAGCAACTTAGCTTACACAGTGCTGAGCAAGGATGGTCGGGATGGCATGTTAACTTTTGCGATCAAGCTCAAGCAACATCATTAACTGAGCAACACGCCATGTTAAGAGTGGGTGTGCAATTTCAGTGGTTTAATAAAGGTTATGAATCCTTTGACGACTTTTTGCAGATGCTTAGCTCACGAAAACGTAAGTCACTTAAAAAAGAGCGAGCTAAAATAGCGCAACAGAATATTGATATTGAATGGCTGCAAGGAACGCAAATTACGCCCGAGATAATGCAATTGTTTTGTGAGTTTTATCAGCGTACCTACTTAAAGCGCTCTGGTCATTTGGGCTATTTAAATATGGAGTTTTTTACGCTTTTACATGCCTTAATGGCTAATACTCTCGTTATTATGCTGGCCAAAAGAGACGATAAAGTGATTGCTGCAACACTTAGTTTAGTAGGTAAAAATACGCTTTATGGACGCTACTGGGGAGCAAGTGAGGAAGTAGATTCGCTGCACTTTGAATTGTGTTATTACCAAGGTATTGAGTTTGCAATAAAGCATAAACTCAACTGTTTTCATTCGGGTGCACAAGGTGAGCACAAAATAGCACGCGGATTTGAACCCGTGCTTACCTACTCTGCTCACCATATTGTTGATGGCGACTTCAGTAATGCAATAAGCGACTACTTAAAGCGTGAACGCGGCCATATTGATATATATAAAGAGCAATGTAGCTCATTACTGCCGTTTAAAAACGAGTAACTGATTATTTGCAGGCATGGCTGTATCGCTAATAAGCGTAAGCCCTGCTTGCTTAGCTAGTTGTTCAACTGCTTCAAAATCTCTTATTCCACTTAACGGATCACGCTCTGTTAAAAAGGCACTAAAGTCATCATTACTTGGGCTGGTAAATTCACCTTGGTATTTGAATGGCCCATAAATACACAACATACCGTCGCTATTTAAGTGGCGTTTAACACCGTCAAAAAAACGCTCAACTAATTGCCAACTTACAATATGAAATGTGTTTGCAGTATAAATAGCGTCAACCTTATCTACTGGCCACTCATTATTTAAATCAAGCTCAAGTGGTGCATGCAAATTAGTTAAATTAGCTTCGCGGTGCCATAAATTAATCCCTTCGTGGTTTATAGCGCGATCACTTGTATGCCATTGTAAATGTGGTAATTGCTCTGCAAAAAAAACACTATGCTGGCCGGTTCCTGAGCCAACTTCGAGTACTGTTTTAGTATTTTTTAATACGTCCTTTAATTGCTCTAAAATAGGGGTTTTATTGTTTTCACAGGCTTGTGAAAATGGCTTTGTCATTACTGTGCACCAAAATTGTAGATTAATGCACAACAGTAAAGCAAATTTAGCTTATTTTGTCGTGATGAAAAAAAGATAATTTTTAAACACTATAACTATCATATGGTTGAGTTAATTTATTACGATTGGTACGTAATATGCTTTTATATAACTAACCCACTAAAGTGGTTTAACTTATATTAAATTTCAAAGGATAAAATTATGCATATACCCCCTTATACCGCTGTAGACGCAGCTACTGCTATAACCGAAAAAACCACCGACGATCATAGTTACGCCGTTGATATGAGAGCTACAGTAATCGATTTACTTTCGCACCCTAAACATAATCAACAGGCGATGACCAAACATGAAACAGATCAGATATTTATTCTTGGCTACAATTAAAACTCAAATTAGTATCGCAAATAATTTTTATAATAACTGTTTACACTGAAACCGATTAAATGTAATGATAACTATTATCGTTAACTTGAGTCGGTTTTTTTATGTCTTCAAATTATGCCCAGCATCGTTACCATCAAGAACTCTCTTGCCATTGCTTAAGACCTGGCCTGCATGCACCCATGCTCGTTGCCGATTACATAGAAACCGCCCTTAACGTCGCCAAAAAATTTGAGCAACAACGTAATCCCTTGCTTCAAGAGTTTTATCTTAGACGCACACACCATGAAATTATGAACAAAATGTGCGACCCTCTTATACATAATGCTATTCGTAAACAATGTTTAGAGCAGTTATACAAACCTTTATTAGCACTAAAACGGTTTTATAAAGTGCATAACAATACTGCACAATTTTTAATACTTGAGCGTGAAGCTCGTATTCTTAGTCACGAATTCAACCCTTTTTAAGGAGCACACTTATGAGCAACTTTAGAACAGAATCAGACAGCATGGGCGAGCTAAAAGTACCTACTGATGCGCTCTATCAGGCGCAAACACAGCGAGCGGTTAATAATTTTGCCATTAGTGGCTTACCTATGCCAAAGCAATTTATAACTGCACTGGCTTATATAAAACAAGCCGCTGCACAAAGTAACTGTGAGCTAGGCCATTTAAGCAAAGCTAAAGCCGATGCAATTGAGCAAGCTTGCCAAAGTATTATTGATGGTGAACATGTTGAGCATTTTCCCGTTGATATTTTTCAAACAGGTTCTGGCACAAGCTCAAATATGAATGCCAATGAAGTTATTGCAACGCTTGCTAGCCGGATAGGCAATGAAAGCATTCACCCTAATGATGATGTAAACATGGGGCAAAGCTCTAACGATGTAGTCCCTACTGCTATCGCACTCAGTAGCGCAATAAATGTAGTGTACGAATTACTTCCTTCGCTTGAAAATTTATCGCAAAGCCTGGAAAAGAAAAAAGCTGAAGTAGGCCATATAGTTAAAACGGGCCGTACGCATTTAATGGATGCAATGCCTGTAACGTTTGATCAAACACTCAGTGCATGGCAGTCACAAGTTAATCATGCCGCAGCAGGAATTAGACATAGCTTAGAGCGTGTATGCGAACTTGCACAAGGCGGTACAGCTGTTGGAACAGGAATAAATGCAGACCCTAAGTTTGCAGCCAAATTTGCAGAAAATCTGAGTGCCAATGTAGGCATTAGATTTACGCCTAGTAGTAACTTTTTTTATAATATAGGTTCACAAGACGCCATCGTCGCACTTTCTGGGCAATTAAAAGTACTCGCTGTCGCACAAATGAAAATAGCGAATGACCTACGCTGGATGAATTCAGGACCACTTGCGGGCTTAGGTGAAATAGAGCTTGAAGCACTTCAACCGGGCTCGTCTATTATGCCAGGTAAGGTAAACCCAGTAATACCAGAAGCCGCAGCCATGGTAAGCGCACAAGTTATTGGCAACGACGCCACGATTACCGTAGCAGGTCAAGCGGGTAATTTTGAGCTAAACGTTATGCTCCCAGTCATTGCGTATAATATTTTGCAAAGTATTGAGTTACTTGCAAATAGCGCACAAGCGCTGGGCGATAAAGCCATTGCCAGCTTTAAGGTAAATCAGCCTAATATAGATAAAGCGCTCGCTAAAAATCCAATTTTAGTGACGGCACTTAATCCGGTGATCGGTTATGAAAAAGCAGCAAAAATAGCAAAGCAGGCTTATAAAGAAGCCCGCCCTATTATTGATGTAGCCGAACAAGAAACTGATTTACCACGCAGTGAACTCGAAAAACTACTTAACCCCACCAAACTAACGCAGGGTGGACTTTAATAAACGATATTTTTCACGGCTTTAATTACTTGATAATATAGTTTTTATTGCCGTAAAAAATGCACCGTGTATGATAGTGATGAATATTTCATCACTATCAAGGTTTGTTATGCGTACCCCATTGTTAGCCATACTTTTACCACTGTGTTTAACTGCATGCTTAGATAAAGCACCCACTGAAACGCAGCAAGTAACAATCACCTCAGAAGCTGAAGCACCTAAGCAAGAGCTACAAAAGCTAAAAGAGAACACTCAATTACAAGAAAATACTAAAAAGAACGTAGTTGCTGAAAAAATACCAAAAACTGATTTAAAAAACGTTTCAATAGACGATATAAAAACAGCTAAAACCGAATTAAATACGCTAATTACAGATAAGCAATGTGATACCAGCACCCAATGTAGAGTAAATGCAGTAGGCAGTCGCGCATGTGGTGGGCCAAGCAGCTTTGTTGTGTACTCAACAAACGCAGCATCTGAGGAACAAGTAGCAGCCCTTAGCGACAAAATTACTAAGCTTGAAAGTAGTTATAATTCACAAAAAGGGATGATGAGCATTTGTCAGCATTTAACAACGCCAAGCACGCAGTGTGTTGAAAATAAATGTGTTAAACTTGAAGGCTCAGCGGTAAGTGCATTTTAAGGATAACGTTATGAGTTGTTTACCATCAACAATTAAACTATCAATTTTAAGCATTGCTAGCAGCATTTTATTACTAAGTGGTTGTGCTAGTACTGTGACGTCAAATGAGCAAAGTAAAAACTTATCTGACTTAAACTATGATCTGAATAACATGGTGAGTAATAACAGCTGCACTGCAAGCTTTCAGTGCAAAGTACTTGAAGTGGGCGCCCGCGCATGCGGCGGACCGAGTAAATATGCTGTTTATTCAACGCTAAACACATCTCAAGAAGAAGCAGAACAGCTTGCTCAACAAATAACAAAACAAGAAAACATACAAAATAAAGCACAAGGCTTAACTGATTGTTCTCCTGTACTTGAAGTGCAATCGCTGTGTATTAACCACCAATGCCAGTCGTTTGATATAAAATAAAAACGGCCGCGTATAAGCTAATTTCAGCGTTAACTTAAATACGGAATTAACGCTGAAATTACTACCACCAGTACCACGCAAATCCCCGCTTTAATAATGTATTTCATGGGCATTGTTTTAAGCACCCAATATGCATAAATAAAACGCACAAAATAACTCGCCGCAGTACCAAACAACGCAAAAATAATTAAGTAAGCAATTAAAACAATATTCATAAAAACCTAATTAAATTATTTCACTTTTTTATTTTTAGTGTGAGCTATTAATAAATCAGCTACTTGTTGCTTTACGGCTCGCTTATCATCGCTTTGTACATCAAAGCGACTGGCTAGTTGCGCTATTTCATCATCATTTAAGTTAAACGATAAACGTTGACGCGTTTTTTTAGACTTTACGTCTAAGCCAAGTATTTTTCGGATCATATCTGACGGCGTTAGCTCTTGATCAATTGCCTGCTTTTTTATCAGTTTTTGAACTTCGCTGCTTAGATCAAATGCCATTTGTGTGGCACGTACAGCTTGTTCCTGACGTAACCACTTGTCTTTAGCATCACTCACTTAGCGTCTCCGGGAAACAAGTCTACAATGTCTGACATTGGACGCATGAGCGTTAGCGATACTTCGGTTTCGCCGCCATCCCAAATTTCGATATTTAAACCAAAGCCTTCATTATCTGACGCTAAGCAAATCATTTCACATGGCTCACCACCTTCTTGCTCATAGCGAGGCAAAGTTTGGTTGCGGTAATCTTTATTATGGAAATAACACACATAAGGCGACTCGCTTTGTTGGTAGCTTTTAGCTAAAAACTGCATAAAGCGCTCTGGTGTATTTTGCACTGTAATGTGGGTTAACGACTCTTCATCAAAAATACGCGCAAACTCATCAAGGCTAAATATCTCTTCAACTTCGTTTCGCTGAATTTTAATAGAAAAGTTAGCCCACTCTTCGCCATCATCTTGCTCAATTTGTAAAAATACAACTTGGCCGCTATTTGTCTCAAGTACAAATTCAGTATCGCTACTGTGCTGATATTGGTAAGTCTGAATATCAGTAACACGTAACGTTTCACCCTTTAACCATGCAGGATAGGCAAATGAATCAATAACGCTAAACATGTCGCCTTTTTTAAGATCGCTCGGATGATTAAGTTGACGCTCTGGCTCTTTTTTAGATTTGAAAAAATTAAACATAGGAAGGCTGCCTTCTAAGCAAAAAAGGTAACTGAGAAAAACTCGGTTACCTTTTTAAAGTATAAACGTAATAGTTAGCTATTTTGCTTCGCTTTGATGCGAGCTAAAATATCAGCGCTTTTTGGACTTGTGTCGCCAATGCCTGCTTCAGCCATTTTTGCTTTTAAGTCATCGCCATTTACGTCTGACTCAAGTTGCTTTGCAGCACCAAGCTGGTCACTTCGATCTTGTTGGCGCTGTTTAATGCGTTCAAGCGATTGACGAGCCGATGTCATAGACGAGCTGTTTGTATTAAGCGTGCTATTAACAGCCATTGTTGCTTGCTGTACGCTTTCAGTGGTTTTAACCATTGTAAGCTGACGCTGATTTTCTTTAATCGATTTTTCAGCATCTTTAACTTGCTGCTTAAGCGCAACAATGTGATTGCTAAAGCCAGACAATACTTGCTCGTTTTCCGCTTTTTCAGCTTCAAAGTCACCAATTTTTTCTGCAATTTCTAATGCTAACGCTTCGTTGCCCTTTTCAAGAGCTTGGCCTGCATACGCTTCATGTTCAGCGATTGATGCATCTACAGCGCTAATTTTACGCTTAGTTTGCATTTCTTTGGCCATTACTTCAGTAAGGCTTTTTTTAGCACGGTGAAGTGCATTTTGCGCGTCTGCAATTTCTTGCTCAAAAATACGGATGCCATTTTTGTCTACAATTGCTTCGCCTGCTTCACGAGCGCCGCCACGTACTGCTGTAAATAATTTTTTTAAAATACTCATAATCTTAACTCCACTAACTAGCTATTAATCGTTTAAATACAAGGTCACGGCTTCTAGTGCATCGATAGCGTTATCGGCTAATGTCACTAGTTCGTGGGTAACGTCATCCAATGATGAATTTACCGACAGTGCACCAAAAATCGCGTATTTGTTATCGATTTTAGCAAATGCACTCAGTGGAATTGGCACGTTTAAACGTAGTAATGTTTCGTTTAACTCGTTGCGTAATTCACTTTTAACTTCATCTTCGTCAAACAAGTAGCTAATACATAATAACTGCTCTTGCGTTTGCGTAACAAAAATTGGAAGCTCATCATTTCCATCAACAATGACTTGTAAAACATCTTGCTCGCCTGGGTTGGCAATCAAGAAAGACTCAAAGTTAGCGCCTTCAGTTTCAAAAGAAGCTAATTTTATTGAAAGTTCATTTAATTCCATGTCTCTGCCTTTTGTCGTTTGACATATTATGTCTGAGTTAAGATTCTCATGGTCGACATATTATGTCAACCATGTTTTATTAGTTTTTATACAATTCGCTTTCTATTTGCCATGCAGTTCGGTAGTAATCATACAACTGACCAGACCCTAACCTATTGACCTCAATACTTTTAACTTGTTCAAAGTAGTGGTTAGGAAATACAAAACTTGCCAATAAATATTCTTTACTAATCCACCTTGATGGCACAGGCATAGCCGTCGTATCATTAATACGACCACTGGCCGACTGCCCCATTTTAGTCGCTATAGTCCAGCCCCACTGCCCAAAAGAAGGTATGTTTTGCTGATACTGCTCAACATACTCAAATCCAGCCGCTTTAACTGTTTTTGCAATGCTTAAAAACGCTTTTTTAGCGTGATAAGGTGAGGTTGATTGAACCGCCATTGCGCCATCCGGTGCTAATAACTGCCGTACATGATTATAAAAGTAGTCACTGTACATTTTATTTAGATCAGGATGATTAGGGTCAGGTAAATCAATTAAAATGGTGTCGAACTGCTTAGATTGGTCAAGTAGCTTTTCAACTTCTAAAAATGCATCACCCACAATTATGTTGGCTCGCGAGTCATGCATCGATTTATTGTTTAGTTGTAGTAATCGCTTATTGATGTGCTCTGGCGGCGTAAAGTCACCGTCTTTATGACCAAATAAATTGAGTAGTTGCGCGTCTAAATCTATTAGCGTTACTTCACTCACAGGCCACTTTAAAACATCTCTAAGTGCAAGCCCGTCACCACCACCAATTATTAATACACGGTCGTGTCTGTTAGAAGCAAGCATTGCAGGGTAAACCAGCATTGAATGATATATTTGCTCATCAATACTTGAGAACTGTAAACGCCCATTTAAATATAAATCGGTAATTGGCTGAGGTTGGTTTTTGCTTAATCTTTCGGTTAAAACTACGTGTTGGTATTTAGTTGCTTGCGAATAAATTACTTTATCTTTGTATAAAACATTACTTAGATTGTTCATCCAGCTACTGCCAAATACTAAAATAAAGCCAAATAATGCCAGTAATACTATATGGCAAACTAAAAGTGCCTTAGCAAAGCGCACATGGGTATGGTAGCGCCATAAAAACGCGAGTCCTGCGATGATATTAAATAACGCCGTCCACGCTGCAGCTTGCATTATAGGCATTGAGAGCATGATACTTACCCAAATGGCTGCACCAATACCAGCACCGATATAATCGGCACCATAAATAGTCCCTGCGTTGTTTTCTAAAAAACGGCCATAAACGTGCTGACGAATGCGCGCTATAAGCGGTATTTCCATACCAATAAATAAGCCCAGTATTAAACCAAAAACATAAGGTAGAAAACGTGACCACTCTTGTAGCTTTTGAAATACGTAACCATTAAGTACAACATCAGGGGGTAAATTAAAAATGCTCGAAAATAAATGAGGAAGAGAATAACTAACTGCTATTACACCCGCTATCGCTAAAATGCAGCCCATGCCAACCAAAGCAATAATGCTTTCTAGCCAAGCAAAAGCGGTAAATGCATCTTTAAACCAACGCGCTAAAAAAGCGCCTAAGCCCATTGCTACAATCATAGTACCGATCATGGCGTAAATAGCGCTCTCTACCGAGCCAAGTACACGGCCCGCATAATGAGACAGTAAGTATTCATAAATAAGGCCGCACCCAGCAAGCACGGCCATAACAGTAATAAGTAGTATATCGTGCCCAAGTAAGCGAGACTTACTTGGGGGAGTGTTGGTTGATGACACTGATTATGCGCCTAGTAATGTTGCCATAGTGATACCTACAGCAAATGATACTGCTGCAGAAATAGTAGCTACACCTACATTTTTTTGACGATTAACTTCATCTGAAATATCGCAACCAGATAAAATTATTTTAATTGTCACTAAGTGCAAAATAATAAATGCAACAAGGCTCACTACTGCGCTAATAGCCCAGTATAGTAAACTCGCATTAATATTATCAGCCGCGTAAGGTGCAACACCCGTTGCTGCTGTAATAGCTAATGCACTACCGACTAAAAATCCAGCGTAACGAATACCCACAGCTAAGTTACCATCAACAATTGCTTGTTGTAGGCAGTCGCCACTTTTATTTGTACGTTTAAATAACTGCACTCGGTATTGGCTAACAAGTAGTAATACAACACTACCTATAATAAAGGCGGCAATTACAATTGGAAGACCATGCCAACCGTCAGTAGCTACCCATAAAAGAGCTGAGCGAATAACGATAGCAACACTGACAACATGACCAAAATCAATTATTGAAGCCGTAACGTTACCTTTAACGATTTCGTCGTGCAGGCTTACTTTACGAAGAGCTACTTTATCTTGAAAAAAGTGACCCAACTTAATCAGTACAATTGCTAATGCGCCATAAGCTAACATTTGTAGTGCTTCTTGTTGCAGTGTTGCAGCAAAAGCTCCGCTACTTACACCCGTTAATACAATCGCCAGTGCCACTAAGCCAGCGGCAAAGCTAATACCAAAAGCAAAGTTATCACGCTCTGTTATTTCATCATTTGCATGTAAGTTTGAAACCCAGCCTTTTATATATTTAAGGCTTACAAATAATAAAACAATAATTGTAAAATCAATCGCCAGCGCTTGCAGTGACCACATAGTTATTCCATTAAATTCATACATATTATTCTAACTCCAACTTTATTCTTTTACTTACCACGGCTCACGCCACGAGAGGTTCTGCTACCGCTATCACGCACCGATCCTGAGCTATTGCTATAACTGCTCGAACGAGAATAACTACTGCGGCTTTTTGCTGGCGTATAACTACTACGGCTTAAACCTGATGCACCTGTTTTTTTACTCGCATAAGGGCTTGTAAACTGCTTACCTTGGCGTTGGTATGTTTGGCGCGTGCGTGTTTCTAAAGCGCTTTGGGTTTTAATTTGTTTAGGGCTTGAATAACGCGAGCGGCCATAGTCATTGTAATAGCTATACTTTCGGCGCTTACTCCAGCTTCCATATTCAACACGATCAAATACATCACCTAAAATACGGTACATTCCGTACCATTGCCAAAAGCTAATACCGTTACTATTTGATTGCCAGTTACCATAGTTAGGGTTACCTACCATTTGGTTACCAACACCCTCACCTTCAGCTTGCTTACTAATTGCGCCTACACGCGCTAAAGTGCCTTTGGACATATCAGCTAGCATATTGATAGGATCGGTTAACGCATCAGAAAATAGCGTAGGTTTAGATGCATCACGTAACAAATCAATGCTATGTAACGTATCTTCGTAAGGAGGAATTAAGTAAGTTCCTTTAATATCTTTAAGTCGCTGTGTTAAGCCACTATAAAGTGCGCCTTGGCGCGTTGCATCAAGGGTAATTACATCAACAACTTTTGTAAGCTCTGGTTGTTGTTTTTTAAGAAGCTCGCCATATTCTTTAAGTAACACAGCATTGCGTACACTTCCATTATCGAGTGCAGTACCAAGCTGAGACAGCTCCGTATCTACCTTTTTAATAGACTCTTGAATTGTTTGTTGCAGCTGCTCTTCTTTCGATTGACAACCCATAAGCACTGCGAACAAACAAAACAGGCTTATAAGTTTCCAAGCTTTAATATTCGACATTCATGTCACCTGATTTACTAAATTAACTCAGGTAGTTTTACACAGGTCACTTATTAAACCAAGAATGAAATTGCAACAAAATGAGAAGAAGTAGCTAGCTTTTAAATCAGACTGTGATTTAGTGAAGATAATGAGTCGTATCGTGAGGTTAGAATTGAAGTAGAAGCTTTATAATACCAATCTGCTTATATATGGGGTCTATTTAACGTTAAGAAAATTACGCTAGAACTAGGCAAAAATTTTTGTATCTAGTAGTTCTAAATAAAAAATTTTAACGACGTATAGTGCAATTTAATTCGTTAAATTGATTAAAGATTTATGCAGGTTGGTATAAGGGTACTTTCAGCGTAGGGAGTCGCGGCGATCACCCGACCTACGTGCTAGGTGTTGGTGTGTGTACATTAATTGCGCGTATTTCACTTTTCTGCAGACGTAAAAAAGCCCGAATCGTTAGATCCGGGCTTTCTACAATTTAAAGTTGGTGCGCTACGCAGTAGGATGTCGTAGTGCCCACATCTACAACGGTGGAGAGTCACGTAGCAAATGCTACTGTATTGGCCGACTGAGATATTGAGGGGTTTTGTGATGTGTGTGTATATTAATTACGCGCATTTCACTTTTCTGCAGACGTAAAAAAGCCCGAATCGTTAGATTCGGGCTTTCTACAATTTGAAGCCTGGTAATGTCCTACTTTCACATAGCAAATGCTACACTATCATCGGCGCTGTTTCGTTTCACTACTGAGTTCGGCATGGA
>NZ_JADYXH010000023.1:0-59832 GCF_015864395.1 Pseudoalteromonas sp. SWYJZ12
AAAGATGATAAGGGTATTGTGAAGCAACCAAAAGATCGGTCAACCGATCAAAAATACCTTAACTGATCGGTGTTAGCTCTTGGGCGGCTTTTAATAAAAACACAGGTGTTTCTATTTTAGGTTAACATGTAAAACAATCCCTTCTTCCTACTCTATTTTATTAAACTCAATAAAGGACATATGTCCTTAATATTAGAATTTTGCATCTAAATAGTGATAAAAACACGTGATTTTGTAGTTAAATGTTGCAAAAAAGTTTCTAATTATGTCTATATTTATGCAGTAAAATTGTCACACAATGGTATAATCTTAATCGTTCGTTCAGCCTTATAACATCGTTTTTGTACTCTCGGTAATAAGGTCCGCGCGCATGACGCAAGTCGCGAAAAATTGAACGAGCCCGCAATGAATACATTGCGCAACACAAAAAACCGTTGAACAAGAGTGCACAAAAAAGGTTAAACCCAACATGAAAGCAATGAAAAGATCTACGTTAGCTACCCTAATCAATGCAACGTTGTTCTCTGCAGTAGCAGGTACTTCATTTTCTTCTTTAGCTGCTGAAGAAAAAACAGCTAAAAAAAGTAATCAACTAGAAGTTATTCAAGTAACAGCTCGTAAACGTGTAGAAAACGCTCAAGAAGTACCAGTAGCAGTATCTGCTCTACAAGGTGATAACCTTGATGCGTATAGCTCAGCTGGTATGGATATTCGTTTTTTAAATGCGAAAATTCCAAGTTTATCTATTGAATCTTCATTTGGTCGTTCATTCCCACGCTTTTACGTTCGTGGTTTAGGTAATACCGATTTCGATTTGAATGCATCACAACCAGTATCACTTGTTGTTGATGAAGTCGTTCAAGAAAATGCAATTTTAAAAGGCTTCCCAGTATTTGATGTTGAACGCGTAGAAGTATTACGTGGACCACAGGGAACTTTATTTGGACGTAACACGCCAGCTGGCCTTGTTAAGTTTGATACTGTTAAACCAAGCCAAGAATTTGATGGTTATGGCTCTGTTTCATATGGTAGCCGTGGCGCTGTAGACACAAGTGGTGCTGTAGGTGGTGCTTTAACTGACCGTTTATCTGCTCGTGTTTCATTATTATGGCAAGATAAAGACGATTACATTGATAACCAAGCTCCAGGCTTTGAAGCTAAAGACGAGCAAGGTGGTTACACTGAAAAAGCGGCACGTGTTCAGTTTTTATATGAAGGCGATGATTTTACTGCTTTATTAAACTATCACACACGTGATTTAGATGGCTCGCCTATTGCCTTTCGTGCAAACGTAATTAAACCAGGTACTAATGAGCTTGTAGACAACTTTGAAAACGATATTGTTTATCAAGATGCAGCATCTCGTTCTACTCAACAAGTAGAATCGGAAGGTGCAAGCTTAAAGCTTGAGTGGGAACTTAAAAACCACACAATCACGTCTATCTCCGCATGGGAAAGTGCTGAAATATATTCGCGTGCCGATATCGATGGTGGCTACGGCGGCTTTTCAATAGATGATGTTCCTGTTGCTATGGGGCCTGATTCTATTCCATTTTTTAATGAAAGTGCGGATGGCATTCCAGATCACGACCAGTTAACGCAAGAGCTACGTTTATCTAGTAACTTTGATGGTGATTTAAATTATCAAGTAGGTGTATTTTACTTTGATGAAGAGCTAACAATTGAAAACTTTAGTTATGACACTTCAAATAATGGTGTTTTAAATGGTTATGTTCGTCAGCAACAAGATACAACTGCTTGGGCTGTATTTGGCTCAGTAGATTATACCTTTACAGATGATTTAAAAGTAACCGCAGGTCTTCGTTACTCTGACGATGATAAAGATTTTGTAGCTTACCGTACTATAAGCCCAATTGGTGCCGGTCCGTTACCACCTGTTAAACAAAATGTGAGCGATGATCATATTAGCTGGGATTTATCAGCAAACTATAAAGTTAACGACGATATTAACTGGTACGGCCGCGTAGCTAACAGCTTCCGCGCACCGAGTTTACAAGGTCGTATTTTGTTTGGTAATGATGTAACGACTGCTGAATCAGAAACAATCACTTCTTACGAAACTGGTATTAAATCAGACGTGCTAGACGGGCAAGGCCGTGTTAATGCCACTGTGTTTTACTACACAATGGATGACCAGCAACTTACCGCTGTTGGTGGTGGTGCTAACTTTAACCGCTTGCTTAATGCTGATAAAACAACAGGCTATGGTTTTGAACTAGACTCGCAGTGGGTATTAAGTGACGAATTTAATGCTACATTTAACTTAAGCTACAATAAAACTGAAATCAAAGATAGCAATCTAAGTATTGCAGCTCCTAATCGTCCAACGTTAAATATTACAGACCCTGTAGTAGACGGTAAAGTATTTCTTGATGGTAATAGCTTACCGCATGCTCCTGAGTGGATCTCTAACTTTACGCTTCGCTACACTAAAGAACTTGCCGATGGTAACTTCTTCGCAAGCGGTGATATTTCTTATCGTAGTAAAATCAATATGTTCCTTTACGAATCAGTAGAGTTTGAAGGTAAAGAGCTTATTGAAACAGGTTTGCGTACAGGTTACACATGGTCTGAAGGCGATTACGAATACGAAGTAGCCGCTTTTGTTCGTAACTTATTTGACGAGCAACAAGTTATTGGAGCTGTAGACTTTAATAACAATACGGGTATTGTTAACGAAGAACGTTACGTAGGTGCTGAGTTTAAAGTTAGATTTTTCTAACTAATAGCTAAAAGTATTTACTTTAAAAGCCTGCATTGCGCAGGCTTTTTTATTTGTATAACCCCTTTTAGAGCTGCTAAAGTAGCGCCTAATTGGTTTATTTAAAGAGAAGAGCAATGGCTGGATTTTGGAATTACCGTGTAATTTTTTGTGAAGCAACGAAAGACGAAGCAGCGCAATATCAAATACACGAAGTAGAATATAACCTGAACGGTAAAGTGACTAACTGGTCAGAAACAGGCGCAGCCCCTTTTGGTACAACACTTGATGAGTTGAAAGATGACTCAGATCGTTTAAAAACAGCATTTGAAAAGCCTGTACTTAAAGTTATGCGTAAAACGCGTGGCTACGAGCTTGTTGATGTTGATACGGGTGAAGAAGCAACGGGTGAGCCACCAGCTGGCTTAACGCAATAACAACAATTTAATAAAAGGTGCTTAAGGCGCCTTTTTTATTGTCAAAATTTGGCTTAGGTTAAATAAGGAATGAGGATGACATTAGAAGCAGTATTATTTGATATGGATGGCACATTAGTTGATTCAGAAAGCATGCACTTTGTATGTTGGAGTAAACTACTTAAGCCTTATGGTGTTAGTTATTTAGAAAATAATTTTTGTCAGCGCTTTTCAGGACGACCCACTTTAGAAGCTGCAATCGAAATTAAGCAAGAGCATAACTTATCAGTAAGCGCACAGTTTTTAGCGGATGAAAAATACCGCTTATTTGGCGAATATGTAATAACACATTTACCACCACTGATGCCGTTTACTGAGCAAACGTTGAAAGCTGTAAAAGCGAGTGGCTTAAAAATGGCGCTAGTAACGGGCAGTGCTAAAAGTGAAGCTATGCCAATACTTAAAGGTTTAGGATTTTATGAGCTGTTTGACACCGTGGTAACAAAAGACGATGTAACTAATCCTAAACCTGCTGGAGACCCATATTTACTGGCACTTAAGCAGATAAATATACAGGCAGGCAATACAATAGCCGTTGAGGATACATTTACCGGCGTTACGGCGGCCAACAACGCCTTGTTACGTGTTGTAGCCATTGCTAATAGCCACACAAAAGATCACGATTTTAGCCAAGCTACATATAAAATGAGTAACTTAGATGAGTTTTGGCAATGGGTGCAATCTCAACTATAGTTTAAGCCAACTTTTACTTGCTTGGATGCGCCAATGTTTACTATTAAATACCTGCTTTTAATTGTTGTTGTACTTTTTACGCAATGTATAAGTGCAGCACAACCTTCTGTTTTACTGGCTAAAGTATATAACGAAACTAAACATTACGATGTAAGTAAGTATTTAGTCAGTGAAAAATATGATGGCGTAAGAGCTATATGGACTGGCACGCAGTTTGTTACTCGCAAGGGCAATATTATTAATGCGCCGAGTTGGTTTACAGCGCCATTGCCAAATGTATGGCTTGATGGTGAGCTATGGACCAAGCGTGAGCACTTTTCTAAGCTTAGTGGCATAGTAAGAACTAAAAAACCTAATAATCATGATTGGCAAACTATTACTTATAAAGTATTTGATATGCCAGATGAAAATCTGCCTTTTAGCACTCGTTATAAAAACTATAATGAGCTTATTACTAGCCTAAACTCGCCGCACATTAGCGTTGTAGTTCAATATAGCTTTACTAATAATGAGCAGCTCACAGAATATTTTGAAAACATAACTAAGCAGGGCGGCGAGGGCGTAATGCTACATTTGGCTAGTGCTAAGCACAGCAATGGCCGAAGCAATGCATTACTAAAATTAAAACCTTATTTAGATGCAGAAGCGGTTGTGATTGCGCATTTACCAGGTAAAGGAAAATACCAAGGTATGTTAGGGGCATTAAGGGTAAAAACAGCACAAGGGCAGGTGTTTTCTATTGGTACAGGGTTTAGTGATGCAGAACGTTCCACTGCACCTGAGATAGGTAGCACTGTAACGTACCGATTTCATGGATTAACAAAAAACGGTTTACCGCGTTTTGCTAGTTTTTTACGAGTAAGAGATAGTTTATAACATTTATAATTTTTACAAAGTGTGCTAAATTGCGCGGCCTTTTTGGTAATGTGTGGTGAAGTATGTTTGTAGGTTTTGATTACGGTAGTTCTAATTGTGCTATGGGTGTAATGAGCGAGGGTAATGTTCAATTAGTACCGCTAGAGCAAGGAAAACATTACTTACCGTCTACACTTTACACTCATCACAGTGCCTTGGTTGTTGACTTTGTTGCTAAGCACTTACATGGCACAGCCCATGAGCATGACTTTTTAACACAGCGCCAAGCATTATTAAATACCTTACCTCGTATTAAGTCAGACCTTGATTTACAGCCTTCAGATGAAACCCTATTTATTGGTCGTGAAGCGATTAGCGAGTACGTGCAGTTCCCTGAAGAAGGCTACTTTGTTAAGTCCCCTAAATCATTTTTTGGCGCAACAGGTTTAAAGCAAGGTCAAATTAACTTTTTTGAAGATATCGCAACCGCGATGATCTTAAAAATTAAGCAACGCGCTGAGCTCTCTTTAGGTAAAACACTTACACAAACAGTGATTGGTCGCCCAGTAAACTTTCAAGCTGTGGGTGGTGAGCAATCAAATCAACAAGCGGTCGGTATTTTAGAACGTGCTGCTAAACGCGCTGGTTTTAAAGACGTAGAGTTTTTATATGAGCCACTTGCTGCGGGTATCGATTACGAGAGTGATTTAACTCAGGATCAAAAAGTACTCGTTATTGATATTGGTGGTGGTACGAGTGACTGCTCGTTTGTACAAATGGGCCCGAGTTTTAGAGGAAATAGCCAGCGCGATGGCGATTTTTTATCTCACAGTGGTAAACGTGTTGGCGGAAACGATTTAGATATTGCTTTGAGCTTTCATGGTTTAATGCCGTTATTGGGTTTAGGCAGTACGTTTAAATCAGGTCTACCTTTGCCTAATCAAGCGTTTTGGCAAGCGTGTAAAATTAACGATGTAAATTTACAAAGCCAATTCTATAGTGAAAGCCATACCCGAGAGCTAAATGCACAATTACGTGATGTAAGTGCACCTGAGCTTTATAAGCGTTTAATACATTTACAGCAAAACAAGCAGGGTCATCAGTTAGTACAACAAGGTGAAGCGGCTAAAATAGCACTTTCGTCAGCTAGTGCGTTTGATTGTGATTTAAGCTTTTTAGATAGTGGGCTGAATAAAAATGTATCGGTAAGCGATTTAGCTGTTGCCGTTGAGAGTAGTATTAGCCAAATAGTTACTTTAGCAAAACAAGCAATCAGCGACGCTGCGACCACGCCAGACATTATTTACTTAACAGGCGGTAGTGCACAGTCACCATTGATTAAAGCGGCTTTAAGTGAGCACTTAGGTAATATAAAAATGGTTAACGGGGACCACTTTGGTAGTGTAACTGCTGGCCTGACTAAATGGGCCAGCATGCTTTATAAATAACCTAGATTACAATTGAGGTTTAAAGATCTATTTGTCGGGTTGCGAGGTATTTTTCGTAATCTGGCAATGTACGTTCAAGCTCTACATCCATAAGTGGTGAGCTTAATAACATATCTGCACTCACCTCATTACACGCCACCGGAATATTCCAAACAGCGGCTAAACGCAGCAGTGCTTTAACATCAGGGTCATGAGGCTGTGATGCTAATGGGTCCCAAAAAAATATCAAAACATGTATCTCATGTTCAGCTATTTTAGCGCCAAGTTGTTGATCGCCGCCCATAGGGCCACTTAATAGCTGAACTACATCAAGTCCCGTGGTTTTTTGAATTAAATGCCCTGTAGTACCTGTGCCATATAAAGTGTGCTTACTTAGTATTTCTTTGTGCTTTTCACACCATAATTTTAATGCTGCTTTTTTACCGTCGTGGGCAACCAAAGCAATATTTTTTTGTGCGGGAAGAGATTGTGTTTTTTGTTCCATGCTGATTCTTTTTTATTAGTTAGCTTAAACTCTGGGTAATAAATCTCTTAACCAAAGTGCAGGTTAGTTAAAATAATAGATTGATAGCAAGGGCTATAAATACAATGCCGGTGATCCTATCAATCCAAAGTTGGCTATTTGGGTTACGTCTAAAAAACTGTGCAATTTTGTCGCCAAAATAAATATACGTGCAGTCAATCGGAAAAGCAAAAATAGGGTAAAGCAAGCCAAAAAAAGCGAGTTGAAAAGTAGCAGATGAAAGCGTTGGATCTACAAATTGCGGAATAAATGCAATAAAAAACAGCGCCACTTTAGGGTTTAGTACTTCAGTCATCATGGCTTGAAACATGACATTACTTTTTTTACTGGTACTTATATGCGGTTTATCGGTTTGCTTGTCATCAGATATAGGCTCTGGCTGCTTTAGCGTGCCTTTAATCATCATAAGCCCCAAATAACATAAGTATGCTGCGCCTACATATTGCACTGCGGCATAGGCACTTGGGGAAGCTTTTAGGACTGCGCTTAGGCCTACAACAGCAAATAGAGTATGAATAACCCCACCTAATGCAAAACCAAAAGCACTTTGCATACCGGCGCTTCGACCATTAGCAAATGTTTGTGCCATCAAAAATGCATTTGATGGCCCAGGTGCTACAGCCATTAAAAAGCTGGCTAATAAAAACGAGACTAAAAAATCAGGATTGATCATTGAGCGCTTTTAGTTGGGTGTAAAGTATGTGCTTTTTTGCTCATTAAAATAAGCCAAAGCGGAACTAGCAATAATAAGTGAAAAGCAATTAACCACGGTGTACTTAACCCCAAATATTGGGTTAAAACAACGAGTATACTCGCGCCACTCATTTGCATAGCACCAAGTAATGCCGAGGCTGTGCCTGCTTGTTTAGGAAAACTCGACAGAGCCATACCTGCAGCTGAGCCTAAACTTAGAGCAAAGCCTAATGCTGCAATTAAAATAGGTAACATAAGCGCAAATGCCGTCTCTATACCGCTAAGGGCTAGCATTAAAACGCCTGAAAAAACCAGTACACTCACACCGACACGCAAAGCACGTTGGCTATTTCGTTTAATGTACGTTGGTAAAATAAAACTAGCGACAATACTTATTACGGCGTTTAACGTAAACCAAAAAGTAAAGTCGGCTACAGTGCCGCCTAAATGCGTAATAAGCCAGCCTGGAGCTAGCGTCACATAAACTAATATTGCCGACATTGAGACCATGCAAATTAGGCTATTAAACAAAAATACCGGTGTTTTTATAATAGGTGTAAAGCGACGTAAATCTAAAATATGCCCCTGATAATGGCTATCAGCAGGACGAGTTTCTCTAAAAAAGAATAGCGTAACAACAAGCCCTACAATGGCAAACGCGGTTAAAAACATAAAGTTCATACGCCAGCCAAATTGTACGGTAAGCCAAGCTCCTAAAATAGGTGCCATTGCCGGAATAAAGCACACAATCCCGTTAAGGTAGGTAATCATTTGTCCACTTCGTTCACTGCCATATTTGTCACGCACTATCGCAAATGCGACAACAAATGTGGCACAGGCTCCAAAACCTTGCAGGGCACGTGCAATCATCAATACTTCAAAAGAAGGCGAGTAATAGGCAAGTAATGCTGAGCCTGCATATAAACTTATACCCACTATAGCCACTGGCTTTCGGCCAAACCTATCGGCCAAAGGCCCCGCAATTAATTGGCCTAAACCTACTGTTAGCATAAAAATAGCAACGGTTTGCTGAACTTGTTGTTCTGTAACTGCAAATTGTTCTGCAATAGTAGGAAAAGCGGGTAAGTAAATATCGATTGCCATAGGGCAAAATATAACGAGTAACGCTAGGATAAGTAACAAAGTCATATTAGGTTTAGCGGGCTGTGTTTGCATTGAGTCTCCTTTTGCCGAGTATTTTAGGTGGGCACTCGTAAAAAAGAAAGGGCTTATGACCCCTGCATAGGTTGTCATTTTTATTTTTTGATTGGATTAAGCTAAAAAGGCAGTGTAAATGCACTTTTTAAAACTGGTCTGATGTGTTAATTTGAAAAAAGTAACTGTTGATGGAAAATAATAATGAGTAATAAATCTGCACTTGTACAAACATGGCATAAATTTAAGCGTCTACCTTTTGGGAATTGGCTTTTTACTAAAGCTGTTTGCTTTAAAGCGCCATATTTTGGTTCAATGAAACCTTACGTGCTCGACCTTCGAGAAGGGCATTGTAGTGCGGTGGTTAAAAATCGTCGCAGCGTTCATAATCATATTGGAACTATTCATGCTATTGCGCAGTGTAACTTAGCTGAATTGTGTGCAGGTGTAATGGTTGATGCAACAGTGCCAGTTAAAACGCATCGTTGGATCCCAAAAGGCATGACAGTTAGGTATTTGGCTAAAGTAGATACAGATGTAAGAGCAGTCGCTGAAATTGATTTACCACACAAGTGGATTGATAAAGAAGACTTAGTAGTACCGGTTAAACTGTATAATACCCGCAATGAGCTTGTTTTCACTGCAGATATTACTATGTACATTACTGAGAAAAAGTAACTTACGTAAAGCTGATTTGACTTAGCTTTTATCAGCGGCTTGTTTATTTACAAATGATAAGTCGCTGCCATCTTCCTTCAACAATGCTTTAACTTCTTTTGCGGGTTTTAGTTCTTTCGAAATTAGTTCAGGCTCTTCTTTTTCAAAGCGCTGTTTTAAACTGCCTTCAATTACTGCACCTGCATCAATACTCAATGTATCGTGAAACACATCGCCATGAACATGAGCGCCACTTTGTACTTTTACTTCACTGGCATTAATTGAGCCAATAACTTTGCCTTTAACAATAACGCTTTTAGCTTCAACAATACCTTCAACAACACCCGTTGAGCCAATAACTAAATGCTCCACTTTTATATCGCCATCAATGCGGCCATCAAGCTGTACTTCACCTTGGCTAACTAAAGTGCCTGTAAGGCGTACGTCTTCAGAAATAATAGACGGAGTGTGATTTACTCTTTTTAAATTAGAGCTAACTGTTTTTTGTTTTTTTCTACCAAACACGAGAAAGCGCCTTTGTTATTTTTAGAGGATTGACTTGTTTACCGTTAAGTAATACTTCGTAGTGTAAATGAGTACCTGTACTTCTGCCTGTGCTGCCCATTAAACCGATTACATCATGTTTAGTGATTGATTGACCTTTTTTTACTTTAATTTTATTTAAGTGTCCAAATCGAGTCACTAAGCCGTTTTTATGTTCAAGCTCAATAAAGTTACCATAACCACCATTGCGACCGGCACGAAGCACTACAGCGTCTGCTGGGGCAAATATCTCGGTTTTATGCCACCCGGCTAAATCAATTCCTTTATGAAAGGCATGATTACTATTCATGGGATCTTTTCTAAGGCCAAAACTACTCGAAATATAATATTTAGCTTTAGCTAAAGGCAGGGTGTTTGGTAGTTCAGTTAAAAAGTTTTCTAAATTATTTAATGCTAATAACTTATCAACGATAGCTAAAAAATGGCTTGGAATTTTTGTTTCGTTAAATGTATCAAGTGGGCCACCTTGTGCGGTCGTTTGGGCACTTAATATTAAGTGTTGCTCAAGCGCTGACTCAATTCCTGCGCCTTTAACCATAGCTAAAATAGCTTGGTGACGTTCGCTAATTTGGTTATCTAAAAAGTTAAAGCTTTGCTCATAATGATTATTTAAGTTGGCCACTCTTGTTGCGAATGTAATTGGAGCGATTAACTGTGCTTGTTTACCTTTTTGATTTTCATCGACTAATGGCTCATGAAACTCATTGCCATTTTCATTAATAGGTACATCAAGTTCTGTATCAAGCTTAATGACATCTTTGCTAATCGAAGCGGGAAGGGATTCTATCATGTTTTGCAGTAGCGCCTGCTTTTGCTCAAGTATTGCAAGTTGTTCTAATTGCGTTGCTTGCAGGGCTTGCTGTTCACTGACTTTTTGTTGCCAAAGTGTTTGTTTGTTTATTTGACTTTGTTCTATGTCAGATATTTTATTAGTTTGTGTGTAAACACGAAAGCTCGAAATACTCAGCCAAACAAAAGTGGCTAAAATAAGCGATGCTACAAGAAGTTGAAACCAAGAGGCTAAAACAACATGCTTAACTTCGCCATTTTGGCGAATAAGTAGCTGACGAGCTGGGAAAAATTTATGATAAAAAGACTTTATAAATACTGACATGGCATATAAACACTGGCTATTAACCGAATTAAGATAGCAATTTGAGTTAAAAAAGCTAGAAAAAAATTGTAACTGTTCAAAAATTAATAAAAAAGGGCTGCTTTTAGTAAGCAGCCCTTTTAATAATTATTTTTAATACTCGTATTACTTTGTAGGCAGTACTGTGCTCTCTACAGAGCCAAAACCTATACGTGCATAGCCTTCTTTTTCACACCAGCCGCGCATAATAACGTTATCGCCATCTTCTAAAAAGCTACGTTGTTCGCCATTGCTTAGCGTAATTTTTTCTTTACCGCCACGAGATAGTTCAAGTAAAGAACCCGCTTCTTCGTGCGTTGGGCCCGACTGAGTGCCCGAACCTAACATGTCACCTGGCATAAAGTTACAGCCATTTACTGTGTGGTGAGTAACCATTTGTGCCACAGTCCAGTAAGAGTGCTTAAAGCTAGATGTTGATACACGCGTTGGGTTATGGCCTTCGCTACGCATTTTTTGCGTTTGGATTTTAACATCCATTTGAATATCAAAAGCACCTTGGTCTCGATTCGCTTTTGACTCTAAATAGTCCATAGGCTGTGGATCGTTTTCATCACGCGTCCAGCTTGTTCTATAAGGTGCTAGCGCTTCGGTTGTAACAATCCAAGGCGATACAGTTGAGGCAAAGTTTTTAGCTAAAAAAGGACCAAGCGGTTGATATTCCCAAGCTTGTAAATCGCGAGCTGACCAATCGTTAAACACACAAAAGCCAAATACGTGGTTTTCTGCATTTTCAATCGCGATTGCATCGCCCAGTGCATTGCCTTTACCTAAGTAAATACCCAGTTCTAGTTCGTAATCAAGGCGTTTACAAGGACCGAATGACGGCACTTCTGCATCAGGCGCCTTAGTTTGGCCTTTAGGGCGATGAAATGTTTGACCCGATACGTCAATAGATGAAGAACGACCATGATAACCAATAGGTACCCATTTATAGTTAGGTAATAATGGGTTGTCAGGACGAAATAAACTACCCACAGCTGTAGCATGATAAATAGAAGTGTAAAAGTCAGTGTAATCACCGATACGGCAAGGCAAAGAAAACTCTATATCAGATTGTGCTACTAGCGTATCGCTAAGCGCTTGTTGGTGCTCAGAGCCTGCTCGTAGTGCTTTTGAAAGCGCTAAACGAAGTGCTGACCAATACTGCCCCCCTAAACCCATAAATGTATTTAGAGTTGCTTCACTTGCTGCATCAGCGGCTGTTTTAGCGTCACCTGTTAAAACATTTAATTTACTCAGTTTTGCTAAATCAATTACTTGGTCACCAATTGCAACACCACCACGAAAGGCCTCATCAGACCCTTTACGGCGAAACTCTGCAAACGGTAAGTTTTGAATAGGGAAGTCGCAATTATCAACATTAGCTGACTCTACCCAGCTGGTTAAATTAATATCGTGGGTTTCGTTAATTAGGCTCATTACATTTCCTTTGGATTTTACTGTATGGCGACAAGGTATAGTTTATTTAATCATACTTGTACTTGGCGCCATACTTTTTAAATATTAAAATGACAAAAAGCAGCGAAGTTCGCTGCTTTTAATTTACTCAAATATTTTATAAAACGCCGCGACGCTCTTGGTCGCGTTCGATTGATTCAAATAATGCTTGGAAGTTACCTTCACCAAAGCCACCATCATCAACGCGTTGGATCATTTCTATAAAGATTGGACCAAATAAGTTTTTAGAGAAAATTTGTAATAAATAACAATTTTCACTTTGGCTATCTACGAGTATCTGGTGCTTACGAATTTTTTCTTTATCTTCAGCTACCCAAGGTACACGGTCAAAAATAGTATCGTAGTACTCTGGGATAATATCGAGCGTTGCAATTGTTGATTTATCAAGCTTATCAAGAGAACTTACTAGGTCATCTGTTAAAAACGCTAAATGTTGAACGCCTGGGCCGTTGTACTCACCAAGGTATTCATCAATTTGGTTGTTATCGTTACCTTTACCTTCGTTTATTGGAATAGAGAAGGTGCCGCATGGCGATTTAAGTGCATACGAAATAAGCGCTGTTTTTTGACCTTTAATGTCAAAGTAGCGTACTTCTGTAAAACCAAATACGTCTTTATAAAAGTTAGCCCATTTTTCCATGGTGCCTTTATAAACGTTATTGGTTAAATGATCGATTCGGATAAAGCCTTTATCTTCTACAACATTTTGCGTTTCTAAATCTTCAAAATCACTTTCGTAAATAGTGCCTTTGTCGCCAAAATTTTCAATAAAGTAAATTAGGCTGTCGCCAATGCCATAAATTGCAGGGTAAGGCATGTTTTTATGTGTTGAATCAGTGGCTGGTTTTGCACCACGCTCTACTGCAGTTTCAAATGCTTTTTGCGCATTCTCAACACGCCAACCCATCGAACAAATAGCAGGACCATGGCTTTTAGCAAATTCTGCAGAAAAACCTTCACGCTCGTTATTCAGTAAAAAATGAATATCGTTTTGGTTGTAATAAACAATGTCTTTACCTTTGAATTTTTTAAGCTTAGAGAAGCCAAAATCAGTAAATACTTTATCCATATAATCAGCATCAGGTGTTGCGTATTCGGTAAATTCAATACCGACTAAACCTAAATAGTTATTTACTTCACTCATTATTATTACTCCCGCAATTAAGCACTGCGATTATGTGTTGTTGTCATATTGCCGTAGATAATCAACCAGATTTTTGATTTGGGGAAGAGGGGGGCACTATTTAGTGTGTAGTGTATGTGTAAATTTTATAGGACGGTTATTATAAAGTTACGTGTTTGTAATACAGTTAAGTAAAATGAAGTTATATGGTATAGGATTGAATAGTGGTTTTTATTCTTAATGTGTTGTTTTTAAATAATAAAAAGGAGAGTTCACCTGCGTGAAGCCTCCTTTTAGAATGAACAAGCAAAAGCTTGGTTGTATTTAATTGTTTACACTTTTAGAGTTGCCACCAAAGAACTTGTTACGTTGCTCAATCCATTGGTTTGTTTTTATCGCTGGCGCAGCTTGATAGTGACGTTCAATCGTTTGGTTTAACACTCGCGTCGGTTGCTCAAAGGACAACTTTTGTTGTGCGCCGCCCATACTTTTAATTTCGCCACGGGTCATAGCACGGCCCGCATAGAGTAAGGCATTTAAATAACCAGGGACTGTTTCGTAGCCATTATCAGTAAATAAGAGCACTGCTTTGTTGAGAGCCCAACGTTGGTCTATTTCTCCAAATTCTTTTACACCCGTTAATTCACCATCAATATATACTTCAAATACACCATTTATTGGTGCTGTGTAAAACACAAACGCTACACGATGCCATGTTTCTGGTTTAGTATCACCAAAATATCCACTTTTAAACGTCGCTTCACCATAACCGCCACTGGGATCAATAAATATATCTGCATCGTTTTCTAAATAATCTACTGTTTCAGTTTGCATTATCGCACGATAAGAATCGCTATCTTCTGATGGCCAATATAAATCCATTATTAGAGTGTAGTCAGATACCATACCGTCATTAGCATAATCACCATTTGCTTGTGTGTTTAATTCAATTTTTAAACCCTCTGTAGGTGAGTGATCAGTAAAAGCCATTACACCAGAAGGACCATCAGTTAAATCCCCAATATTAAGATCAGTGGTTGTCTCATAGCGGGTGTCTTCGGGGCCCCAACCGTCATTTTCTGGGTCAAAGTAGTTTAAAACCGATGGACCAAAGTCTGGGGTCAGTGGGTTTGTTGGATCGTCAAAGTTCCAAATTGTTATATTTGCAACATCTTGGCAAGCATTAAGCTGTGTGTCTGTATCAAGGTGAAGACATTGAGTTGTTCTAAAGCGCGCGTATTGATCAAGTAGCCACCATGCTTCGGCAATTGGCTTTACATCATTAAAAGTAACACTGCTAAAAAATAAATCTGGATTAAGTGCTGCACCTTTAAATAAAGCGACATTATAATTTGTTGTTACTTGAATATCTTCTGGCTTTAACGCAAACCAATCGGGTTGGCTGGCAATCATTGTGTTTAAATCAGTCCCTGTAACAGTTACTTGATACAGTGAATTAAAGCCAGGTGTGTTTGAAGGCTGTCTTTCAACATAAAATGCTTTGTGAAAATCTTCTTGTGTAACAGTGCCTGGCGTCCATCTTTTTTGTACAAGTTCAGGGTTAAGCAGCGCTGCGTTAATTGAGCTTGAATGTTTAGTTGCAAGTGCTGTTATTTCTGCAACTTCAAAGCTACTTGGGTAGTTTTCTGAAATGGCAATTTCTGTATCAGCATCGGGTGCATATCGGCCCATTATTTCATCGATAGCTAGCTTGGTTTCTTCGTCAGGTTCTATAGATGTTCGCGTATCTACATGTTGATAATCGTAACGACTTAGTGCTTTATCTGCAGTATTAAATACTAAATTTAAATCGGTGACTCCGCGAGCATAAAATTCTGGTTGAATGACTAAAGCATTATTTTCAAGCTCTATAAAGTCTTCACCACCATGAGTATGCCCACCAAGCACTAAATCTATACCGGGCACATTGGTTGCTATCTCAACGTCAGTTCCTTTACCTAAGTGGCTTAGCATTATCATGTAATCAACATCACCGCTGTATTGGCTTACAATACTTTGTGCGATTTGTTGCCACTTCCAACTCATTTTAAATTGTTTTATAAAGTCAGGAATAGGGTCATCTTCAATTGGCTCGTCAAGTTCATCCCATGGTACTGACGTCATCCCAAACACACCCAATGTTATGCAGCCAACCTGTACTTTAGCAAAGTCCACACCGCCAAAGCTCTTATTTTGCTCTCCCTCAAATCGGGTATTACTTGCAAGTACAATGGCATTATCGTCTTGTGAAAACTCAAGCAGCTTTTCAGGACCCCATGCATAGTCATGATTCCCTAAAACACGTAAATCAAAAGCCATTAGCTTTACGGTTTCATCAGAGGCTAAGCCTTGTGATATTTGCTCTGCAACGGTCCCTTTTTCGTAATCATCGCCACCATCGGTAAATAATGTATGCGGAGATTCGCTTAACGCTTTTTTATAATAAGCCTTGATACGACTAAAATACTGCTCTTGATACCCAAAGCGAGCATGCATGTCGGCAACGTGAACAAATCGTATAGATTGCTCTGTTGCATTTGCATCACATGTAGGGCCAATATCAGAAAATGCCACCGTACGTTGCATTTCTATTGCATAGCTACCTAGTTGGTTTACTTGTGCACTAACAAAGCCTTGCGATACTGTTGAATTAGTAATACTTGACCAAGAGTCTCCGCTCAAACGCGCAATAGTTAATTGGCCGCCTAATACATAGTCGTCAGGTATTTTTATAGTGATTGTCATTGGGCTAGAAAGTTGAAGTGTATTCGGGGTAAGCGTATGTATATCTGAAATGATATTTTTTGCTTGATTATTCTCATCAAGGACTAGTTTTTCGTAGGTTATTTCGGTATCGCTAGCCACTATTTCCCCAGGGGCATTGATAGTAAAGTTACCTTCATCTAATGACGTTTGTAAGCCATTAGCATTGGTAATAATTAAGCCACTAGGCTCAGGCTCTACAGGATCATTTGGATTTACTGTAACTTGATCTTCGGCTCCACCACAGGCAGATAAAAAAATAAGGAGAAATGCTATTAGAGTGGCACGTAATAATGTTAATGAATGCATATACTGCTGTCCCTGAGTCTATTCAATAATCAATCAGGACATAATACCAGTTAACGAGAGTGGGGCAAAGTTGAATAAAAAAATTCCCCCATAGACGCTATGGAGGAATGTATCGGTTATGTTGTTATATTTAAAATAGATAACAATTAAGAGGCTTTCTCTTCTAACCCTTGTTTTTCCCATACTTTAGCTTTAAAAGTCATTAGTACTAAAACAACACCAACACCAATGCTAAATAATGCAATTTGTAAGTATAAGTTAGGAATTTCATCAACATTGTTCGGATCGAAATTACCAGCAAGTAAACCTGCAATAATATTACCGATTGAGTAAGTTAATACAAATACACCCATCATTTGACCAGTGTAACGTTTAGGCGATAACTTACTTACAGCACTTAACGCTACAGGGCTTAAACAAAGCTCACCCACTGTATGTAAAAAGTACGTAGTAACAAGCCAGTAAGGCGCTACTTTTAAACCTTCAGCTGCGTAATGAGCCGCCATAAACATAACTAAAAAGCCAGATGCCATGATAATTAAGCCAATTGCACATTTAACGCTGTAGCTAGGTGACACTAAGCTTTTAGATAAGTTAATCCAAAGTGCTGCAAAAAATGGCGATAAAGCAATAATAAACAGTGAGTTTAATGATTGAAACCACGTTGTAGGGATTTCAAACGTACCAATAAATCGGTCGGTGTAATCACGGGCAAATAGGTTTAATGACGAACCGGCTTGTTCAAAGCCAGACCAAAAACATGCAGAAGCAATACAGACTAAAAATAGTGCCCACATTCTTTGTTTTTCGGCATCGGTTAATTTACCTGTAAAGTAAATAACACCAAAATAAACAAAAAAGATAATAGTAAATACAATCGCTGTGTAACCTGCAACCACTGTTGGATTGATTACAATTGCGCCGGTCATTGCAGCCGTAGTAACTGCAGCAGCAGCAATTACAAATGCAGCAATACCAATCCATGCACGTGAAGTACCTTTAGGACCAAGTGGATTAGCAGGTAAAGCGCTGTGCTCTGGTAAGTTATTAAGTGTGAGTTTGTACTGAACTAAACCAATGGCCATACCGACAGCTGCTGCACCAAATGCCCAGTGCCAGCCTACGTTCTCCATAAAGTAACCACATACGTAGTAACCTATTAAAGAACCCATGTTAATACCCATGTAATAAAGAGCGTAACCGCCATCACGACGCTCATCTGTATCACTGTATAGTTGGCCGACCATTGCACTGATATTTGGTTTTAGCAAACCAGTACCTGTTGCTACAAATATTAAGCCAATGAAGAAAGAATAATCATGTGGAATAGCCAAAATAATATGGCCAATCATAATAATTATGCCGCCATACCATACTGCTTTTTGACCGCCAAACAATCTATCAGCTAGCCAACCACCAGGTAAGCCTAAAAAGTATACTGCGCCCGTATACAAACCATAAATTGCAGCAGCTGATGCAACAGTAAAGGCAAGGCCTTCTTCTTGTAAGCTTGCTGTCATGAATAATACGAGCATAGCTCGCATACCGTAATAACTCATTCGTTCCCACATTTCAGTGAAGAACAATGTCGAAAGTCCTTTAGGGTGGCCACACCAACCACTATCTGGAGCTGAACTCATATTTACTTCCTAACTTTAAGAATTGTTGTAATGGCCTTATAATTTTTTGCTTTAGCTATTTTAGAATTTGTAACCACTAAAATGCTCGACCATCAGTATATTATTTGTAGCTAAGATAATGATTTGCTATACGGCAGTAACACCACAAGGTAAGAGACACACCCTTATCCTAGTTACAATTGCGCTCAAGTATACATATACCTTAGTGCTAGGGGAAGTGTTCGCGGTGTATCACCTTATGCCAAGTTAAAACTCAGCATAAGGAACAATAGGGGTGCCTGGAAACTCAAGTGTTCCGTACACAGGATTAAAGTAGTAACGTATATAAAGCTGACCAAAATTTGGTTCGTAAAAGTCAGAACGATCGATGGCTAAGTAGCCACCAAAGAACCAATTCGGCGTTATTCTATACTCAAAACTACCTTCAAGATTATATGAAACACCAGAACTTGTTTCACCTTCATATACAGGATCAACACCTGTTATTGATTCTATAGCGTATGCGTCTAATTGCAGATTAGTGTTGTTGGGGAAGAAATCAATAGATTGAGTTTTTGTTTGCGAGTACGAAACACCGGTTTTTAATCGATAAACAAAATCATCGCCCCAACGCGCGTCATAAGTGAGTGGCACAGATAAACCTACATAGTTTTGTGGGCTGTAATAACCACCATGACCCCATGTTTCTTCACTTAAATTATACTTGTATGCCCAATGTAATAAGCTAGCGCCTGCGGTAAATTCACGCTCTTGATTGCTAATTACACGGTAATAAGTACCACCCATCATACGATAGCGTTGGTTGTCTTTTACATTTTGGCCTTTATATAGGGTAAAGTCGGCGCTTGACCAAAAACCCCATTTTCCGCCTAAGTCGTGTGATACATTAGCCGTTAGGCCTGTAGAGCGTACACCACCCCAAACTTCACCTGTTTTTACATCTTTAAGACCTGCATAAGAAAGTACCGAGCTTGTAACTGGGCGTTTTTCAAGTTCTAGGCTGTATCCAAAATCACCAAAACTGTCTGCGTAATTTACACCCCATACAATATCTTCAATTAAAAAGCCAAGTGGAGTTGTACCTACATCTACACGCCAGTTTCCGTTCTGCCAACCAATACCTACATCTACACCACTTTCCTGTGGTGTTACTTCATCGATTGAACAAGTAAAAATACATAAAGCACCTTGTCCATAGCGGCTGCCAGCAAATTGCTCATCAAAGCGCGTTGTTTGTGCGCTGATAGTAGTCGGGTCTACTTTAATAAACCCTTGGCCTTGCCAAAGCGGAAAGTAAGCTTCAATCGGGACTAAACCCGCACCAAGTGTTGCTTCGCTTTCGGTGCTTGTTTGCCCACTAAAGTTAACACCAATAGCAATGTATGCTTGGTTTTTGTTTTGCTCGTTTATTAGCTCTCTTTTAGCACCGTTTACATACCATTCATCGTTTTCATCTATTTTTGAAAGCGCTCCGTAAAGCTCTTTTTCATTTAATGTACGATTAGGAAATAGGGTTTGCGCGTACCAAGATTGTGCTTGTTCGGTTTCGTTGAATTTGCTGGCTACTTGAGCGCCTAAATAACGTAGTTCTTGATCGTTGGGTGACTTTTCAACAAGTTGCTTAGCTAAGTAAAGTGCATCCCCTGAGTAATTAAACTCATTGAGAGATGACATGATTTGGCGTTGCAAATAACCTTCTTGCGATGTGGTTTGCGTAATCGCTTTTTGCGTAACTTCTTTTGCTTGAAAGTCGTCCCCAAGTTCTATGTATGCATTAGCAATAGCGAGTAGTGCTTGAGGCTCTATGGTTTGTTTATTTTGTACTTTTTGCTGATACAAAATAACGGCCGCTTCGCGCTGTTCAAGTGCTAAATTTGCATTAATAAGGGCAGTAGTTGTTGCTGGAGTATTTTTATATTTTTGATCCAGCTGGTTAAGCTTCGCGATTAAATCACTACCATTGTAATACTGAGTAATATAGCTATTTTGTAGCTGTACATATTGAGTTGTTTCGTTTTCAGTTGCGCTCTCTGGTAATACGTACTTTTCAAACCATTGCTTCGTTTTATTTTCATCACCTTGCTCTAAAAGCCACTCACCATAAAGTGTTTGCCAATAAGCAGAAAGAGAAGGCTCAGCTTCCAGTGCTTTGTTTATAAGTTTTATAGCGTGTTTTTTTTCATTAATTCGATACCAGCTTCGCGATAACTCTGCCTGCATAGCGGGTGTTAAATTTTGTGCCTCTAGGTTGCTTAAATGATAGATTGCAGTGGCTTTGTTTTTAGCATCAAGGTGGCGCTCACTTTGTGTTAAAGACTCATTAAGTTGCAGCTGCTGTTCAAGCGCAATAATGTCTTTATCTCTGGATTTAAATGGAATGTACTGCAAGGTTTTAATAGCACCTTGATAGTCATCAAGGGAGCGTAAAAAAAGCGCGTGGCTGTAACGAATCTGAGGGTTTAACGGAAATTGCCACAGCACATTATTAAATAAAGCGCGGGCCTCTTCTGTCAGCCCCTTTTGTTGGTATATAAAGGCTAAATCGTAGTATAACCAAGGCTGTTCTGGCGCTATTTCAATAGCGTCTTTTAATACTTTTTCGGCTTGCTCTAAATCTCCCGACTGTGCAAACGTATTTGCCTTTGCGCGGTACTGACTACTTAAAGATACAGAATAAGATTCTTTAATTAGTTTCTTTTGATTAAACGATAAGCTGTTGTAAAAAGAGGTTAGGGCTTTTTCATTCTGCTCTAATTCAGCTATTTCAAGTAGACCTATTAAAGCGCTGCTATTAAGTGGATCACTTCTTAAAACAATTTGATATGTAAGTGCAGCCTGTGAATATTGCCCTTGAGCAAATTGTAATAAACCTTTGTTATATATTACTGTATTAGTTTCTTGTTCTAAGGTGGCTGCTAAATCAAGCTTAAGCTTAGCCGTTTTAAATTCTTTATTATTAATGGCATTTTTAGCTTCGCGTATATAAAGCCAAAGCTTAGCTGTTTTTGCTAATTCTTGTAGTGTTTCACGTTCAGCGAACTCAGTTGTGTACTTTTGTGCACGAGTAAAATATTGATACGACTTTTGGTTTTCACCAAGGCGTAAATAGAGTGTGCCAAGGCTTCGCATTATAGCGCCGTCTTGCGGTCGGCCTCTTAAAGCTTTTAAAAGTAAAGGCTCTGCGGCAGCAAGTTTATTTTTCTCAAGTAATCTATCGCCCCTAACCCAAAGCTGATAGGCGGGGTCGGCAAGAAGTGTTTGACGTTTTTTATAATCTTTTAGAAAATCTTGGTATTGTAATTCACCTTTACTACTAAAGGGATAAAGAGTGAAATAGCGCTGATACTGCTTAACTGTATCATCCGTTAAGGGCATTTCTAGCAAAGCACTAAGCCAAATATATTCTACTTCATTAATAAAAGTAGGGCCTGCGCCATATTTACTTAAAATATCAATCGCTTTTTTATCTGTAAGATTACGCCTAAGTAGGTGACGGGCATAAGCAATTTCTATCTGCGCAATACTTGGGTAGCTTTGAGCTAATTTATTATAGCCTCTTTTAACACTTTCCCATTGGGAGCTATCTTGTCCATACCAGCTTAAATGCTCAAGCTCGTAATCTAATGTAGGGTAGACGTTTTTAAAAATATTATTATAGATTTCGCGAGCTTGTTCATAACGACCCGCGCGAGCCAATAATTTAGCTTGCTGAATTGAAGATTTGTCTTTTCCTTCAGTACGCGAAAGGACTTTTAGCTTTTCAACGCACGGAGCTTGTTTGGTAAGCCCATTATCTATTTTACTTAGTAATTGGTTGGCTTTCGCTGATTCGCCATTGGCAAAATCATAACGCGCTACTGCGCACTGTGTTTCTATGCGGGCAGGGGCAATAGCGACTAGCTTTCGCAAGCTATCTTCAACTAGTTTTTTATTTTGCTGTGCTTCACCAATACCTATTTGGCTTAGTAACCAATCAACAGATTGCGTATCAATATCATTGACTGTGTTAGCGCTTAATCCAGAGCTAAGCGCTAATGTGCAAGCGAGGGCAAACCTTAACGGCATTCAGTGCTCCATACCGGTTGTAGCGTCCCATCTGCTGTAATTGAAAAACGCTTATTTAAAGCACTTGTACCAAACAAGTTAAGTACGCTGTCGTAATAACGAGTCTGGGTAAATGATTTATCAATCATTAGTTTTTGCTGAATCGCCATTACTGTAGAATTATCGTTATTAGTCGCTAGTAAAGGTAATAGAGCTGAGTTAAAGCCTAGAGGGCCTCTTTTTTCAGATTTTCCTGATTTAGCAAAAGTATTTAAAGGCACGTAACCACGTTTATTAATTGTTTCTATAAAAGGGTTAAATTGCGCTAATAGCTCTTTTTTATAAGGTGCGTTGTCTGCCATCATACTTGCCCATAAATACACTCTAATAGCGTTGTAACTGCCCAAGTCGCTCGTTTTTTTATCGTAATAAAAGCCGTTATTTGCATCAAACATTACCCAGTCAGGGCTAACACCTTGCTTTGCTGTATCTAAAATCAACTTTGCTGAGCCTTCGTGCAGTTGATGCCAAGGCGAGTGTGGATAAAGCTTTTTAAACTGCTGATAAATAAATAACGGTGAGTAGCTTGGGTTTAACTTAAAACGCTCATTATCAAATTCAAAACCAGTAGGGGCGGGTAGTAATGATAAACCTAAGCCCGAAATATAGGCGGTTTCTTCACGCATTATCCGCTGTGCAAGTACGGCTGCTAATATGCTGTAGCGGCGGTCATCCCAAAGAATAGCAGCTTGCGATAAACTGTATGCTATCCATAAGTCAGAATCAGACGCTGGATTTGAATCTAAAATTCCGCCAACATTTTGATTGTTAACACCCCATTGCCATGCCGGTAAACGAGTGCTTAAATCACCTTCTGATAAATGTTCTTGCGTCCAATCAAGCACTAAGTCAAACATTGCTTTGTCATTTGCTACAACAGCAAAAAATAAGGCATAAGATTGGCCTTCAGAGGTTGTGACTTTTTGCTCACTCCCCAAATCAATAACGCGACCATCTTGGCTTATAAAGTTACTTTTAAACGTTTGCCATGCATCCCATGGTTGGCATTGCTCTATTTGTGCATTGGCATTAAAGGTAAATAATGCAATCACGGTAAAAAATACATTAATGAGTGACTTCATTACTTATCTCCTTCAGCTAATCGCTTGTATGTTAATGCTTGCAGTAATCGCCATATTATAAATGAGATCAACAGTAGTGTTAAAATAGACAATAGTGCCAGTACAAATGGGTGATCCGATAAATGGAACCAAATTAGGGTATGCACAGGAATGTGACCAACAAAATATTGCTCATCAGTTTTAATTGTTTTAATGCCTTGAGAATTTATGACCGCAGCACTGCCTTTAATTTGCGCAAGAGCTTCTGAACTCATTAACGCATCATCAAGTAGAGTAAAGGCTTTTTGTGATGTTGCACTAAGCGATACAATTGAACGCTCTGAATCAAACGGTGATTGAAAGCCAGTAATAACGGCCATATCACCACTACTTTTTATACTTACTTGGACTTTATCTGTTGTCTGCTCATCGTAAGCACCATTGTATATGGCTTGTTTTATAGCGCGCTGATTATTATCAAGCAGGATATTGGTTTGCGCATCTTCATCTAAGTTATTAGCAATGCTATTAGGTTTTGCGATTACTAAGATGTCTTTATCATCTAAGTTGGCATCTTGATTTAAATGAGCAACGCTTATTCTATGAGCTGGGTAGCCTGTAATAGCACCAAAGTGGCCTGTTAAATTAAACAATACAGATAGTGCTTTAGGTGATGGAACTTCATCTATCAATACTAAAGTTTGTTGTAAGTCTGCGTATTTTGTAAATGGGAATCCGCTGTTTGCAAATACATTTAAATCAGGTAAAGCCATGTAATGATCAAACCCACTTACATCAATGTTAGAGTTTCCATCAATTACCCCGTACTCGCCACCAGGTGGAGCAACGGCACATTCGCCTTTTTTAAGTACTGCAAATCTAAAGTCAAAATTTAACTCATTTCGGCTGGCAAGATTAATACCGTCTAATGAAAAGTCTTCAGCGCTTTGCGTTGTGTCTGTATTAGCAATTAAAGGCAGCAACGTTTTAGCGGTAGTTAACGATGTGTCTTTTTTATCAAGTAAAAAACCACTTATAAATTCTTGGTTTATTAGCATGTTTAAACGTGAATTTAAGGTTTCGCTCTCTGGCGTATTACGGTATTGCAAAGTAATAGGAATACCTTTTTCACGCCAAGTAAATAAATCAGGTGCAAAACGAACATTTAATTTTATAGGGCCGTTGTTAAGACCCTCAGCTTGTAACTGAGTTGGGTAGTCAATAAGCTCGTCAAAGTGCACGGGACGATCGTTTCTTAGCCATCTCGGCGCATCATAAGCTTTACGCAGTGGGAGTTTGTTAATAGCCTCGATGCTTGCACTTCGGCCAGTCATAATTTTATGACCAAATACAAGACCAGTGACCGCTGTTTTTAAGTCTTTTTCGTCACGCCCCAAAATTAACAGCATTTTATTGTATCTGTGAATAGGGCTAGAAATTAGCTCGACGGTTGGCTTTTCAACATCTGGGTAATCTTTTAAAAAATCAGGTTTTGAGTCATTAGTAATAAACACCACACTGTGCTGCTCTGGTGCTTTATTTAAAACGACTGGAAAGTTAGCGCCACGCCAGTCAGCTTGTGCGCCAAACCAACTAGATAAAGTGGCTGCAGCTTCTATTGCTTGTGTATTAGGTGTGCTTGCAAATACAAAAGGTAAGTTTAATTTGTTGTAATCTTTAGCATCAAAAAATGGTTCTGGTAAATATTCAAGGCGGCTATCAATTGCTAACTGTTTTTGATCAAGCGTGATGTGGCTTGATTTGTTTATTTCAGTCCAAATTGAGCGGCTAAAGTAATCTTGGCATCGTAAGTCGTAGTAGCCAACTAGTTCAAAGCGAATTTGGTTGTAGTCTTGAATGTATTTAGCATTTAGGTCTAGGCTATGACTTACCGTATTTTTTACAATACTTAATTGCTCATTAATAGGTAAAACAGTAACTAAGTTATCGTTAAAATAAACTTTTAAATGCGATACATTAGCCAGCAATGAAGGTGAGTTGGTGTACGAAAAGTTAAGCTTTAGATTAGTGCTTAATTTATCAATTCTATTTGTGAAATCGACTCGAGAATTATTATTCACGCCGTCGAGTTTATAGTCGTTGAACCCTAACTTTTCAAAGCTAAGACGTAAACTAGAAACCTGAGCGCTCTCAGGGTAGCCATTTACAAACATAGTTTTGTCGTGCATAGGCTCGATAGCGAGTACTTGATATGCGCTACTAATAAGTAACAATGTTAGAAATGTATTAAGTAACTTTTTAATCATAATTATTATGCACTATCGGTTTTTTTGGAGTAAATGAATTGATGTAAATGACAGTATTAGTCATAAACTTAATTATAGGTTGTAACGCTCTTGGGGCATGAAATAATAAATTACTAAAGCCCCGTAAACTGGTTTTTTGCACTTCTTTGAAGCTATACGATGGACGGTCATGTCTAAAGTTATTTTGCCAATCTAACCAAGCATCTGCTCTGGAGAAAGTACATTGTATAAAAGCTCTTTGCTTTTCGAGAGATAAATCTTTAAGTGTAAGGCCAATTTGTTTTTTACGGGTATTACATACATAAGTTGTAAACGAAAATTGCTTGTTACCGCGACTCATTAGTAATTCAATTTTATCGTTAACGCGGCATAAATGTGCGTGTTCAGTCTCTATGCCTACACCGTTATCTGAATAATCCGTTATTTTTACTTTTAAAGTATGACCATTTGCTAAACGAACGCCGGCAGGAAAGTTTGCCTTTATACGATGCGAGTGCCTCACTTGGCGAGCCTCAGCAGCAACCGCAACCGCAGCACCCAAAATAATAATATTATAAAAAGCCCAACCCATACTTATTATAAGTACGCCAATCTGGCTTGAATCACCTAAAAACAGACGTAATACACCCACTATTATTCCAAGTAAGTTAATAAGTAAGAGAATTAAATACGGTTTTGAAATCCCCCAGTCGTAATGCTCTTCATCATTTAAACCGCCTTTTTCGGTTACGTTAAATTTACCTTTATTAGGATTAAATAAAGCAACGGTAGTTGGTTTTAATATGTACCAAGCAAGTACTGACTCATACACTTCCCCCCAGAAGGAGTAACGGTATTTACCTTGAATGCGTGAGTTAGTTGCTTTTATCTGAATTAACGTTGGCACCACATAGATAAAAATAGCGATAAAAGGGGCATAAATTATGTACGCGTTAAAATATATCAACGCTAAAGGGGCTGTTAAAAATACAATGCGGGGAATACCAGAAAGGAAATGCAGCATTGCATTTATATAACATAACCGTTGAGGAAAGCTTAAGCCTTTACCCATTAACGGATTATCAAGTCTAAATATTTGCGCCATACCACGCGCCCAGCGAATTCGTTGACCTATATGCGCTGATAGACTGTCGGTGGCAAGACCTGCGGCTTGTGGAATGTTTATATAAGCAGTTTTATAACCAGCTCGCTGCATACGAAGAGCCGTGTGAGCATCCTCAGTTACTGTTTCAAACGCAAAGCCGCCAATATCATCAAGTGCTGCTCGTTTTAATACGGCGCAAGAACCACAAAAGAAGGTTGCATCCCACATGTCGTTACCGTCTTGAATTAGTCCATAAAACAACATGTTTTCGTTAGGGATTTGACTGTGATTATTAAGATTTCGCTCAAATGGGTCTGCTGAGAAAAAGTGGTGCGGTGTTTGGACCAAACACACTTTACTGTCTTTTAAAAACTGTCCCATTGTCATTTGTAAGAACGAGCGAGCAGGAACGTGGTCACAATCAAAAATTGCAATATATTCGCCATCAGTATAGCGCATAGCGCTATTCATATTACCGGCTTTAGCATGATTGTTATCCGAACGAGCTAAATAGCCGACTCCAATTTCCTCTGCAAATTCCTTAAACTCTGAGCGCTTACCATCATCTAATATATAAACATTTAACTTGTCTGCAGGCCAATCGATACTTAAAGCAGCGAGAGTAGTGGGTCTTACAACGCTTAATGGCTCGTTATAAGTTGGAATATATACATCAACCGTTGGCCATAAGTCAGTATTTTTTGGTAAAGGTATTGGTTTTCGCTCAAGTGGATTAATTGTTTGGAAAAACCCTAAAATAAGTACAAGCCAGGCATAAGTTTCAGCAAGTAGTAAGCCGCCACCTAGTGCAAGTGCAAGCGGATCATCCCAATTTAAAGTCTCAGTATAACGCCACCATAAGTAACGAGAAGACGTAGTTACTGACAGGGTGATCATAACAATGGTTGCCATTTGGCCTTTTACCCGCTTAAGTGCATACGCAACTAACAAAATAAAGCTTATAAAAATGGCTTGAGCTTCTAAGCTAAAAGGAATTGTAATGAATATTGCTAATAAAAATAAAATAAACGCGAGAATGACATACTTAACTAATTTATTTTGCCATACACGCGCATCAGCTATTGCCTTAGTAGCACTTTTTTTAGGACCTTTTTTATTTTTTGATAGTAGGCGCTTTAATAATTTACCTAACTTTAAATCAAACCAACGTAATTGCCTTAAAAGAAAGCTAACGCCACCGTAAAAATAATTAATGGCATCTTCTTTTACTGAGCTCGGTTTAAGTTGGTTTTTAAAAAATACTAAAAAAATACTTTGTATAACAAAGCGTAATATATTTGAGTAAATATAGGTTCGGTAAGGTAGCCTTAAATGAGGGTAGTAGTCATAAAGGGTAAACTCAAAGCTGATTTTATGCTGCTTAATGTTTATAAATAGTGAGCTTAAAAGTGTAATAAATGGCATTAAAAAAGCTTCAATTACATTTACTTTGTGTTGATTAAAGTAGCTATGAAACTTGAATAAAATGTACCGAACTAACTTATCAGTAAATAAAATGCTCAGCAGCAAGTATAAAGTGCTGTGAATGGGGCGCTGATAAAATAGTGTAATACTCATTTTATAAGGCCGCTTTACTAACTAGCCAACCAGCTAGCGTTTCAAAGTCATCGTTTGCGATACTATATGGCGCGCAATTGAGTGCTACATTTCTATAGGCGGTTGACTCTTTGATAACTTCGTCACTGTTGATAAAAAAGGGAGCTATAAGAGGAAGTGTTGATTGCCATAGGGAAAACAAGTCAAATTCTAGCGTTGATGCAGAATTATAGCGGTTAACTAAAAAGTAATGCTTCCAATTGTTATCTGAATTCTTGAGTGTTTGTAGGCGTCTATAAATTAAGCTGTGACAAATAGCGTCGCAATTAACCAATTCAATTACAATATCGTTTTTCTCTAACGGATAGTAAGGAAGGTTGATATGCGAAGGACAGTCAAAAAGTACCCAGGCTTGGTCGCTGTAATTTAGATTTTTGCATTTATCGACCATGGTAGTGATGTCATTGATGCTAGTGTCATCGTTGTCACCAAACGGTAAAAATATAACACCATCGTTATCTTGATGAAAATGCGCAAGTGCATCTTCAATGCAGGCTTCATTACTCCAGCCTTTGGTGTATTTCCACGGTAAACCAAAATGCAAACCTAAGTCACTTTTAGTATCTAAATCGATAGCAATAACATCAACGTCAGATCTTTTTAGTACGCACGCAAGGTTAGCAACTACAGAAGTGCTACCTAAGCCGCCTTTGATACCTTTAATGAAAACTCTTTGCAACGGATGTTTTACCTATCGTTAATTGAACGAGTTTGAATGTTTAGTTCGTTATTTATTTCTTTAAGTAATGCATATTTATTAATTGTATTTTTATTTTGCTGTTTGTTTACAATTTCTATGTAGTCATCGCTCTTTCCACCAAAACGCAGTACAAGGTTTTCTACGTCACTTGATGTTAACGTTTGTGAGTTTTTAGAGCTTAAGTTATTCATCTTCACCTTTGTAGTTACGTTAATTATTTTGATTAAAAGTAGACAATATTTAGCTATTATATATAGAATAACGGTTAAAACTAGTAAAAAAGTATTTTTAATAGGGCATTTCAAGTGCATAACTTTAACATAACGGGATTAGAGCCTGTTGCAAAAGAGTTAAAATTGGCTTCAAGTTATGCTGTTTTAGCCCCTTTAGATAATTTAGTGATCGAGCTTGCTTTACATGCAATTAATCCAAGTTTAATTAATGATATATTTATAGTTTCTCAAGAGGTTGAGTCATTTTTTGATTCTTCTTTTTCTGCGCCATTAAATTATGCTTATGAGCATAATCGAGTACATCCCTTTTCGTTGACTCCAGAAACACTGCACTATTCAATTGAGCGAATTAATTCAGGTATTATAAAAGAGATAAGTGCTTATAAACGCCTAAACGAAGCGCTTGTTTTTGTTCACTTTAATACGAGACTGCTAAACAGTGCTGGTGAAAAAAGCTTAGAACTGATGATGAAGGGGTACAACGATTTTGTTCGTCGTACGGGGGCAACATTATTATTTTTAATATCTGGGCCTGATATTGCTAATTATCGCTTTTTATTTAGACGATTAAACAATGTATTTGATGGGCTGGTATTTGTTGATAACGACTCTGCGGTTCGAGTACTTGAATATGATTATTGGCGTCACAGCAGGGGGGTTATTGCTGGTGAACATTACCAATTATTATTAAGTGGTAATCAGTTTGTTGTCCAAACTGGAACAGTAAGCGAAAGTAAAGCACTTAAACACTCAGACTTTGCCGATGAAGACGATGTTTGGCTTGTGCAAAGTGCTGTGCCCGAAGGTACTAAGTTACCGATGCATTATAATAGTGTAAAAGATAATAATGATTTATTTAACAAAGGCCCAAAAGTAGAAGCAGCCACCTTAATTTTTGCAGTTACGCGTTACACCGATTTGGCGCTATTGGGTAAGCAGTGTTTTGAACTTAGAAAAAACTGCGGACGATGGTTAAAGCTTGTTATTCAAAATGTTGATGGTGTTATTCGCCATCAAGATGAGTGCTTATTTTTAACCTTGGGTGTAAATCTAATTTTGTATAGCTTTTCAGAGCCTTCGCGTTTGCTTTCACAAGTGCAATCTATTCAAGGTTTTAAGTTTTCAAGGCCTTTACCTTCCTCAGTTGAGGATGTTTTAAAATACACTGAAAATACCTTTTCGAAAGGATATTTACCTTTCATTGAGTTTACGAAACAAGTAGAAATTCATAGTGACTCAGCCGTTAATTTAGGTGTGAGCGGTGTGCTAGTAAAGCTTGAATTACTGCCACGAATCGACCCAATACACCCTTTGCATTTATTTCATATTAAACGCGAAGGTGATGTATTTAGTATTGCAGATAATACAGTTTATTTATATTTGCATGCTTGTAGAGAAAATGACGTTGATAATGCGATTAAGCATTTGTTTAAATTAAAAACAAGCGATTTTTTTGTACAGCAAAATGTAATTTCTGATCACTTTTACATTCAACAAGAATGTAAACAATTAAGGCGTTTTTATAAAGGTAAGAGTGTTGTAGATTTCTCGCAAAAACTTGCCGAGAATGATAGCTATAAATTTGCACCTGATATAGCAAACAGCGTTACTGAAAATATTAACACACCTGAATTTTCTAGCAAAAGCCGCCCAGATGCTAAGCCTTTTATAATGAAATTAAGAGATAACTTATGAGTATGAATCAGCTTTTAATTACCGTGTTCCTTGCAATGGTGCTTGGCGCGGTGCTTTGTATGCTAGGCAAATACATTTTATCTCAAATAACAAAATATTATTATAAGCTTACTTTTAAACATGAAGTACTAGAGCCTTATACACCAAATACAGTAAAAAAGGATAAGAAGTGAAATTATCAGGTTTAGGGGTTTGGAACCTTTATTTTTTAGTTAAGTTTGCTCTGTTTTATTATGGTGCAATTGATTTTAACGTATTAACTAATGCGGCTTTTGCTGCGTTGCTTGCGATTAAATTTAAACCGCCATTAATAGAGAAGGCAAAACATATAGTAGGTGCTGTGTTTGCTGTGGTATTACTTTACCAAGACTCATGGTTGCCACCAATAAACAGGTTGACTAAACAAGCGGGTAACGTTCAAGATTTTAGTTTTGGTTACTTTATTGAGTTATTAACCCGTGTTATTAACATTGATATGTTATTGGCTTTGTTCGTAATTAGTGTGTGTTTTTGGTATACATCGCAATGGATACGCTTTACAACAGTCACTATCGTTGGGCTGTTAGTTGTAGGATGGCAAGGGGGTAACTCTCAATCACAATTCGTTAATAATGTGGCTAACCCTGAGCCGGTTACACAGAGTCAAAGTAATCCTCAAACACAAGTGATCACTCAGGCAGCACAATCTCCTGATCAAAAATTAGCTGATTTTTATCAACAACAAAGCTTATTAATGAGTCACTTTCCAAGCCAGGTAAATGGTGAACTGTTTGATGTAATTATTTTGAACATATGCTCAATGGCTGTTGCTGATTTAAATGCTATTGGTGTAAGTGTTACTGATATGTATAAAGACTTTGATGTGGTGTTTTCAGACTTTAACTCGGCTACATCATACAGCGGACCAGCTGCGGTAAGGCTACTGCGCGCTAGTTGTGGCCAAACTAGTCAAACGGCATTATTTAAAGAGGCACCTGAACAATGTCACTTGTTTAAAAACCTAGAAAAACTAGGTTATCAAAATAATGTTGTGATGAATCACGACGGACATTTTGATGAGTTTAAAGGTTTAATAAATAAGTACGGTGGCCTAGATAGCACGCCATTTAATATCGATTCAATGCCAGTGGCGCTTCGAGGTTTTGATAATAGCCCTATTTACTCAGATGAAGCTGTGCTGGATGGTTGGTTAGAGCAAGCTGATGATTGTAAGCCGTGTGCGATGTACTATAACACCACAAGTTTACATGACGGTAATCAGCTAGAGAATCAACCAAGGGTGAATAGTAAAGAGACATACCCAATCAGACATAAAAACTTATTTGCTGATATTAACCAATTTGTAAAAAAATTAGAAAAGCGTGGTCGCAACGTTATGTTAATGATAGTGCCTGAACACGGCGCTAACTTAAAAGGTGATAAAGTACAATTTGCAGGATTACGTGAAATCCCTAGTCCTGCAATTGTGTCTGTACCTGTAGCGATTAAATTTATAGGCCCAGACGTACAAAACTACTCGCAAATTGTGGTTGATGATTCAACAAGTTACTTTGCGCTTTCAGAGCTGGTAAGTAAGACGCTGCAAACTGATGTGTTTGGTGGGAATAATAGTGTTGCTAATTTACTTGAAAACCTACCTAAAGCACCTAAAGTTGCTGAAAATGAAGGCACAATAATGATGTATGTTAACCAAAGACCATTCATACAATTAGATGGTGGTGATTGGTCAGCTTACCCACAAGGTAAGTAGTCTCATAATAAGATTTAATAAACAGCACTGGTATAGTTAAATATAAATATCAGTGCTGTTTTTCTTCGTTTAATTACATCCCACCCTTTGGCTCTAAAAGCTATTTTGTCCAAAAATGTTTACAATAAACTACCTTCTCAAAGCGACTTAGCGTATTATTCGGCTAATATAGTTTTTCCTTCTTTGAGGATGTATGCGTCTAGATATTCACTGTGCTGATCGAATTGGTATTGCTCAAGAAATCCTTAATATATTAGTTAACTACAGCGTTGATTTGAAAGGAATTGAAGTCGATTCTGTAAATTGTCGTATGTACGTTAGTTTTCCCGAAATTGAATTTGAACAATTCCAAAAAATTATGCCATCGATACGTTTAATCGACGGTGTACATGATGTGCGTACCACTGCATTTTTACCATCTGAGCGTGAACACAACGAATTAAATACTTTACTACGTGCATTGCCTGATGGGGTTATCTCTATTGATGCTAAAGGCTGGGTGCGTTTATGTAACGATGCAGCATGTAAAGACTTACAGCTAATTGAAAAAGACGTGATTGGTGCAAATATTAATAACCTGCTTAAAGGCTTTAACTTTACACGCTGGTTAGAAGGTAAAGAAGTACTCGGACAAACTACTCGCGTTGAAGTTGCTGGTGAGGATTTTATTGCAGACATTTTGCCAATTGCAGTGCCTCAAGGTAGTGAAGGTGATGTGCTTGCTGGTGCGGTTATTAACATTAAATCGCAAAGTCGGTTAGGGCAGCAAGTCAGTGCATTTAGACGTTACGGGCAAGAAAGCTTTGCTACTATCCATAACTTTAGTACGGCAATGCGCCGAGTTGTACGCGAAGCACGCAAAATGGCGCAACTAGAAGCCCCTATTTTGATTACTGGTGAAACAGGTACAGGTAAAGAGTTATTAGCTAGAGCGTGCCATTACGCATCTAATCGTTCTGTTAAACCTTTTATTGCATTGTCGTGTGCTTCACTTCCTGATGATGTTGCTGAGTCTGAGTTATTTGGTTATGCCGGGTACGAAGAAAATGCAGCGCCAAAGCGCGGTGTATTAGAGCAAGCCGATGGTGGAACTGTATTTTTAGATGAAGTTGGCGAAATGTCGACTCAACTACAAACTAAGTTACTGCGTTTTTTACAAGATGGTACGTTTAGAAAAGTAGGCGATGAGAACGAAGTTAAAGTAAATGTACGTATTGTTGCCGCTACTCAAAAAGACTTACCTGCAATGGTACAAGAAGGGGTTTTTAGAGAAGACTTATATTACCGTATAAACGTGCTTACTTTAGAAATAGCACCACTAAGAGATAGAAAAGCAGATGTAGGACCACTTGCAGAGCATTTTATTCAAAAATATGCGCAACAAAATGGTCATGCAATTCCTGTTTTATCACAAGAGTGTTTGAGCTTTTTACAAGAGTATCCGTGGCCAGGAAATGTTCGTCAGCTGGAAAATGCAATTTACCGCGCAGTGTCGTTACTAGATGATAGCGAGCTTCGCGTAGAGCATTTACAGTTACCAACTTTTACCCATGATTTAGGGTATTTAGAGTCTGATTTTGAAGGCTCACTAGATCAAGCTGTTAAACGTTTTGAAGCGACTTTACTTCGCAAACTCTACCCAGCTTATCCAAGCTCACGTCAGTTAGCTAAGCGATTGGGCCTAAGTCACACCGCGGTAGCTAATAAGTTACGTGATTACGGTATTAACCGAAAAACAGTAAAAGTGTAATTGGCCTAAATAAATTAAAATATGGGGACTAATTTTTAGTGCCCATATTTTTTGTTACCCCGTCAATTGCAATCGTCTCGATACCTTCTTCGTTAAAGTTCATTACAATGCTGGCGTTATTACGAGTGAAAAAATAGCTACGGCCATTAAGTTCAATAACATAATCGCCTTTTACGGGGTCGCTAAATTGCTGCTTTTTTAAAGTGATCTTATGTTCGCCAATTTGCCATTCAAACTCTTCAATAAATCCATTATTAAATTCTTGCACCCATATTTGGCTGTCATCTTTTGAAAGCGTGATAGCTACCGAGTAAGAGCTAGGGATCTGCTCCATATTGTAACTTTTAGAGCCAATAGTGAATTTTTCAGCTTTTTGCTGCCATTCAAAACCAAATTTAAATTCTTTAACTACACCAGTAGGGTAAGTAACAGAGCCTTTACCCGGTAATGAAAAATCGGCAAAAGCATTATAACTAGGCACTAATAGAGTTAGCGCAGTAATGATTTTTAGTTTTGACTTCATGAGTTATCTTTTTATTGTAATAGTGATTTAAGATTAAAGTAGAATATTCGTCTTCGCAAGGGGCTATGCTACACTCGAGTAAATTTAACTGGTAAGACCTTTTTTGTGAACTTATATATTCGACTTTTATTATTGTTTTTTAAAATTAAACGTAACAAGCAATATCAAAATTTACTTGATACGGTAGATATTGATTACAAAGCTCTACCTACTGATTGTGACATTAATTTACATTTAACAAACTCACGTTACCTCGCGATGATGGATTTATCTCGAACTTGGATGACTGAGCGCGTTGGCTTGCTTAAACAAATAATGAAGCGTCGCTGGTTTCCGATTGTTAACGCAACTGCTATTACTTATATTCGTGATATTAAGCCTATGCAGCGATATACAATAAGTACTAAGTTAGTTGGATGGGATCATAAATACTTTTATATTGAGCAAAAGTTTCACTCAGAACGAGGCTTACATGCTATTGCTTATGTACGCGGTGTATTTAAAAGTAAAAAAGGTATTATAAGTATTGAAGAAATGCTTGAAGTGGCTGGTTTTGATGGCCAAACACCTATATTGCCAAGTGAAGTTATGCACTGGAAAGAAATGCTAGAGCAGAAAAAGTTAAGTAACCTGCCCTAATCTCTACAAATGAAAAAAAGGCCTTTCGGCCTTTTAACACACATTGTAATTGGGTAACTACGTACTACTTTATATATGCTTTAAAAGCTGTATCTAACACCGAACATAGCAACAACGGGGTCAAGCTCAACAGTTGATGTAAGTGCTTTTGCACCATTAGCATAAACAGTGGCATCGGTATCAATATCCATAATTGATACCATGGCGTGTAAACCCCAGTTTGCATCAATTTTATAGTTAGCACCTACCTGAGCCATAAAGCCAAACGAATCATCTAATTTTACTTCTACATCGTCTGTTCCTAGCGTCGCTTTAAGTGCTTGAGAAGGTTGCTCATCAAAAAATGCAGTGTAGTTTATGCCTACGCCTATAAAAGGTCTTAGCGCATAACTTGTATCTAAAAAGTGGTATTGCGCAACTAAAGAAGGAGGAAGCTGTTTTATATCTGCAATTTTGTTGCCTGCTAAGCCGCCTGCGCCATTTACATCGTGTGAAAAAGGTGTTGCTGCTATTAGTTCTAACACCCATTGATCGTTAAATGCATAATCTACAGTGATACCTAGTTGAGTATCTGAATCACCTTTAAGGCCCAGCGTAGGTGCTTCATTAATTGCTGAGCTACTGTTATCAGGGTTTACGTTAATAGCGCCAACATTTACGCTAAAGTTAGCGTGTGCAGCTGGAGAGAGTGCTAATAAAGAGGTTAATAATGCGATGCTAATTTGAGTTTTCATGTTGTTCTCCAAGAACTACTGTTTGATTGGCGCTATTATTACCGAGCAATAAAAATGAAAACCTGTTCTAGATCAAAGTTTAAAAAACATTTTAACCTTGTGGAATGCTTTATTGATTTAGATTAAATTTAGCGTCGTTCTGCTTTTGAAAAGATTGACATATTTATTTCATCAACAGTCATATGAATGTATTAAGGCTGACATCGCTTAGTCATAAACTCACGTTTTAATAAAGGCACATTAAATAATAAAGTGTGTTTAACATGTTTTTAGAAGCATTCGAAAAAAAATCAAAAACAACGGATATTCAAAAAGAAGTTGTAGAGCACTTACAAACACTAATTCGCTTTGAATCAGTAACCCCTAACCAAGCGGGTGCAATTGATTGGCTTGCAGTTAAATTGTTGGGTTTAGGTTTAAGTTGCGAGCAATTTACTATAAATGGTGTAACCAATTTAATTGCCTGCATAAAATTCAAAGAAGGCCCATGTGTTGCTTTCTCAGGGCACATTGATGTAGTACCAGCAACAAGTAGCGGTTGGTTAAGTCCTCCTTTTGAAGGGCGAGTGCGAAATGATGCAATATACGGTAGAGGGGCGGCCGATATGAAAGGGGGTGTTGCCGCCATGCTTAGCGCCACAAAAAAGTTAATTAATAGTAAATCCGCTAAAGTAGGGACTCTTTACTGGCTTATCACGTCAGATGAAGAGGGAGAGGCTGAATTTGGTTCTCAAGAAATAGTTAATAAGCTTGCCAAGCAAGGTGTTGTATTAGATGGCTGTATTGTCGGGGAGCCATCAAGTGTGGCACAAGTTGGCGATACGGTTAAGAATGGCCGTCGTGGTGCGCTTTCAGCTCGGATTTTAGTTACTGGTAAGGCAGGTCATGTAGCTTATCCTCAAAACACACTCAATGCTGCTCATATTGCTGCAAAAATAGTAAATAGCTTGAGTGATCAGATCTGGTTACTCGATGTGACTAGCTCAAAAACCACACTGCAAGTGACTGGAATTAACATAAATAATGTGGTCGATAATTTAGTGCCAAGTCATTGTGAGATTACATTTAATGTACGTTATAGCCACGGTTACAGTAGCGCAGCAGTTAAAACGCAATTAATGAATACCCTAAACAAGTTTGCTGAGCATTTTACAATTGAGTGGGAACGCCCATGCGAGCCTTATTATACAAGCCATAATACGGGGTGGAGTTTACTTACTCATATTGAGCAGGCTATTTACAAAAACACTTCAAGTTACCCATTACTAAGTACAAATGGAGGGACATCGGATGGACGATTTTTTGCCAGTCCCCATACTCAAGTTATTGAATGTGGTGTGCGAAACAATACGATTCATCAAGCTAATGAACACGTATCTATTAGTGATTTACTTAAAATTGAAGCTATTTATACAACTTTACTAGAGCAGATATTTATAAATAATTAAATATAAATCGAGTACTTTATAAATATAAAGCACTCTCTTATTATTGGTTATTCTAAATAACGTTTGGCTTTGTTTTCTTTTACATTTTCAAGATCGACCAATACCAATCCATCAATACAATTATTAAAATCGGGATCAATACTAAAGCTTAAAAATTGCACGCCACCTGGTTTACAAAGTTCAGTGTATTGTTTAAATAAAGTAGGGACTTGAGCTCCCATATTAGCTAACACATGCTTTAACTCTACAAAATCTTCTTTTACGTCATTGCCGCAAAAAAGAGTATTGCACTGGGTTAGCTGTTGCTCAGTTAATTTAAATTCATTATTAGGCGTAGCTAATTCAATACCACTTTTATAGTAATGCTGATAGTAATAAACGAGCATGGCTTTTGCTTGCTCGGGTAGAGCATTTGATACACTTACAGCACCAAACAAGTATCTGTACTGTGGATAGCTTTTTATAAAAGCGCCAATGCCATACCATAAATAGTCGAGGCTCTTACGTCCCCAATATTTAGGCTGTACAAAGCTTCTACCAAGCTCAATTCCTTGTTTTAGATAGGGCGTCATAGCGTCGGTATAAGAAAATAAGCTATCAGTATACAAACCTTCGCGGCCATGTTTTTGTATTATCTGTTGTGCACAGGCTAATCGATAAGCACCTACCAGCTCTAGCTGCATTGGGTCCCACAGTACAAGGTGTTGGTAATCCATATCGTATTTATCTATATCACGACGCTTACCACTACCTTCACCGACTGCTCTAAATGCTATTTCTCTCAGACGCCCTAACTCTCTAAAAATAGGTGAGCTACCTGCATATTGGTATAGATGAATATGCATACCGTCTTGCGTTTTACCAAGTAGTTGGCATTGCTCAATTGCTCTTTTTAGCTCTTTTCTGCACTCGGGAACAGCGATAGGTGTTTGTGTTTTTAACGGCAGAGCTTTTTTTGTTGTAAGCCTATAAAGCTGTTTACGGATGAGGTTTACAACTTCTTTATCTTTAAGATTTTCTATTAAGTAAGATTCAGGAGGGATAGAGGCGCCAATCTCAAACTCTAAAGATTTTTGGCGCTGCTTAAACATTTCGGCCACTAATAGTAAACTTGCCAAAGGTTTATAAATCATTGATGTACCATAAAAAAGTGGACTGTTTTTGGCTTTAATATAAATAGGTAAAATAGGGCAGTTAGCTTTTTTTGCCATACGTAAAAAGCCACTATTCCATTTGCAGTCTTTAATACCTGTTGGCCCTAATCGCGATACTTCTCCTGCCGGAAATATAAGTAATGCGCCTTCATCCTTTAAATGGTTTTGTATATTACTAAGCTCTTGTTTCTTACTCATGCCTGATAAGTTATCTACGGGGAGTAAAAGTGAGTGCATTGGAGTAACCGACATCAACATGCGGTTTGCCACTACTTTTAAATCCTGTCTTACAGTTGAAAGTACTTTAATCAGTGCTAAAGCATCTAATGAACCAATAGGGTGGTTAGCAACGATAACAAGTTTACCCTCATTAGGAATATGTTCTATCTGCTTAGGTTTATAGCGCGTATCAAAATTGAGTTCATCGAGCACTTGTTCAACAAATTCTAATCCTTGTAGGTGAGGGTAGGCATCACCAAAAGCAACAAACTCTTGTTCATGTAATAAGTAGCCTAGGCCTTTTTTTACTAAACCTTTTACTTTTGGAGAGTTCTCTAGTTGTGGTAAGTTTGCAGCAATTACTTTATCAACACTTATCATATTAACCTCATATTCCGTTTGGCCTATTCGCCATACATGTAAGATTAAAAAAAGGGTGTGACAGTTACTTTGCAGTAGTGTGACTTTTTAAAGTGCTAACTTATAAACTGTGTATTGTTAGGAGAATTTATGTCGGTATTGGTTGCTATAACTGGGCGTGACAACACAAAACTAATAACGAAGTTACAAGAGCGATTACCAAATACGCGGATAGAGCAATGGCCTGATTGCAAAAACGCACATGATGTGGATTTTGTACTTGCGTGGAAAGCGCCAGAATCTATGTGGCCACAGCTACCTAACTTAAAGGCTGTGTCGTCATTTGGTGCTGGCGTAGACAGTATCGATTTAACATTACTCGACGAAAGTGTTGAAGTAGTTCGCATTGTTGACATGCAACTAGCTGAAGATATGGCGGAATATGTACTGACACATGTGTTAGCTCAAAAGTTACGTTTAAAAGAATATTACATTAAACAAACACAGCAAACATGGAAGCCAAAGCGGGCGCATAGTAATAAACATGTCGGCATACTTGGGTTTGGTGAATTAGGTAAAGCATGCGCGCAAAAGCTTATAAATAATGGCTTTAAGGTAAGTGCCTGGGCGCAAAGTAATAAAAACGCGACTAATGTCGAAATTTTTTATGGCGAGGAAGGCCTCAATAGTATGCTTTCTGATGTTGACTACCTTGTATGTCTATTACCCCTTACGCAAGCAACGACAGGCATTATTAATCACTCAATGCTCGCAAAGCTACCTAAACATGCTGTTGTTATTAATGTGGCACGCGGTGCTCATGTTGTTGAACAAGACTTACTAAGTGCATTAAATAACGATAGCTTACGCGCAGCTACACTCGACGTATTTGATCAAGAACCTTTAGCGTCGAATCACCCTTACTGGGGAAACCCCAAAATAACGCTTACACCACATTGCGCGGCGATTTCTGATTTAAATAGTGTTATAGAGCAAATAGCCGATAATATTGAATGCTTGAATAAGGGGTTAGTACTTAATAACCCAATAGATAGAACTAAAGGTTATTAGCTGATAGCTAATTAGTTTAAAAAACAGCTTGTTAACATTTGTAATTTTCATTAGTGTAAAAGGTATTCTCACTAATAAAAAATACAAAGAGGGTGTTATGAAATCGAGTCAAAGTGGCGTTAAATTAAGCCTAGTTATTATTTCAATTATTATACTTGGTGTTTCAGCTTGGTTTAATCAGGCTAATGCCGAGGATACTCCTTCTAAAATACAAACCCAAAGCGAGTTAACAATAGCGGACTAACCTACTTACTATGTATTCCTCTTTTTTCGTGTTTCTTCTCGTGACTCTTTTTAGCAGTATACAAGCATTATTTTCACAGTAGTGCTTGTGTGCCCCTGAAGCTCTAATTTTCATCTTGATTGAAAGTGCTTTTTAATATTTTTAAATTCTTAACAAAAAAAAGCCCAGCAATGCTGGGCTATTAAATATTCTAGGGAAAAGTTGTTAACTTTGGGTTACATTAAATTGCCCAAATGTATAAACTTTAAACAAGTAAAAAGTATTGATCAACACTAAACTCATATTTGAAATAACACTCGACGACATAAGATCTAAGCTAAATGATAAGAATAATAAACCACACGCACTAATGGCGGCAACGCGCAGCAGTGTTATCTGGTTAATAAAGAATGCACCTAAACCTAGTGCAAGTAGTGTAGTATTTAAAAGCCAATCTAGCTCGTTTAGCATGGTCGTTTCAATAGTTCAGTTGTTGAAAAAAGGAGCGCCATTATGTTGATCTTTTGCGCACCTTTCAACCAAGTAATTTTAAATTTTCAGATTAGTTTTTTTAATGCTAAAAGTGGCTACCGATTGCTGAAAATAAACCATTATCAGCAATTACTTGATACTTTTGGCAGCTCTGCGGTTTTTGTAAGTCACTGCATAAATAAAGGGACTCACGGCTAGAATCATAGGTGGGGTGTAAGTTTGAATCAATTAAAGTAGCCCCCTTGCCAAAGAATCCGGGCCAGTAAACACTCTCACTTACCATCCCTAATTTTTTATAGGTGAGTAAGGTAGGCTTTGGAAAAGCTAAAATAATTACAGCAACGACAGCGAGTGATATAAACAGTCCTTTTTTTTGCGTTGTTTTTTGGCTTATATCATTCTTTGCACTGGAATTTAACTCGCCAGGTGAAGGGCGCTGAGTAGAACGCTGAGGTTTTCTTTTTTGCGCTGTTTTTTTTCTTGCCGGTGCTTTACCTAGCAACGATTGTTTATTTGGGGTTTTAGACATAAAGCAAATCTGGCCTTTTTTCCGTAGGTCTCTATAATTAAATGAGTAAATTTATATACTAAGCTAATTATTATGATAACTTAAAGTTAGCTTATAGCCTACGAGGAATAAAGATGAATACGCAGCTATCAATTTTAATTGTAGATGACGTTAGCACAGTGCGTAGTTTTTTGAGCCAAACGCTCATGCACTTAGGGATAGATAACGTAAAGGAAGCATCTACTGCCTCACAATGTATTAGTGAGTGCCAAGCTGCAAATTATAATATCATTTTTTTAGACATTGAATTACCAGACGGTGATGGTAAAGATTTGATTGCACAAATCAATGAATTAAGCCCAGAGACAAATGTGGTTATGGTATCTGCACATTCAGGTATTGAGAATGTTAAGGATGCAATTGATAAAGGCGCTAAAGGGTTTGTAGTAAAGCCATTTACACCTAAAAAAATAGCTGCAATGCTTAAGAAGTTTTATCCAGAGTTAGAAAATGTCTAATAAAGTAAGTACATTTAAAATTTAAACAAAAAAAAACCGGCAAAAGCCGGTTTTTTATATTCTATCAAAAACAAATTATAGAGCTTTAATCTTAGCTGCTATACGGCTCTTATGACGAGCTGCTTTGTTTTTGTGAATTAGACCCTTAGTTGCGTAACGGTCTAGGATAGGTGTAGCAACAGAAAAAGCTTGCTGTGCAGCTTCTTTATCGCCCGCTTCAATAGCAACAATTACTTTTTTGAAGTAAGTGCGCATCATTGAACGACGGCTTGCGTTGTGCTGACGGTTTTTTTCGCTTGTGATAGCGCGTTTTTTTGCAGACTTGATGTTAGCCAAGGTTTGCTCCTAACAATCTTAAAATAAAGCTTAAATTAAAGGCCGTGGAATATGCCTGTTTCTATCATGGATGTCAATTTAAATTTAACAATCCAAGAAAAACTGCACCATATAACGAGCATCAATTTGCCGCTTTAGCAGTTAATACCGACATTGTAACAAAGCACAGACCCCCAGCCTAGTGCTTTAAAGCGATTTATAAAAAAGACTGTGGCATAATCGCCTATCTTGAGGATTTTTGAGTAGGTTTAAGGTGTCAAAAGGTTTATTTCGCTCCGGTATGATTGTTAGTTGTATGACTATGATATCGCGTATTTTAGGGCTCGTTCGAGATGCTGTTGTTGCCAATTTATTAGGCGCAAGTGCGGCGGCTGATGTTTTTTTATTTGCTAACCGTATTCCTAACTTTTTACGTCGTTTATTTGCAGAAGGTGCCTTCGCACAAGCATTTGTACCTGTGCTGAGTGAAATTAAAGAACAGCAAGGCGACGACAAGGTCAGACTTTTTGTTGCACAAGCAGCAGGCACATTAGGAACCATTTTACTGATTGTCACTATTATAGGTGTTGTTGCTTCACCCGTTATTGCGGCATTGTTTGGCACCGGTTGGTTTATAGATTGGTGGCAGGGCGGACCCAATGCCGAAAAGTTTGAACTTGCAAGTTCATTACTTAAATTTACATTCCCTTATTTGTTTTTTGTAAGCTTAGTTGCGCTTAGTGGTGCGGTAATGAACGTGTATAACCGTTTTGCTGTTGCTGCATTTACACCTGTTTTACTCAATGTTTCTATTATTACGTGTGCAATTTTTTTACATGATAAATTTAGTGTCGGGGCTTATTCTCTCGCAATTGGCGTATTTATTGGTGGCGTTGTGCAGTTATTGTTTCAACTTCCATTTTTATACCGTGCAAAAATGTTGGCGCGTCCACGCTGGGCATGGCAAGACGAAAACGTAAAAAAAGTACGTAAACTTATGCTTCCTGCTTTGTTTGGTGTATCTATTAGCCAAATTAATTTGTTGCTTGATACCATGATTGCTTCATTACTGATGACAGGCTCGATTGCATGGCTTTATTATTCAGACCGTTTAATTGAATTTCCATTGGGCTTATTTGGTATTGGTATTGCGACAGTTATTTTACCGGCGCTCTCTAGGTTACATAGCAGTAAAAAAAGTAGTGACTTTCAGCATACCCTCGACTGGGGGGTGCGTTTTGTTATATTTTTAGGCCTACCAGCAATGATAGGTCTAATGATCATCAGCCCGCTTATTATCACCGTATTGTTCGACCACGGTGCGTTTAAAGAAGACAGTGTTGATCATGTTAAAGCAGTAAGTTTAGGCGTAGTCGCATATTCAGTAGGGCTTGTAAGCTTTATGCTGATTAAAGTACTTGCTCCTGGCTTTTATGCTCGTCAAGACACAAAAACGCCGGTGCGTATTGGTATTATTACCTTAGTGTTGAATATGGTATTTAATATTATGCTGGCTCCTTTTATTGGTTATTTAGGGTTAGCACTCGCTACTTCGCTATCGGCTAGTTGTAATGCATTTTTGCTGTATAGGCAGCTTAAAATAGAAAATGTGTATCAATTTTCATCAATGAGTATGCGCTTTACACTAAAATGTGTTGTTGCAAGTATGGTTATGGGAGCTGTTACATGGTTTGTGAGCAGTTACTATTACTGGGCTACATGGGCTTTTACACAGCAGGTAGTCTTATTAATAGCACTCGTGGCTTTGGCAGGTATTAGTTACTTTGCAATGCTATTTTTGATGGGCGTTAGACTAAATACGATAAAAAGTGTAGCAATTACTGAATCAAACTAAAAAAAAGATTATAATCGGCAACTCTGCGGCTTTAATTAATTTTTAGTCGTAATTAATAGCTCGCTAAACAAGGCATTAGGTGGCATGGAGTTAATTAGAGGTATACACAATATTCGCCCACACCACTTTGGTTGTGTGTTAACTATTGGTAATTTTGACGGTGTTCATTTAGGCCACGCAGAAGTACTAAAAGGCTTACTTACTGATGCTAAAGCGCATAGTTTGTCTAGCACTGTAATGCTATTTGAACCCCAGCCACAAGAATTTTTTGCTAAAAACAATGCCCCAGCACGGCTAACGCGCTTACGAGATAAGCTACGTTTGCTTAGTGATTTAGGTATTGAGCGAGTTATTTGCATTAGCTTTAATCAGCAATTTGCAAACATGCATGCTGAGCAATTTGTTAATGATATTTTGATTAAAAAGTTAGGTGTTAAAGCTCTCACTGTTGGCGATGATTTTAAGTTTGGAAAACAGCGCCAAGGTAACTTTGACTTACTTGCTAGCATGGGCAAGCAAGCGGGCATGGACGTAAAAAGCACCGCGAGTTTTCGTCAATTAAATGCTAGAGTAAGCAGCACTTTAATACGAGATGCTTTGGCATCTGGTGACTTAGCAAGTGCTAAAACAATGCTTGGTCACGATTATGCTATTTCTGGGCGTGTTATACACGGCTGGAAAAGAGGACGTGAACTCGGTTTTAGAACGGCAAATATTGCCCTAAAACGCCAAGTGTGTCCTGTCAACGGGGTGTTTGCAGTGCAAGCAACGATTGCAGGAAAACAGATTTTTGGAGTTGCAAATGTAGGCAATAAGCCGACATTTAATGGAACTCGTGCATTATTAGAAGTTCACCTTTTTGATTTCGCACAGGATATTTACGGACAATTTATGCATGTGGAGTTAATAAAAAAACTTCGCAACGAAAAAAAATTCGAGACATTAACACAATTAACGGCGCAAATAGCAACTGATGTTGCTGCCGCTAAGCAGTGTTTTGGTTTAAATCAGGTAGCCGATAGAGACGGAATGTAGGATAAATGAGCGACTATAAACATACTTTGAACTTACCGGAAACACCGTTTCCAATGCGTGGCAATTTGGCACAACGTGAACCAAAAATGCTTAAAGCATGGTATGAAGACGACCTGTACGGTCAAATTCGCAGCGCTAAGAAAGGTAAAAAGACCTTTATTTTGCATGACGGCCCTCCGTATGCAAATGGCGATATCCATTTAGGCCACTCAGTTAATAAAATATTAAAAGACATTATTGTTAAGTCTAAAACATTATCTGACTTTGATTCACCATTAGTCCCAGGTTGGGATTGTCATGGTTTACCAATCGAGTTAATGGTTGAGAAAAAAGTAGGCAAGCCGGGCGTAAAAGTAACCGCGAGCGAGTTTCGTGAAAAATGCCGTGCATACGCTAAAAAACAAGTTGAAGGTCAAAAAGTTGATTTTAAACGTTTAGGCGTATTTGCAGATTGGGATAAGCCTTACTTAACAATGAACTTTGACTTTGAAGCGAATGCAATTCGTGTACTTGGTCGTATTATTGAAAAAGGTCATTTGCATAAAGGTGCTAAGCCTGTGCATTGGTGTACAGATTGTGGTTCTGCATTAGCAGAAGCTGAAGTTGAATACCAAGATAAGCAATCACCAGCGATTGATGTACGTTTTACATTTGTTGATCAAGATGCTGTTGTAAGTGCATTTGATTTGGCTGATGGTCATAAAGGTGAAGGCAGTGTTGGTACTGTTATTTGGACAACAACACCGTGGACGCTTCCAGCAAACCGCGCAGTAGCTGTGCATGCCGATTTAGAATATGCATTGGTGCAGGTTGAAGATGAAGGCGTACAACAACGTCTAATTTTAGGCTCTGAGCTTGTTAAAGATGCAATGGACCGCTTTGGTTTTAATCACTTCCACGTATTAGGTTATGTAAAAGGTGCTGCACTTGAAAACTTACAAGTAGCCCATCCTTTTTATGATTTTAATGTACCCGTGATTGTTGCAGAACACGTAACGACTGACTCAGGTACCGGTGTTGTACATACAGCACCAGGGCATGGTCAAGAAGATTTCGTGGCGGGTTTAAATTACAACCTTGAAGTAGCTAACCCTGTTGGCGCTAATGGCGTTTATTTACCAGATACTGAACTTTTTGCAGGTCAGCATGTATTTAAAGCAAATGCGAGCGTAATTGAAGTATTAAAAGAGCACGGTGCATTAATGCATCATCATGCTATAACTCATAGTTACCCACATTGTTGGCGCCATAAAACACCGATTATTTTCCGTGCTACACCACAATGGTTTGTAAGTATGGATCAGGCTAACTTGCGTGAAGATTCTTTAAAAGAAATTAAAAACACGCAGTGGTTGCCAGAGTGGGGCGAAAGCCGTATTTCGAACATGGTTGAAAGCCGCCCAGATTGGTGTATATCTCGCCAACGTACTTGGGGTGTGCCAATTGCATTGTTTGCAGATAAAGATACCGGTGCACTTCATCCAAATACTCAAGAACTCATTGAGCAAGCTGCACAGCTAGTTGAAAAATCTGGTATTCAGGCATGGTACGATTTAGAACCAGCTACATTACTTGGTGAAGAAGATGCCAAGCAGTACATGAAAGTGCAAGATACGCTAGATGTATGGTTTGACTCAGGTGTTTCTCACGCATGTGTTGTAGACGCACGTGAAGACTTGGTTGGTCCAGCTGATTTATACCTTGAAGGTTCTGATCAACACCGTGGTTGGTTTATGTCATCAATGATGACATCAGTGGCTATTAATGGTCATGCGCCATACCGCCAAGTATTGACTCATGGTTTTACTGTTGATGAAAACGGCCGCAAGATGTCTAAGTCACTAGGTAATGTTATTTCACCACAAAATGTGATGAATAAACTAGGTGCCGACATTCTACGTTTATGGGTTGCCTCTACCGATTACACGGCAGAAATGACTGTGTCGGATGAAATATTTAAACGCTCTGCCGATCGCTACCGCCGTATTCGTAACACTAGCCGTTACTTGCTTGCTAACCTAAATGGTTTTGATCCAAAAACAGATCAAGTTGCTGTTGATGATATGGTTGAGCTTGATAAGTGGATTGTTGGTCGTGCTGCTCAGTTGCAAGACGAAATTTTAGCCGCATACGATAGCTACCAAATGCTATTAGTAACGCAAAAGCTAATGAACTTCTGTACGGGTGAGCTTGGTTCGTTCTATTTAGACGTCATTAAAGATCGTCAGTACACAGCTAAGAGTGACAGCCATGCACGTCGTTCTTGTCAAACAGCGCTTTATCATATTGCAGAAGCAATGACGCGTTGGATGGCACCTATTATGAGCTTTACCGCACAAGAAATTTGGGAAGCTTTACCAGGTGAGCGTAGTGACTACGTATTTACATCTGTTTGGTACGATGGCTTACAAGCGCCAACAAATAGCCAATTTAGTAACGATGACTGGTTAGAAATTCTAACAGTACGCGACGAAGTAAACCGCTTATTAGAAGCTGCACGTAAAGAAGAAGTCATTGGTGCAACGCTTCAAGCAACGGTTAATTTATTTACTGGTAAAGAGCTTGCCGCTAAATTAAATGCGCTTGGTGATGAACTGCGTTTTGTATTATTAACATCGGCCGTAAATGTTTCTGAAGTTGATAGTCAGCCAGCTGATACACAAGCTACCGAAATTGAAGGTTTATTCATTAGTGTTGCTGCAACAGATGCTGCTAAATGTGAGCGTTGTTGGCATTACAGCGAAGATGTAGGTGTTAACCCTGCTCATCCTGAAATTTGTGGTCGTTGTGTAAGTAATGTTGACGGCGAAGGCGAAAAGCGTCAATTCGCTTAGGAGTTATTCTTAGTGAGCAAACTAGCCAAAAAAAGTGGTTTAGTGTGGCTTTGGTTGAGTCTATTACTATTAGTAATAGACTTTGCCAGTAAAACACTTGTTGTAGGGACTATGGCTTATCAAGAGTCGATAAACTTACTCCCTGTTTTTAGTATTACTTATGTGCATAACTATGGTGCTGCTTATAGCTTTTTAAGTGAAGCGGGTGGTTGGCAGCGTTGGTTTTTAAGTGCGATTGCTATTGCTATTAGTGCTTTGCTTGTGTGGTGGCTAAAACGCTTACCTGCAACAAACAAAGTACTATGCGGTGCTTATGCACTGGTACTTGCAGGCGCTATTGGTAATTTATACGATCGTATTGCGTATGGTTATGTAATCGACTTTATTCACGTATTTTATAAAGACTCACATTTTCCTGTATTTAATATTGCTGATTGCGCTATTTGTATTGGCGCAGCATTATTGTTATTTGATGCCTTTACCGGCGAGAGTCCGAAGGAGCATAAAGCATGAGCCAAGCTGTAATTGGTGAAAACTCGCAAGTTATTTTCCATTTTTCTATTAAATTAGAAGATGGCTCTGCCGCCGATTCTACCAAGGTGCACAACAAACCTGCTAAATTAACAATGGGCGATGGCAGTTTAACGGCAAACTTCGAAAAGTGTTTATTAGGTTTAACTGCAGGCGAAAGTAAAACGTTTGAATTAGAACCTGAAGATGCGTTTGGTCAGCCAAATCCAGATAATATTTACTACGTTGACCGTAGTAAATTTGGCCCAGAAACACCAGCTAAGGTAGGTGCAATTATTGCGTTTACTCAACCAGACGGTACTGAGCTTCCTGGATTAGTTCGCGAAGTGCAAGGTGAGTCGGTAACGATTGATTTTAATCACCCTTTATCTGGCCAACGTTTAACGTTTGAAGTTGATATTATTGAGGTGGAAGGTTAATGGAAATATTACTAGCTAATCCACGCGGCTTTTGCGCTGGTGTTGACCGTGCTATTAGTATTGTTGAGCGCGCCCTAGATATTTTTGAAAAGCCAATTTATGTGCGCCACGAAGTAGTACATAACCGCTATGTGGTTGATGGATTAAAAAGTCGTGGTGCGGTATTTGTTGAAGAGCTTGATCAAGTACCTGACGACAGCATTGTTATTTTTAGTGCACATGGTGTTTCGCAAGCTGTTCGCAGCGAAGCTAAACGTCGTGATTTAAAAGTATTTGATGCAACGTGTCCGCTTGTAACTAAAGTACATATGGAAGTTACACGTGCGAGTCGTAAAGGTATTGAGTGTATTTTAATTGGACACCATGGCCACCCTGAAGTAGAGGGAACAATGGGACAATATGATAACTCAGCCGGTGGCATTTATCTTGTTGAAACCGTTGATGATGTTGTTGCGCTTAATGTAAAAAATGCTGAAAATCTTTTTTATTGCAGCCAAACAACACTCTCAGTTGATGACACAGCAGATGTTATTGATGCGCTACGCAATAAGTTTCCATCAATTGACGGACCTCGTAAAGATGACATTTGTTATGCAACGCAAAATCGTCAAGACGCTGTTCGTGACTTAGCTGATAAAGTTGATGTGCTATTAGTTGTTGGCGCTAAAAATAGCTCTAACTCTAATCGCTTACGTGAACTTGCAGATAAAATGGGCACAGTTGCTTATTTAATTGATGACGCAACTGATGTACAAGAGCAGTGGGTTTCAGGCTCTAAATCAGTTGGCGTAACTGCGGGAGCATCTGCGCCAGAAGTACTTGTACAACAAGTAATAAGCCGATTAAAAGAGCTAGGTGGCACACAGGTTGTTGAGAACCCAGGTGAAGTAGAAAATATAGTATTTGCTGTTCCTGTAGAGCTACGTTAATTTAAATATATTAAACATTTAGATTAAAGGAGAGTCGTTATGAGCAAGTCACTTCAAAATGATGGTTTGCTTTTTTCGGCTCTTTTTAATGAGCGAGGCGTATTAGCCACGCTTATTGTTTCTCAAGTTATTGCTATTGTTTTAGCTTTTGCACCTAATGTAGAAGGAGATATTTGGCTACGACTTGGGATCATTAGTTTGTTTATGCATTTAATTGTTTTAGTCGGTACCTCTTCTTTATACTTCTGTAGATTTTTCTTACAAAAACGTACTCAAACTTTTCAATTAAGTCTATTTTTTGCCTTTTTTTTATTATCTACCTGTATTTTTAGTATTTTATTTTCTCATTTTGCTTTTGATATAGATGATACAAATAACCTAATTTATTTCACACTTCGCAATTGTATTATAGTGGCTTTACTGGCGGCTTTATTCGTCCAATTTTTATTAATTCATTTTGAAAAAGAGCAGCAAACTAAAGCACTTTCTCGTGCAGAGCTTGATGCCTTACAAGCTAGAATACGCCCTCATTTTTTATATAATAGTTTAAACACTGCCGCAGAGCTTACTCATCATGACGCTGATGCAGCAGAGCAAGCCATTTTAGCACTAGCCGCTTTATCGCAGGCTGCAATGCACTCGGGGAAGAATGTATCTCTTGAAGATGAAATAACGCTGAGTAAACAATATATCGCACTTGAAACATGGCGTTTTGGTAACCGTTTAAGGGTTGATTGGCAAATCCCCAATGAGCTGCCAGCACTAAGTATTCCCTGCTTAACCCTGCAGCCATTAATTGAAAATGCCGTATGCCATGGCGTTGAAACAAGTGAGCATGGTGCTGAAATAAAAGTAGAGCTACATATCACTACCGGCTATATAACCATGATTGTTTCTAACCCTATAACAATTTCTAATGCTCAAACTAGGCCTAATAACGGAATGGCGCTTGAAAATATTCGCCAGCGATTAAATATTTATTATAAAAATAAAGCGCAGTTAACAATTACTAATAAAAATGATGTGTTTAGGGTCAAGGTCGTTATCCCTAAGCTAATTGAGGGCAGTGTATGAATGTACTCATTGTTGATGATGAACCTCTGGCGAGATCTCGCTTAATCCGTTTGTTAGCACATGATAAAAGTATAGTTGTGCAAGGTGAGGCAAGTAATGGTAATGAAGCCTTAGCACTTGCTAAAAAGCAAACGCCAGATTTGATTTTTTTAGATGTTGATATGCCCGGTATGAATGGTTTACAAGTTGCTAATGAACTTAATAGTTTAACCCTACCTCCTGCTGTTGTTTTTATAACTGCCCACCCTGAGCATGCCTTCGATGCTTTACAGTTAAGTGCTGCAGGTTATTTAGTTAAACCTATTACAGAGCAATCACTGCAGAAGGTACTTAAGCAAGTAGGCCGTTTAAATAAAGTACATATTCAAAAACAACAAAATGTAAAAGTATCTTATCAGTTAGCGGGTACTTTACGTAGTGTTGATATAAATGATGTTTTGTACTTTAGTGCAGAAGAAAAATATACCAAAATGATATTCTCAGGTGGAGAGGCTTTACTTGAACAAAGCTTAAAGCAATTAGAGCTGCAATATCCCGCATATGTTTTACGAATTCACCGCAATACTTTAGTGAATAAACAAAAAGTAATTGCTTTGCATTCAAAAGCGAATGGCAATCATATGATTGAGCTACAAGGGTGCAGTGAGTTATTGCCAGTGAGCCGCCGCGAGCTTAAATTAGTTAAAAATACGCTTTAGACTTATTTCGCAATTAAGTTGCCTCTGACTTAAATGCATTTACGCTTAATTACTACTGTTTTGTTGAATGAGCCGATTTAATTAACCGTTTATCAACAAATATAACCGCTTGTCTTAGTCCTCATTGATTCCTCAAATAAATAGCATAAACTTATAATCAGATAATTTTTATTTGGTTTTATTATGCAATCACCTCACGTAAAAGTGCAAAGAGGCTTCACTCTGATTGAAGTGCTAATTGCATTTATTATTCTTAGTTTTGGCCTTTTAGGTGCAGTTGCCTTGCAAGCAAAAGCAAAGCAGGCGAGCTTTGACTCTATGCAACGTGCTGCTGCAGTTGCACTTGGTAATGATATTGTGCAGCGTATCCGAGCCAACGATACCATTGCATCTATTGAAAAATATGGAAAGGCGAAAATAGATAGTAGCGGTGCACTTGCTACAACTAAGGCTTGTTTTGGAAGTCCCTGTAATTCATCAGCAATAGCGGATATGGATATAGTGCAATGGAAACGTGCCATTCAAGCTCGTGAAAATACAGGTACTTTAGATGATGCGACAATATGTATAAATCCAACATCAGTGGCAGATACTGGAGGAAAAGGGTTCAACATTGAAGTAATTATATCATGGCAAGGGCGACAAGAGTTTAAAGCAAATACAGATACAGGAAAAATCACCTGTGGTAATAAAACTAACAATAAACGCCGTTTAGTGGTTTTAACCAGTTATATATATGTGAGGAGTTAATATGAAGCAAAAAGGGTTTACTCTTGTTGAAGTTATGATTTCACTATTTATTGGCGGTTTAATTTTAGGTGGTGTCATGTTTACTTACCTTGGCATGAAATTAACTACAAAGGACACGATGACCATTGGTGAACTCCAAGAGTCAGGACGCTTAGCTATAAATATTATGCAACGTGATATTGAGCAAGTTGGATTTTGGGGAACTTATTACGATGACTCGTTCACTGCAGTAAATACAACCGTTTCTGCAACGACGATTACAGGTGATTGCTCAGAGGGGACTAATAACGGCAGCTTTCCAGATTTAACTAGTAGTAGTAATTTTCGCACTATTTATGCAAAAACTACTAAGAGCAAAGATAACCTGAATTGCATAAACGATGGCATTATTCCTGCTGATGATAAAGAGACCGATATTCTCCAACTTAAATTTTTACAAGGAGATTCCCAGTATAATGGTATTACAGGTACTAACAGTACAACCGATAACATAGATTATTTTATTGCCGAGCAAGAACAAGCAAGTTTTGTAACCGGTAAATATACTCCGACAAATATCAACGCAACTATTTGGCCATATAGTCACCATGTTTATTATATTTCAGAGCAAGAGTATGAAGTTAATAATAAAAAAATAAAAGTACCTGTATTAAAACGAAAACGATTAGTAAAAGGAAAAATGAACACTGAAACGATAATGGAAGGTGTTGAAAATATGCGTTTTCTTTTTGGTCTTGACACAAACAGTGATAGCAAGGTTGACACTTATAAAAGTGCTGCAGATATAACTGCTACAGAATGGGAAAACCGTAAAGGTATTTTAACCGTTCAACTTTTCTTATTAATTAGATCACTAGAACCCGATCCTGGTTTAAAAATAAAAAATAAAAAATACATACTTGGGGAAGGAGAGACTCCTAGGGAAATAAGTTTTGATGATAATTATAGGCGCACTGTTTTCACAACAACTATTCGTTTAAGTAATGTTGGAGGTAATCTATGGAAAATTTAAAGTTGTTACCAAGTAAGCAACAAGGTGTGGTGCTTTTAACCGCATTAATTATGGTGATAGCAGTTACCGGCATTGCAGTTACTCTTATGAGTAGTAGTACAATTGATATTAAAATTACTAATGCAGCGCAAGAACGAGAAGTTGCAGAAAATCAATTGATTGGCGAAGTGCAAAGAGTGATTGCGTCAGAAGCTAAAGAAGGTGCTGATAGTGACTTTTTTCTTACTCCAGATGAGATCGCTACAGATTCGGGTAAGCTTGATGGTGATGGTAATAAAATCACTATACCAGAAAAAGATATTACAGAGCCTGGACACGAAATGAAAAGTATAATGACGAACTTAAATAATGGTTTATTAGAACTTAATTGCCCTCGTAGTTATAGTTTTACAGCGGGTGTTTCATGCAACATGGTTCAAGTATCTACTACGATAGAATATGGCTCTAAAAGCAAGCACCAGTTAACTATTGTGACAGGTATAGCTCAAGAGATGGCCAGTACGGGTAAGGGAATTTAATATGAAATTTAAACTTTATATAACACTAGCTTTATTATTTACATCAGCAATTAATATGCATGCACACGCTGAGGATATTGAGCTTTACGTAAATAAAGATGCTAATTCAGATGAAAAACCGCGAGTACTATTAATTTTTGATACCTCTGGGAGTATGGCTTACTCTTCAAGTACAGGAAGTAGCAGCTGTTCTGGTTCATGTGTTAGTAGACTTAAAGCAGCTCAAGTAGCTATGAGCAAAGTAGTCAATGATAATAAGGACTCAATCGATTTCGGATTAATGCGTTTTAATGGTACCAAGGGGGGCTACGTATTAAATGGCATTGGTAGCCCTGCCTCTGATATTTATGCATCTATAGAATCACTTCCAGCTAGCGGTGGAACGCCTCTTGCTGAAACTTTATGGGAAGCGTATTTATATATTACAGGAAAAGAGTTGAACTATGCTCTTCTGGTAGATCGAGATAAAAGAGATGCAGGTATCGAATCTGCAATTGTTACCCAAGAAGAAGTTGAGCGTTGTGTCACTCAAAATAATGGGAATAATGGGAATAATGGAAAGAATGGGAATAATGGAAAGAATGGAAAGAATGGGAATAATGGAAAGAATGGAAAGAATAAAAAAGAAACATGTAATTTCGTTTTAGAAGATGTTGTTTCTAGTTACTCTTATATATCTCCTTTTTCTGATAGTGTAGCTGAAGCCAAGCGCTGTGATAACTCAGTAAATATAATTTATATGACTGATGGAGACCCATCTTCGGGAAGTGATAATGAGAGAGATTATGACATTAGCGTTGAGCATAATAAGTATTTTGGTAGTTATTTAACTAACGGTGATCGCTATTATAATAACATGCTGCATCAGCTTGCTAAAGTTATTCATGGAACAGGCGACACTATTGTTGATTTGTATCCATCTACTCCCGATATTAATGAAACAGGGCGTCTATATACCATCGGCTTTGGTTCTGGCATGACTGAAAAAGGTCAAAACTTATTAAAACTAGCCTCAACATTAGGTGGTGGTAAAAATTTACCTGCAACTACACCAGAAAAGCTTTCTGAAGCTTTAAATAATGCCGTAGCGGAAATTAGACAGGAAAATAGTACTTTTACAGCCCCTTCTGTTGCAAGCAATAATGTAGATCAAACACGTAGTCGAGATGCCATATACTTAGGTATGTTTTATCCTGAAAAGCATACTAGATGGCGTGGTAATCTAAAAAAACTGAAATTATCAGGTAACAAAGTTATTGATTCCAAAGATATAGAAGCGTTTGATAGTGATGGCCTTATAAAGACGAGTGCGCATACATTTTGGAGTCCTGATGGAACTTCCGATGGTAGCTCTGTAAAAGAGGGTGGAGTCAATGCAGCATTAATAAGCAGTGACAAAACTCGTAATATACTTACAAACGCAAATACTAATGCATTAATAGATTTTAATCTTGATAAGATTGAAGATGCCTATGACACTAATAAAAAAGCTGCTGTTGTTTTTGATGTAAATGAATCTGACTTAAAAAATACTATAGACTGGGCGCGTGGAGTTGATGTTGATAATGAATTTTCATCATCAGCAGTGCGCGGTGATATATTTGGTGATCCACTGCACTCAAAGCCAGTTGCAATAGATTATGGTAACGGTGACATTCGTATTCTAATTGGTACTAATGCTGGTTTTTTGCATATGTTTAAAGACGATGATACGAACAATAAAGTTAGTGAAAGTTGGGCATTTATCCCATCTGAACTATACAAAATTATTAAGCCGCTTCGAGAAAAAGAGAGTAGCAAAAAATACGGTATAGATGGGCCTATTAGCGTTTATTTCAACAATAAGAGCCTAAATGATAAAGGTTTAAATGATGGAACTATTAACGCAAATAAAGGCGACCAAGTCTGGGCTGCTGTAGGTATGCGCAGAGGCGGTCGTAATTATTATGGCTTAGATATTACAAAGCCAGACTCCCCAAGTTTAATGTGGACTATTAAAGGCGGCGAAGGGAAATATAAAAACCTTGGCCAAACGTGGTCTAAACCCCAAGTTGCTTATATAAAATCAAAAGGAAATACCCCCCTTTTAATATTTGGGGCAGGCTATGATGACAATAAAGATTCGAATGATGCCGATAAAGCTAATATAAAAACTAAAGACAAAGTTGGCCGCGGTATTTATATCGTTGATGCAAAAACAGGTGAGAAAGTTTGGATTTTAGCTCCTAAGGAAGATGCATCTAAGGATGCTCAGTTTAAGGGAGAATATAGTATTGCTGCTGATGTAACGTTATTGGATTCTAATTATGATGGCTATACTGACCGTATATATGCTGCAGATACCGGTGGAGGTATTTGGCGTATAGATATATCAGATGAAGGTGAATTTAGTCATTTTCAGTTAGCCGATCTTGGTAGTGATGTAGATAGACGCTTTTTTTACAAGCCCGTAGTGGCGAGAACTATGTTTAGTAAAGTAACTATAACCGATGATGGTGTAGTCACTCGATTAGATACACCTTATGATGCAATTGTGATTGGTAGTGGAAATCGTTCTAATCCTAATGGAGGAGGCACTGCTGATGAATTATTTATGATTAGAGATGAAAATACAGTTACTAAATTATTCGAATCTGCGCCTCAAACTATAACGCCCAGTATGTTAATGGGGATGAATAATGATAAATTTGGTAGTGCATTAGATGATGTAACTGAGTTTGTAAAATTAGAAGATGAACTTGCGAATGATTTTGTTGGGTGGCGTTATAAACTAGCTACTGGTGAAAAGTCATTAGCAGCAGCAACCGTTGTTGGTGGGGTTGCTTATTTTACATCTTTTACTCCTACATTGGATTCATCAATTAAAAATCAATGCTCATTAAGTGGAGGAGGGGGCTCTCTTTACGCATTTCATTTACACTACGGTACTAAAGTTTATGACGATCTGAAATTTGCTACAAGTACAGAGGTGCCAGATACGCCCCAACTTTATTTTGGTTCTTCATGTGCAGATAGTGATGATAACGGAAAATGCGATGATGATCCTGATGAGGAAGTAAAAAGTCAGTTTTATTTAATTGGTCCGGGCATCAAAGGTGAAAATGCTGAAAACCCGCTCCAACCACTTGAAATTACAGGCCCAGGATTAAAAGTTGTAGATGATAAGATACAACTTGTTAATGACAAAGCATTGGGGTTTGGGTTTAAAACACAACAAACATATATTTATAAGCGTGAAGAAAATGATGAAAACATACAGAATGAAGACGATTAAGGAGGTTTGAATGATAAAAAAACAACGTGGGTTTACCTTAATTGAGCTGATGATTGCCGTTGCTATCGTCGGCATACTTGCAGCAATTGCGTTGCCTAATTATACAGAATATGTAAAGCGTGCTTCGCGCGCTGAAGCTGCTGCAGCATTATTAGATGCAGCAAACAAGGAAGAGCAGTATTTTGTTGATAATAGGGAATATACAGAGAAATTTACTGATTTAGGGTTGCAAGACAAAACCGAAAATGGTCATTTTGAATTATCTATTGATGTAGATGATGTCGACAATACATTTACCATTACCGCAAAACCTGTGGCTGGGCCGGTCAAAGGTGATGGTGATTGTAAGCAAATTACAATTACTGATACTGGTTACAAAGGCGCTAAAGGTACTAAAGGTAATTCAGATGTAGAATATTGTTGGGGGCGTTAATCTACTTCTTCTGGCACTTATCAGTTGATTTAATACGGATACGTCCAGTTTGACTTACAGATAAAGCCAATCCTTCGAGATTGGCTTTATCACTATTGGGGCAATATATAAAAGTACCGTTTTGAAAGCCATTTAAAGACCCATCCGGGCGAAAAGTAATGGCGCTACGAGGGTATTCTAAAGTATCAGCTTCATGAACATCCTCGAAAGTACTTAAGAGTAACTCGTCATCATCTAGAGTCGTTGATTTATCTTTGTCGATAAATAGCGACATTTGGCCATCCCACTCATCCTTTGTACATTGACTGTTCTTTAGTGCACAAAGAGTGACATAGGTTCCATTTTCAATAGCGTAAAGTCGCCCGTAATTAATGTTTCTATGCAGAAGGTTTACGTGGTTATCTAAGCGATTATTTGCTAAAAAATCTGGATAAAACCACATTGAAAGTTGACTGATAATACTGATAACGGCCATCGATACCATTAATTCGAGAAGTGTTACCCCCTTAGATTTTAATATTGTTACCCTCATCCTTGAAGTCCTGAGTTATAAAATGTATTAGCTCAGTATAGTAAATGATAAAAATATGACAATATGAATTGTGTTTTTTTTAACCGCAGGTTTTGTCTGTATCGCCAACGTAAAAGGCTGTACCTGACTGTGATACGGTTAATGCTTTATTATTTTCATTAGTACCATTGGGACAAAAAATAAAGTCTCCAGGCTTCGTCGTAATTCTACCACTGGTATTAAAGCGTAAGCGGCGATCGTTACCATCAAACGACAGCTTATCGTTGTCTGATATTTCTTCCATTGCTCTTAGTAATGTATCAGAAGCGTTATTGTAGTTTCCATCATTATTAACATCGATAAATACAACAATAATCTTATTCTCATCCCACTTGGCGTTGCAGTTGAACGTATCTTGTTTGTTTTTAACTTTTCCTTGTCCTGTAGGACATACAACAACTATTTCATCGGTGCTTGCTGCTTGTGAGCGGGCATATGCAATGTTTCTTTTTAATTCCAACAAAAAGTTCTCAGCTCTATTTTCTTCTAACATGTTACTGCTATTCCAAAGTGCAATTGAGGCGATAATGCCAACAATAGCCACGGTTACCATGAGTTCTAAAAGAGTGAATCCGTTTTGTTTGTTTTTCATATTAATCTCATTTACTGCTAGTCATTTAAGTATCGCTATTTTTATACAATAAATTATACCATGATCGGTTGTTTTATCACCGTAATTCAATCGCTTTGTTTGCTATGAACATCATGATTGTCTAAAATCGAGGCAACTGGAGCTTTCAAAAGTAATTAATATGAAAAAAATAGAAGCAATTATCAAACCTTTTAAGTTAGACGATGTGCGTGAAGCGTTGTCGGATGTAGGTATTACAGGTATGACGGTAAGCGAAGTTAAAGGCTTTGGACGTCAAAAAGGTCACACTGAGTTATATCGTGGCGCAGAGTATATGGTTGATTTTTTACCTAAAGTAAAACTTGATATTGTATTGACTGATGAAGATGTAGACCGTGCAATTGAAGTTATTGTAAAAACGGCACAAACAGGAAAAATCGGTGACGGTAAAATATTTGTCACTGATGTTGAGCGTGTAATACGTATTCGTACTGCTGAGGAAGATGAAGAGGCGATTTAAGATTTTCTTCTACGCAGTAAAAAGGCGCTTACTAAGCTGTCTCTTATACACAAATCCCTGCTAAGAAATTAGCGGGGATTTTTTTGAACTAAATCTCAATGTCATGATCAG
>NZ_JADYXH010000024.1:0-47842 GCF_015864395.1 Pseudoalteromonas sp. SWYJZ12
AATCAATATTAATATACAATGAAATGAGGCCGCATTTGAGTTTAGGAATGAAAACACCAAACCAAGTGCACAAAAAAAGCCAGGAGCAAAAGCTACTGGCCTCCAATCAAAACCGTCAACGTATTTTAGGGCGGGACATAACGCATTGCTTTAATAGGTGTTTTTAAATCTGACACTAATATGAATTTTTATACTTCTAGTTATCGTGAATTTTAAGTGTGATGTTTACTTTTTTAAATTTAACCTCCCCCGATTCAAACTTCACCCCACTCTAAAAGATACACATTTACCTTTGTAACTCTTTTGCTGTAAGAAAATTGCAAAACTATTTTTCCAAATGTTTATTCTAAAAGCTAATAATTTACAAATTTGCATTAATGTATTGATGCGATTTTTGCATTGTGTTTATTTTTTGTTACTTTAACTTATTGTAACTAAAGGCATTTTTTTAGTTAGCCAAGTGTTGACCTTTTGGTTGGGTTGGGACTACTATTCAAATCGAAACAGGTACTGTGATTAATTACAGGCCGTTTTGAAAACAAAATAATTAAAATAGTATTCTAGGGAGAATCCAATGTTAAATAATCAAGTTTCAAAAGCTGTTCGCTTAGCGATTGCTTTTGGTGCAGCATCTACAGCTGTATTTTCTGCAAACTCGATAGCTGCTGACGAAGGCGTTGAAAAAGTAGAGCGTATTCAAGTTACCGGTTCACGAATTCGTTCAACCGACCTTGAGACTGCACAACCGATTCAGACAATTAGCCGTGAAGATATCGCAAATCAAGGTTTCACTTCAGTTATTGACCTTCTTGAAAATATGTCAGCGGCAGGTTCGCCGCCAATAAGTCGCTCAGAACCTCTTTCTTCTGGTGAGAATGTTGGTGGTAACTATGTGAATCTACGTAATTTAGGTACGGGTCGAACATTAGTACTTATCAATGGTAAGCGCCTAGGTATTACTACCTCTGGTTATCAAGATTTATCAGCTATTCCTATGGGAATGGTTGAGCGTATTGACGTATTAAAAGACGGTGCATCAGCTATGTATGGCTCTGATGCTATGGCCGGTGTTGTAAATATAATCACTCGAAAAAATTTCGAAGGGCTTGAGTTTACCGTTTACGGTGGTGAGTACGACGAAGGCGATGGTGAAAAGAAAAATATTAGTATGGTTACCGGCATAACAGGTGCTCGTGGCTCTATAACTTTAGGCGCTGAGTGGCGTGATGAGGGTGATGTTTGGGCTAAAGATCGCCCATTCTCTGAGGTTTCATACCCAGGCTACGATATCACAAATAACCGTACTTTAGTTGGTCAATATGGCCGTTTTAACTATGATGATCAATGGTTTGTTGCCAAGCGTCCTGGTGATGCTTCTTCTATTGATGATTTCGAGCCTCAGACATATGAAAACGGTTCAAGTGTTGCACAACAACAGATGCATTTAGAAACTCCTATTAGCGCGCGCTCTATTTACATTAGTTCAAACTACGCACTAACCGATGATATTAACTTTAGTAGTGATATTGGTTACAGTGAACGTGAAGCCACTAGACAAATTGCAGGTTACCCATACCAGTCAGCTGCTGATGGTATTGTACTTAGTGGAGATAGCCATTTTAACCCTGTTGGTGAAGATGTTTCATTTACTCGCCGTGGTTGGGAGGTCCCTCGTGTAACAGATAGTAACCAAGATACTTTACGTTTTACCGCTGCTCTTGAAGGTTCATTTGAAATAGCTGATCGTTATTTCGATTGGGATATAGGCGGAGTTTATAGTAAAAGTTCATCGCTTCAAGTTAGTAATGGTGATTTTTATAAGCCAGCAATTGAAGCCGCGACAGGTCCATCGTTTTTAAATTCATCAGGTCAAGTACAATGTGGCACTGAAGCGAACCCTATCTCAACTGCAGAATGTACAGCTTGGAACCCATTAGCAGGCTTTGGTGCTGGGTCGGTAGAAAATTCATTAGCGGATCCTAATGTACAAGCCTTTTTGTACCCAACACTTCACTATCGCGGTGAAACTAAAACAACAATGTATTTTGCTAACATCAGTGGTTTGATTGCTGAGTTACCTGCAGGTGGTTTAACTTTCGCTTTAGGTGCTGAGCACCGTGAAGAAACGGGGCAGTATACCCCTGATGCTCTTGCTCAATTAGGCGAAAGTACAACGCTTGCTTCAGGTCCAACAGGCGGTGAATATGATGTAACAGAAGCGTATGGTGAATTAAATATACCAATTCTATCAGATGTGGCAGGCGCAAAGTCGTTAAGCATCAATTTAGCAACTCGTTATTCTGACTACAGTACTTTTGGTGATACAACCAATAGTAAGGTGGGTATCGAGTGGCGACCAATTGATGACTTATTAGTTCGTAGTACTTGGTCAGAAGGCTTTCGTGCTCCTACAATAAATGATTTATATGGTGGTAGTTCTCAAACGTTTACCACAGGGTTTATAGATCCGTGTGATTCTGTTTATGGTACTGCTGCAGGTTCTGCACGCTGTTTACAAGATGTCCCAGCAAATTACCGTCAATTAGAACAAGGGTTTGTACCAACAACAGGTCCGGCTGCGCAAACACCTGTTCCGTTTAATAGTGGTTCAAATGAGTTCTTACAACCAGAAGAATCAGTTAGTAAAACAATTGGTTTTGTATACAACCCAAGCTACATTGAAAACTTAGATATCATTCTTGATTGGTGGAGTATTAAGATAACTGACACTGTTGTGTCTGACACTCCTAATGATATTTTAAAAGATTGTTACATTGGTGGAGACGAGTCACGTTGTGCTATGTTCTCCCGTGATGCAAACAACTCTATTGTAAATGATTTAACTTATGGTACCCGTAATGCAGGTTTTACTGAAACATCAGGTATTGACCTTGCTTTAGCTTATGCATTTGAAACTGAATTTGGTGATTTTAGAACTACAATGGATAGTACTTATTTACTTAAGTATGATTCAAAATCATCAAATGAGGCAAGTGCGAAAGTAGAGTCAGCTGTTGGGCATGAAGATGTCTTCAGAATTCGTTCTAGTGTAGGACTGAATTGGTCATATGGTGACTTTAGTGCTAACTGGGGTATACGTTACTTCTCATCAATGCGTGAAGATTGTTACTTTGACGACAGATGTAGTAATCCAGATTTCCAACGTGAGTGGACTAATGGCGCTGTTACACCGAAGAACAAGGTTGGTTCAACTACGTTTAATGACCTACAAGTGAGTTATAATACACCGTGGGAATCAACATTATCAGTTGGTGCAAACAATGTATTTGATAAGCAGGGTCCTATAATGTATTCAGGCCCTAGTTCGGCTTATTCTTATTATGGTGGTTTTGATATTGGCCGCTTATTGTACTTCCGTTATACTCAGAGTTTTTAACTCTAAGTACTAAATTTGAGGCTTAAAAAGCCCGTTAGTACTTTAATAATGCCACTTGTATAAAATCAAGTGGCATTTTTTATGTCTGTTACTGAATCATATTCTTTAGGCCGTATTGTGCTATACCTAGGACTCTTTAGGATCTCTTCTAAAGCCGTTAGTGGTATTTTAACTTAGAAGCCTACACTTCAATGATACAGCTAATTATAGCCTGTAAAGGAAATTACTTTTCGGAAATAAAGCTGGGGAAATAAATTTACAGTACTTACTTGGATGAAGCATGTTGTAATTAAATGAAGCTAGATAGAAGCTATTTCATTTATGGGCTTATAAAAAGTTTAATTAGCTAGATTTTATACAAAGATAGGTTTCTTTTACTCTTTATTTTTAGGTGAATAGTTTTCTTCGTAAAATACCCTTATACTTAAAATGAATATTTAAATAAATCCAATCATATAATTTAGCGAGATATAGATGAAAGAAGTCCGATCTTTTATTAAAACAGCATCATTAACGGATCTTGAAAAAGCTCAACAGCTTATCAATGATGCAATTTCAAAATATACCCAGCAGCAAAAAGCGAAACAGGAAGTTTTGGATCTTTTAAAAGAAAAAGGACTTACGCTAGAAGATTTACAAGATGGAGCATCTGACAAACGTACTAAAGTTAAGCCTAAGTACCGTATGGAACTTAATGGTGAGACTATTGAGTGGACTGGCCGTGGCCGTCGTCCTAAAGCATTTGAAGGTGTTGAGCTTGAAAAGTTTTTAGCTTAAAGCTAAATATAAGAGAAGCCTCGGCTTCTCTTTTTTATTTACCCCTCAATAAAATATAATTAAGTCTAAATGTCATAGCAGTAATTTGCTCAAATCCCTTTATTAAAATCTATTTTTCCCCATTAGCTATAAACTTAGACCTTACCAGCAAAAAGCCGTAGAACGCATTGCTTTACAATTCAGAACGACAAGTAAAACGGCTGTTAGAATCACCTCCCTCCTGGCGCAAATAAAAGTACTGTAATGAGTGGCCAACTAAATTTGGCTAGACTTTTATAGTCTGTGTATAGCTCTAACTCAAAATAAATTTAAGGCAATGAATGAAATGCTTATTATTTACTTTTTGAGTATTAAAAACATAGAAAACAAACGGAATGTAAACATTTGTAAATAGAAGTTGTTTTATATGTTTAAGATTTGTTGACCTAATGGTCGAAATAGGATTATTATTCAAAAAGAAGCGGGTGCTACATAGAAAAAGTAGCTCTCGTTGTAAAAAACAAAACAATAAAATAGTGTTCTAGGGAGAATCAAATGTTAAACAATAAAATCTCAAAGGCGGTTCGCTTAGCGATTGCTTTTGGTGCAGCATCAACAGCTGTTTTTTCTGTAAACGCAATGGCTGCTGATGAAGAAGCTGAAAAAGTAGAACGTATTCAAGTAACTGGTTCACGCATAAGTAAAGCCAGTCTTTCTCAACCTGCTCCGATTGTTACTATTTCAGCAGAAGATATTGCAAAAGCAGGTACTCCTGATTTAGGAAGCATCTTAGCGGAATTACCTGCAATTGGTTCTACCGACACATTAGTTGGAAATAATGATAGTAACGAAGCTGCTGGCGTAAGCTCTGCAGATTTAAGGCGTTTAGGAGCAGCAAGAACATTGGTTCTTGTTAATGGTAAACGCCATGTAGCTGGAGCACCTGGTTCGTCACAAGTAGATTTAAATGCAATTCCTACAGCCTTGATTGAGAGAATTGAAATCATTACAGGTGGTGCTTCTGCTATCTATGGTTCAGACGCTGTTTCAGGTGTTGTGAATGTTATTTTAAAAGAGAGTTTTGATGGTCTTCAATTCAATGCATCTATTGGTAATTCAACAGAAGGTGTAGGAACGCAAAACCATAGCTTTAGTATTGTTGCCGGTACTGAAATTGCTGGTGGGAAAGGTAATATTACATTCTTTGCTGGTAAAGATAGAGTTAGACAGGTTCTAGGTACTGATTTACGTCAAGCTAATGCCTATGGCACAGTTGATAATCCATTAGATACAGGTGAAAATGACGGTATTCCAGACCGTATAACAGTTCCAAATGTATTGTCAGAGAGAATTAGTGATAATGGTGTTATCAATCCATTTGGAGCGGATGGAAGTATCTATACATTTAATGATATGGGTATTGCTGAGCTTATGCCTGCTAGAGAGGCTAGTGGTAGTTTTGCTTTTGGTAATTTTCCTGATGGTTGTGAATTCTGTGCGAATACCCAAGAATATGAGAATTTATTACCTGAACTAGAAAAAATTACAATTGGTTCTACCCTAAACTTTAATATTACAGATGATCACGCATTTTATAGCGATTTTAAGTTTATTCGTTCTGACATTGAACAGCAATTTCAACCTTCTTTCCGATTTGGCAACATTAATATAAATGTTGAAGATAATCCTTATTTAGACAGAGACCTACGCCAGCAATTACTAGATGAAGGCACTAGCAATATCTCTATGGCTAAATTCTTTGGCGAGCTTGGAAATCGAAGCGCAGATAACAAACGTGAATTATTCCGAATTGTTACAGGGTTTAAAGGGTTGTTTACTTTAAGCGAAACTGATTTTGACTATGATTTTTATTATGTTTATGGTCAAACCGATAACCGCCGTAAAACACTTAACGATCTTATTCCTAGTAACTTAACAGCTGCACTTGACGCTGTAATAGACCCTGCTACCGGTGAAGTTGCATGTAGAAGTCAGGTTGAAAGTTTGCAAGGAGAGGGCTATACAGACCCTGCAGGTGTAAACCCTAGTGCTTGTACGCCATACAATGCATTTGGTTTCGGTCAAGCATCCGATGCGGCAAAAGATTATGTCTCAGCGGACGTTACTCGTACAGATAAAATCACACAAGAATTTATTGGTGGTAGTGTAACTTTTGATACAGGTGAATTTTTTGAGCTACAAGGTGGTGCAGTTGGTTTTGCAGCAGGTTTTGAGTACAGAGAAGAAACTTCTGAAAGTATAACAGATGAGTTTACTAAGGCAGGCTTTTTAACAAGTGCCGCCACTCCGGATGCATATGGTGAGTTTGATGTAACAGAAGGGTTTATTGAAGTAAACTTACCTTTGTTAACCGATGTCGACTTTGCAAAAGAGCTTAGTCTTGACGCTGCTTATAGAACAGCCGATTACTCTCATGCCGGCAATGCTGATGCTTGGAAAGTAGGTCTTTTATATCGCCCTATCGATGACGTTCGTATACGTGGTACATATGGTCAAGCAGTGAGAGCACCAAATATTACAGAAGCCTTTGATCCACAATCACCTGGCTTTGGTCGTGTTGCTGATCCTTGTGATGCAGACAATATTGATGATAACCCAAATCGTGCTTCTAACTGTGCTGCACTAGGTATTCCAGCTGATTTCCAAGCAAATGATAACGTTAGCGTAGACGTTATTAGTGGTGGTAATCCAGACTTAGAGTCAGAAACATCAACTTCACTTACGGCGGGTGTTGTATGGACTCCTAGTTTCTTTGAAAATTTCTCTGTTACAGTTGATTATTATGATATTGAAATAGAAGATGCGATTTCATTCATTGCAACACAAAGTATTGCAGATAACTGTGTTGATGCTGCAGGTGGACCAGACCAGTCATTTTGTTCTCAGATAGACCGTGATCCTACAACAAACGATGTCACTTTGGTTCGCTCTGGTTACTTAAACGCCGCAGCGACAACTACTCGTGGTATTGAAGCTGATTTTGATTACAACATGAATTTGGCTGATTATTCTTTAGAGGGTGACTTAAAACTTAATCTTTTCGTAAATCATCTTATTGAGCTTGAAGATTTCGAATTTCAAAATCGCCCAGATAAAGTTAATGTAGAAAATGGTGAAGTGGGTGATCCAGAGTGGCAAGCTAGGTTCTCTGCAGTTTACAAGTACAATGATTTAGTTGTTAACTGGACTTCACGTTATATAGACCGTTCTGCTAGGTTTGATTTATCACCAGAAGGCGATATTGAAGAAGATCTTAAACCAGGTTATGTAGGTTCAATCATAACGCATGATATTTCTGCAAATTATCATATATTTGATAACACACGTGTAGGTTTTGGTATTCGTAACCTTATGGATAAATTACCGCCAGCTTATATTTCAGCTAGCGGTGGAGATGAAGCGATTTATGATGCTGTAGGTAGACGCTTCTTCGCTAACCTAAGCGTTGAATTTTAATTAATGAGTTAACTTAATTCTTAAAAAATAAACCCTATAAATAATTTTTATAGGGTTTTTTTCCATCAAACGCCTATTTAAATAAAATTAAAGTTTAAAACTTCTATCCATTGTTTGCTAAAATCCCCTTATTAAAATCTATTTGTTTTCCCATGAGCTATAAACTAAGACCTTACCAGCAAGAAGCCGTAGAACGCACTGTTTTACACTTTAGAAAGAGTAATGATCCTGCCGTTATTGTACTACCAACCGGCGCAGGTAAAAGCCTTGTTATTGCTGAACTTGCCCGTATTGCTAAGCAAAAAATATTAGTACTTGCTCATGTCAAAGAGTTGGTAGAGCAAAATTCGCAAAAATATAAAAGTTTTGGTTTAGAGGCGAGTATATTTTCAGCAGGTTTAAAAGAAAAGTCATTAAACCATCAAGTAACCTTTGCCAGTGTGCAATCACTTTCTCGTAATTTAAATAAATTAAATGAGCATTATTCGTTACTTATTATTGATGAATGCCACAGGGTAAATGGGGATAAAAAAAGTCAGTACGGTAAAGTAATAAACAGTTTAAAAGAGTATAACCCTCAGTTAAAAGTATTGGGTTTAACAGCAACACCTTATCGGTTAGGAATGGGGTGGATATACCACCACCATTATCATGGTTTTGTTAAGGGTACTCAAGAAAGCCCGTTTAAAAGTTGTATTTTTGAATTACCACTCAGGTATATGATCAAACATAATTATTTAACGCCGCCAAACGAAGTTGATGCAGCGATTAGCCATTATGATTTTTCGTCTTTAGATAGCAATGCATTTGGGCAATATACGACTGATGATATGAATGCGCTTTTAAAAAACAGTGAGCGCGCAACGAAAGCGATATTACAGCAAGTAATTCAATACAGTGAAGAGCGTGAAGGTGTTATGGTTTTTGCAGCCACGGTAATGCATGCTCAGGAAATATTAAGCTACCTACCAGCTCATCAAAGTGCACTTATAACAGGTGATACGCCAAACACTGAGCGCGATAAAATCATTAAGCAATTTAAAGCTAAGCAATTAAAGTATCTAGTTAATATATCGGTACTAACAACCGGCTTTGATGCGCCACACGTCGACTTTATAGCTATTTTAAGACCTACAGAATCAGTTAGTTTATATCAACAAATTGTGGGGCGAGGTCTCAGGTTATCTGAATCAAAAACGGATTGCTTAGTAATAGATTATGCTGGCAATGGTTTTAATTTATTTCACCCAGAAGTAGGCGATAAAAAAGGCGATAGTGATAATGAACCTGTGCAGGTACTTTGTCCTGGCTGTGGTTTTGCGAATATATTTTGGGGTAAAACTGATTCTGCAGGAAAAGTAATAGAGCACTTTGGCAGGCGCTGTAAAGGGCTGTTAGAAGACGATGATGGGCATAAAGAGCAGTGCGATTATCGTTTTAGGTTTAAAGAGTGTGAGCAGTGCGGTGCCCAAAATGATATTGCTGCACGTAAATGCCATGATTGCGGCGCGGTAATGGCCGACCCTGATGATAAGTTACGTAATGCATTAAACTTGAAAGACGCACTTGTGCTTCGATGTAGTGGGTTATCGGTAACTCAAATTAAAGATGAACTTATTAAAATAACGTATTTTGATGAAGATGGTGCAAGTTGCGATGAAGTATATAACCTCGCAAATAAAGGCGGGCAATTTATATTTAATAAGCAATTTGGTCAACGTGTGGGGCTTGGGCAAACACCTATTAATTTTAAAACTGCAGAGCAAGTAGTAAAAGCACAATTTGAATTAGTACCACCGGATTTTGTTATTGCACGAAAAAGCAAAAAATATGGTTGGAAAGTAGCTGATAAGCTATTTGATTATAAAGGCAATTTTAGGAAGGCAAATCAGTTAAGCCGCTAAGCTTAACTGATAGAGTACATTGAACTAATACAATTAAAAGGCGATTAAGCCTCGTCACCGTCCATTAATCCCCAGCCGTCACCGTATCCATTAAAGCTATTAGCAATGCTTTCAATGTATTGCTCTGCTTGTCCTAGAAGGGTGTGCTCTGGCACCATTTGTACTTGAGTGATAACTTCCCAAACGCCAGTGTCTTTACATTTTTCAAGCTCAGCATTTTGAACTAATGCATCAGAGACTATTTCTTTAGCAAATTTTTCAGCATCGGCTTCTTGTTCAAATAAAATAAAAAAATCGACTTGGTGCATTTTATTTAAATCAATGCCAGCAGCGGCTATTTCGGCTAAAAGTTGGCCGTTATCATCATCAGGGAATTGCATTAAAAACTCATTTAAAATTAATTTTTTATTCGTAGGCACTATTGTAACTAAAATATTGTCTTAACGCGTACTAATTTTAATTATGCTGATATTTATTCAAAGTTAAATTTACGCGTTAGATTGTTATTAAGTTAATGTGTTGCTCATTATGGCTATGCTAATATGCGGGTAATTAACCAGTTTTTTGTAAGATATTAAAAGTAAGGATATTTACTTGTTTATTAAGTTTTTACGTTGCATGTGTGTTGTGAGCGCTTTAATTGCGACAAATAGCTATGCGGCAGAAAAAGTCATAGAAGATTACGAAATTGAAGGGTTAAGTGGCGATTTAGAAAATAACGTAGCTCTTTACCTCAAGCAGTTAATTGGCGAGAAGCCAACCCGTACACTTCGCCGTTATGCTCAAAAACAAGTACAAAATAGCATCAAAGCACTTGGCTATTATAGCCCGACCGTCGAGGTTATTTATGATAAAGACGACAGCGAGCTAATTGTTAAAGTTGAACGGGGGCCTGCAACTCGCATAGAAGCAATTAATATTACGCTAAACGGTGATGGTCAAAGTGATACTCAATTACAGGCATTGATTAAAAGCAATCACTTAAAGCAAGGTGATGTTTTAAATCATGGTAAATATGACTCTGCTCATAAAAAAATAGAATCTATGCTACTAGAGCTAGGTTATTTTGATGCTAAGTGGCCAGCGCGCAAATTAGAAGTATCGCTTAAAAAAAATAGTGCTGTTATTACTTTCATAATTGATACCGGAGTTAGGTATCAGTTTGGCGATATACAAATTGCCAGTAGTACACCCGCTGAAAAATACATACGCTCTATAGCGCCTTTCTCGCAGGGCCAACCTTATAAATCAACGCATATTGCTGACTATAACTTGGATTTATCAAGTACCCCTTATTTTGCCAGTGTACGTGTTTATGCTGACATTGCAGCGCGCAAAAACAGCCAAGTACCGATTAAAGTTGAAGTATTACCCAAGCCAGCTAACAGCTATGAAATTGGCGGTGGTTTTAGTACTGACTTAGGGCCCAAGGTGCGTTTTAAATGGAGTAAACCGTGGATCACAGAAGACGGCCATTACCTCGAAACTAATTTAAATGTGGCACAAAAGCAGCAAGATATTTCCATGGCTTATACAATTCCGGTTGATGATCCTAATGATGATTTATGGCGATTCTCTGTCGGTTATAAATTAGAAGATGAGCTCACAAACGACACTTACAGTGAAATATTAACAGGGCAAGTTCAGCGCCAATGGTTGACCGAAAATAAGTGGGTGCGTACTGCATTTTTACGCCGCGACCAAGAAACCTACCGTATTGGTGATGAAGACGAAGAAAGTACCGAAATGTTAATGCCGGGCATTAGCTACGCGCGCAAAAAATCAAAAGGCGGCACGACTCCTTATTGGGGAGAGCAGTGGCTTATATCTGCTGAGTTTGGCTTAGATGATGTGCTTTCGAGTACTAATCTGATTAGGGTGCAAATGCAACATGCATGGCTACGCACTTATTTTGACCGCCACTTGGTGTTTTTAAAAGCGAATGTGGGAGCAATGCTTGTTGATGATATTAACAACGTGCCATTTTCACTTCGGTTTTACGCAGGTGGCGATCAAAGTGTACGTGGTTTTGCGTACCAATCAATTTCGCCCGAGAACGATGACGGCGAGCTAATAGGTGGTAAGTATTTACTATCGGGCACGATGGAATATAACTACCAGTTTGCTAAAAATTGGCGAGCAGCTTTATTTGTTGATGGTGGTACTGCGACTAATGATTTTTCTGATGATTTTGAAGTAGGTGCTGGTTTTGGTTTTCGCTATTTAACACCCGTTGGCCCAGTGCGTATAGACCACGCTTGGGGATTAACAAAAGAAAGTAAAAGCACACGTTTAAGTATTACCATAGGGCCAGAAATTTAATGTCAGTATTAAAAAAGATAACAGCCGCTGTAAGTGCTATTTTTGTCATGTTAGTTGTTGCACTATTTTGTTTGTTATTTACCGCACCCGGTAATCAATTTATTGCTTATAGTGCAAACAAAGCGGTAGATGGACTACATATTGAAATTAAAGATGGTCGTTTTATTTATAATGATGCCTTTAATGTACGCTTTGCTAGCAACGGATTGGACTTTAATGCACAACAATTGAAAATTGATTTGTTTTGGTGGCAGTGCGATGGAATTTGTATAGATAACTTAAGTGCTAAATCTATAAATTTAACATTACCAAAAACTGCAGAGTCACAAGAAGCAGCCGCGGCAGAGCCGCTTGAAAAAATCAGCTTACCTTTTAATATTGCTGTAAAAAACATTGCGATCAATAAATTTACTCTAGAGCATCCAAGTGCAAACGTAAGCGTTAATAACTTTAAACTCTCAGCAAAAGCAGAGGGTTCAAAGCTGACGGTTAAAAGCCTGAATATTCCCACCATACTTGTTGCCTTAAAAGAGCAAGAACAAGATGCGAAAACACAAACGGCGCAAAATACTCAAGCGCCTTTAACGCACCTACCCGCATTGCCTAATATAGAATTTACTTCGCCACTTGATTTAGTTGTTGAAGACTTTGAAATTGCTAACATTACGATTGAGCAAAACGAAGCCCAGCATGTTATTGAAAACATCTCGCTGCAATTAAGTGTGGAAGATGCGGTTATTAATTTAGAGTCATTCTCAGCAAAGTATGAACAGTGGCAGCTTAATACGCATCTTAACGCTGAGCTTGCAGGGAATTTGCCCGTGAAAGGGGATGTTGTTTTACAAAGTGATGAGCACCAAGCCAATTTGCAGTTGAATGGCGACTTATCAAATCTAAACTTAAATTTAGAAACACAGGGACAATATCCACTTAGTTTAACGGCAACAGCAAATTTAAAGCAAAAAAACTATCCGTTTGAGTTAAATGGCAAAATTAAACAGTGGCTTATTGATGCACAAAGTAATGAGCTTAAAGTGCGAAATGTAAGCCTTAACGCACAAGGTAATGCTGACGACTATCAGCTTAGCCTACAGGGGAATAGCCAATTAGGTGCGTACCCAGCTGTTGACTTAAATACCCAATTAAAAGGCAGTCTCACCAAAGCAACTTTACAAGCGCTAAGCATTAAAGCGAACGAAAGCAGTGCAACTATAAAAGCCAATGTTGATTGGCAAAAGGGCATACAGGCTAACTTTAATGGCACGCTTGCTAACTTAAAAGCGCAGTATTTAACTGATGCCGCTACCAGTGATATTTCAGGACAGTTTAAAGGCTCATTTAATGCAGCTGACGACAAGTGGCAGCTACAAATGAATAATACAAAGTTAAACGGATTACTTAACGACGTGCCACTAGAATTTGCCTCAAACTTTAAGCTAGACAACACGTTAAAAGCTAATATTGATAGCTTTTATTTAAGTAGCGGCACCAATAAATTAGCACTAAGCGGGCAAGTTGACGATACTTGGCAGGTTGATGGCAAAGTAACGCTAAAAAGTGATGAAAAAGCTAATATTCCATTTACTGCTGACGGCAACGCAAATTTAAAAGTGAGAGGGGAAAGGTTAACGCCCTCTGTTGATTTAGCACTAATACTAGATCGCTTTATTTTTGATGAAATAAACATTAATAAATTATCAGTAAAAGGGCAGTTAGATACCGCAGCCGATTGGCAAACCGATGTTTCGGTAAGTGTTGGTTCGGCGCTGGTGGCCGAACAGCAAATTAATAGCGTTAAAATTGATATTAGCGGCGACAAAACAGATCACCAACTTACGGCATCTGTAGATGCCGAGCAAGGCAGTGTAGAGCTTGAAGTTAATGGCAAAGTTAATAATACCACTTGGAATGGCGAGCTTAGTAATGTAACGCTCAGCGATAAAAAGCTTAGTTTTAGTAATACTAAAAATATTGCCATTATGGTTAATACGCAAAGTGGCGACTTTGATGTAAGTGCACATTGTTGGGCATCTGAGCAAAGTAAATTATGCATAGACACCTTAGCGCAGTCAAAAAATCTCGGTCAGTTAAATGCTAAACTAAGCAACTTAGCACTTGAGGAGCTTAAGCATTTTTTACCTAATAGCATTCGTACTCGCGGTAATATAGCTGGCGATATAGCACTTAATTGGCAAAGCGGCGTGCTTAAAACATTACGCGCAAATATCGATTCTAGCGACTTAGAAGCAGTGCTAACCTCGGAAGAAGATCGTTTTAAATTACCAATCGAAACATTAAGTATTAGTGCGTTTTCGGATTCTCAAATTGGCAAGCTTGAAGCTAATTTAGAATCAAGTGTATTAGGCAAAATTAATACACAAATTAATATCGACGATATACAAAATACGCAAGCGCTTAATGGCACCATTAATATTGATAAAATACTCCTTTCAGACTTACAACCTTTTCTTGAAACCCTTGAGCAGTTAAAAGGTGATATTAGCGGGAAAGTGGCGTTAGCTGGTACGTTAAAAGATCCTTTATTAAATGGCGAGCTTAATGTGAGCGATATTAGTTTAGAGGGCGAGCAATTACCTATAGCGCTGCAAAAATCAAATATAAACGTATTGTTTGATAAAACAACAGCCACAATAAAAGGCAACTTAAACGACAATCAAGGCGGTAAAATAAATCTCACCGGTGACGTTGATTGGCAAGGTGCGCAACCTGCTGTAAATGTTGCGGTAGTTGGCGAGCAGTTTTATGTACGCGCGCAGCAAGGGGTTACTTTTAAAGTATCGCCGGATTTAAAAATAGGCTTGGCTAATAATGCACTCAAGCTTGCTGGTGAGGTAATTGTGCCTTACGGTCGTATAATGATTGAAGAGCTTCCTGAGGGGGCGGTGCAAGTTAGCGATGATGAAATTATTGTTGATCAAAAAACTGAGGCCACCGAAACAGTCCCGTTTGATTACGACATAGATTTAAAAGTGATTGTTAAAAATGATGTAAAAGTAGAGTCGTTTGGCTTGGAATCAAAAGTTGCGGGTGATTTAGCGATAAAAATGAGTCAAGGTGCGCCAATTATAGCCACAGGTGAGCTTAACTTGATTGAAGGTACTTACTTAGCCTTTGGGCAAGATTTAATAATCAGCACCGGGCAAGTAGGTTTTAGCGGTTCAATTGAACAACCATTTTTAAATATTAAAGCAATACGTAACCCCGATACGACTGCAAATGGTGTGATTGCAGGGGTTACGCTTACGGGGAATGTTGAACAACCAACGCTCAAAATATTTTCTGAGCCTGCGATGGATCAAGCACAAGCACTTGCATATTTACTTAATGGCCAACCTTTAGGCGATGGAGAAAGTTCGTCAAGCGATGCGATGCTTACGCAGTTATTGCTTTCTCAAGGGGTTAGCCGCAGCGAAGGGGTTGTTTCTAAGGTAGGTGAAACCTTTGGGCTGTCAGATGTAAGTTTAAGCTCATCAGGTAGTGGTGATAGCACCAAAGTAGAAATATCAGGTTACGTAGCACCTAGCTTACAAGTTAAATATAGCGTGGGTGTATTTGATTCGCTCAGTGAAGTGGCTGTGCGTTATCAGTTACTTTCACAGTTATACATAGAAATAACGAGCGGCCTATACCAAAATGTTGATGTGCTATATAAGTTTGATTGGGAATAACCAAAACTATAATAATTATAAGGATATAAGCGATGAAAAAAATTATATTGCCAGCTCTGCTTAGTGTTTTGTTGAGCGGTTGTGCTCAACAACTCGGTGATGATGTTGCTAATCAAGAGCTACCTTTATTGAGCGCGAGTGAAGTAATTGCGAGTGCAACAGATAATGACTGGCGAGTAGTGAACGCTCAAAATATTTTAAAGATAACGCTGCCAACGGGCGATGCGTACATTGAGCTCAATGAACTGCTTGCCCCAAAGCACGTTCAAAACATTAAAAAGTTAGCGCGAGAACGGTTTTATAAAAATACTAGCGTTTATCGGTTTGTTGAAGGTTTTGTAGCGCAAGGCGGGGACAGCTCGGGTAAAAAGTTAATTAAAACTGCAAATAAAACAGTCCCTGCTGAGTTTTATTTAACAACAAACAAACCACTTTTAATTACAGAGCTAAATGGCGACGGATATGCACCAGTTACCGGCTTTTTAAACGGCTTTGCAGTAGCTCAAAACTCAGCACATACGCAAACATGGCAAGTGCATTGTAGTGGCGTGTTTGCCATGGCGCGCGACAACGATATAAATAGTGCGAGTACGGAATTTTTTGTAACGATAGGGCAAGGCCCGCGCTACCTGGATAAAAACATTACGGTGTTTGGTCGAGTGCTAGAGGGTATAGAGCATTTTAATCGTTTAGCGCGTACACCAACTGAAGGAAAAGCATTTAACCCAATTACCAATATACAAGTCCTTGGCGATGTACAAAGCGATAAAAGTATATTTAAAGTGATGAAAACAAACTCACCTGTGTTTAAAAACTTAATCAATGCTCGTAAAAACCGTGTTGAGCCATGGTTTGTTAAAGCACATAATTACGTTGATGTGTGTGGTATGCCCATACCCACTAAGCGCGAAGTTATACCAATTCCAATAAATAGCTGATCTATTTTACTTGCTAAAACAACCCATTTCTTTGTTGTAAATTTCGCAAAGGGAACAACCATTTACATCAATTTACGCCTAGAACTGAATTATTTTTTCGGCGTAAAATTTAGATCACATACTTAATGGAATTGGTATTAATTAAAGAATGTAAAAAAGGAGCCTAGGCTCCTTTTTTAATACTAGGGTCTGTTGATCTTTGCGGATTAAAATTTGTTCAATCTAGGGGCTATTTAATCGCGGCGCGAGGTTTGTAACCTAGTGGGCTAAGTAAAAACCGAGCAACAAAGAGTGAATAGCCCCTAGGCAGAACCCTTTGGGCAACTCCTTTTTGGCATTAATGCTACGTTATCGCCTATTTATGGGGAACAACCACACTACTTAGGCTCTGCCTTGCCTAAATACCAAACAGACTGCTGCAAATTTAACCTTGAAAGGTAAACAGACCCTAATATTCCAGTGTAAAATAACCTACTGACGATTAATTTTAACTGCAAATGGCGTGTCGTTATAATGCGTAGAGCGATACGGGTTTATATCAAGCCCGCCGCGACGAGTATAACGCGCGTAAACCTCTAACTCTTTAATATTAAGTTGTGTTGTTAAATCGCTATAAATACGCTCAACACACTGCTCATGAAATTCGTTATGTGTTCTGAATGAAATTAAGTAACGCAATAACGACTCACGACATATTTGCTCGCCTGTGTATCTTATGATCACACTTGCCCAGTCAGGCTGAGAGGTAATTAAACAGTTCGACTTAAGTAAATGGCTATAGAGCGTTTCTGTTACTACGTTATCACTTTTTGCTTTAAGTGAATTAGCATCAATATCGTAATTATTAATTTCAATATCTAAGTCATCAATACATTCACCTGGCAGCGCCGTACACGGTAAGCAATTGTAATCATCAGGATTGTATAAAGTCACTTTGACAGAGCTGTTAACCGCGTTTGATAAATCATCAATTAAGTGCTGTTTTACTACATCAATGCTTTCAAATCGGGTTTGGTTAAAGCTATTCAAATAAAGTTTAAACGACTTTGACTCAATAATATGGCTGCTTTGGCATTCAAAGGTAAATAAGGCTACGGCAACTTGCGGTTTACCTTTATTGTTTAACCATGAAAGCTCGTAACCTGTCCAAATGTCCTGGCCTTTAAATGGAAGCTCTGCTTCGTCAATATTTAAAGCATCACGATTTAGTTTGCGCGCAATAGGGAAAAGCAAGCTTGGCGTGTACACATCTACATACTCAGTAGATTGGCCTAATACGCTACCTTTAAGGTCTGGAGAATTGCTGTAATCTGTCATGTTTGCTCTTAAATAGTTACAATAGGGACATTATATCTAATTTAAATGAGTTTCACAGTATGTCTGTTGCATTGCTTATAGAACAACTTCATCAAACATTTAGCGAAAATATCCTGAAAAACACTACAAAGTACCCACTTATTGCGCATGACGAGCAATGGCCAAGCCCATGTGAAGTTGGTGAGGTTGACGAGCAAGGAAACATTCAATGGCAGGGCGTGCGTCAACAACCTGCAGGTTCGCTTAATGATTTAGCCAGCGCACTTGAGCTTGATTTCCCAAAAGAGCTTAGCGAGCTATATGGGCATATGTACGGTGGAAGCATTTCAGCAGTTATTGATGGGCATCAGGTTGAATTACTACAAGCATGGAACGAAGAAGACTTTAATTTGTTACAGCAAAATATAACGGGTCACGTTTTAATGAAACGCAAGCTCAAGCAGCCAGAAACGGTATTTATTGGTTTAACAGATCAAGATGATTTACTAGTGAGTGTATTGGTGCACACTGGTGAAGTATGTTTAGAGCACGTAGGCAAAAAAACACACCATGTACTTGCACCTAACATTAATGCTTTTTTAAAGGCATTAGAGGTTTAAAACGTGTTTAATAAATCAGCTTAGCGTCATCACTAAGCTGATTTTTAGAGCCATTACTAGGGCGTGTTGACCTTTCGTGGTTGATTTTGCAGCTGTATGTTTGGTTTTTAGGCAAGGCAGAGCCTATGTAGTGTGGTTACTCCCCATAAATAGGCGATAACGAAGCATAAATGCCAAACATGCGCTGCCCTTTGGGTTCTTTCTAGGGACGATTAACTCTTTGTTGCTCGGTTTTTACTTAGCCCACTAGGTTAAAACCTCGCGCCGCGATTAAATCGTCCCTAGATTGAACAAATTTCAATCCACAAAGGTCAACACGCCCTAATGGTTACTGAAAATCCCACGATATATTAGACACTAAGCCACACGGCTCACATCTAAAATCGAATAACCCAAACCACGACTCAGGTAATTTCCAGTCGCCATGACAGCTAGGGCATTTCCGTTCAAGTTCAGACGCTTTATCTACGCCGCCTACACGGTATAAATAATAATAGGTTGGCTTTTTAGTTAAAAAACTAATTCGCTTTGTTATGTCTTTTCCGCGTCTGTATAAGTCGCTTTGGATACTCGATATTTCTTCAAGTGCCGGAAACTCACAACGGGTTGCGCCATTAATTTGAATTTGATCGCAGGCTTGCCAATCTTCTTGCCATTTTATAAGCGTTTTATAGTCACCATTAGCAATTGCCGGAATACGAAATAACGGCACAGGCAAAAAGTCATCACCACAATAAAGCGGGCTACACGTATGCACATAGGTTGTGTATAAAATATAACTTGATGGTTCTTTACAGCAGTCAGCGCCGTTGGAGTGAATATCTTGCCCAATCACTTTTACTTTTGGCGCAAGTAGCCCTGCACTATGTAACTTTTCGATACTGTGCTTAACAAACGGGCTGTTATTTAGCGGGTGCATTGCATCTTCAGTAGGGCACATTACACGGGTAATAAAAAATCCATCTTTTAAAACGGTTGGAAATTCTTCGCCCATTATTTGACCATTAAAACGCAGTGCATTTACTAAGCGATTTATTGCTTGTTCGGCTTGTTCTAGGGTGGTGTCTTGGTAGCAATCAAAAGTTAAATCAACAACGAACATTTATAGTCTCAAATTATTTTTGTTCTAGCAGTGCAAGAAGTTTATCGAGTTTTTGCTCAATTCTATCTAATTGACTTGTTTTAAGCTCAGTATTATCTGACTGCTGTGGGTTTCTCATGAAGTTATTTATTGAATCAGGATTGTTTTTATATTGGCTTACTGCTGCAATAATCATCGGCATTGGAACCGGTTGTGCCAAACGGCTTTTAGTTAGTGCTACAGTAGGGGTTTTGCCTTCATCGAGAAGGGCTTTAATTGCATCAAATACAACTGAATTCATTAGATATATAACTCTTTAATAAAATAAATACGCAGCATATAAATGCTGCGCAGATGCTATGTTAGCAATAAATAAGGGAGGGTACATTAAATAAAATTACTTACTTTGACGAATGCGTACATCTAACTCGTCAATTACTTCACTCCAATCACCGTCTTGTGCAAGCGATTCAGCTAAAAAGTGCTGTTGTGCCTCATCCCAAAAAGAAGCTTCTTGGAGTAGTGTTGTGTCTTCTAATTCATGTGAGGCAATAAATGCATCTATTTGTTCATCAGAATTAGGTAATCCAAGCTGTGCAAATAGTGTATTGATGTCGTGTTTAGTCGTATCCATGATATTGCTCCTTTAAACGAATGAAAACTTATTCTAAGGATTAACTCTACTCCTAGCTAGTTAAACTCTCGCTGAATTTACGGTTAATAATTTTAGGTATATAGTTAGGTATAAAGTTAAACAGCCTATAGCTAAAATAATAAAGGAAATACAATGAGTGTAACCACGCCAGCTGATACGTTCAGCGTACAGTATTTAGCCGCAGAAGATATTAGCACCGCAGCAAGCCTAATTTATCAGGCTTATCATGACGATCCTGTATTACAAAACATGCTTAGCTACAATGACGAAAATAAATCAGTATACGAAAAAAAATTACGATCATTAATTCGCGAAGAGCTCAGTAGTTTTTGGCAAGAAAAGCAGCCATTAATTGGTTTATACCGCAACGATAAATTAAAAGCAGTAGCGTGTGTATTTGAATCTAATAGCCAATTACAAGCGCAGCGTTATTGGCACTGGCGTTTAAAATTAATGCTGAGTGCGGGCTACTTACAAACAAATCAATTAATAGATAAAGAACAAACAATTAGAGATGCCCTTAAAGAGAAAGGCAATTACTACTTTTTAGCTTTTATTGCCGTAGATCCACATTTTCATGGGCAAGGGTTTGGTCGTTACTTACTACGCGGGCTTGATGATTTAGTTAAATGTAACGCTGAGTCAACGGGGATGGCTGTATTTGTAACGCGTAAAGAACACACTGAATTTTTTAAAACCGAAAAGTTTGAAGCATTTAAACACCTTACTTTTAACCAAGTAGAGGGCGAGTTACTATTTAAATCAATAATTGAGCCAACTATTTAAAATTATGATGTAAGCCAATGCGCCCAAACGGACATAAGGCCGTGAGATATATCTCACATTATCGTGAGCATTGTCAGTTAAAGGCTATTGATAAGTCGCCTTTTTTCATTCAAGCTATTGTTATTTAAAGTTTATTTTTATTTTTCATTTTTGTGACGTTTATTTATTTAATGTTAAGTCCTATTTCTCCCCCCTGATTGCTTTAAACTTCTCTTCGTCAAGACGACATAGCTCAATGATTGAGTTACTGCCAAGGATACGGAATAGGCAACATAGCGGATGCTAGCAGGAAGCATAAAGGACAAGCTAAAACGGATACAAGGAAGAATAAGGAAGTGCATGAAGCACTTAGTAGCTAGGAGTTACTTTAGGATAATCACGGATGACGCTACAGGAAGTAGCAGGAGCGTTAGTTTACGCAGGACGGCCAAGATGGCTATGGATATTGCAGGATGCAAAAAGTGGCAGGAGCTACTTAAAAGGATTACCAGGGATGATGCTACAGTATGTAGCCAAACGATAGATTTCGTGGGTTTGCCAAGGTGGCTATGGATATTGCAGGATGCAATGTGAGGGTAAACAAGGTTGTTTACTCGTTCAGGGGATGATAATACGGATTTAAGATAATGGATATCTAGCAGGATGCAGTCCAATTGGGGCGTAACTTTAGTTACGCCTTAGTTTTTTGTGTTGAATTAAGTTTATCAACTTAAGACAAATACTCTTAAAGTATATTCAGTTTTATATTTTATGCGGTGGAACAACCACACTTTTCAAAAACTCATTTTCCATAATTAACACACCTTGATAAGCATTTTCACCATCGCTTGAAAATTCAAATATAAATTCACTTTTGATGCCTGGCTTGCCGTTCTTTAAAAAACCAAAGCGGCGTTTTGTGCATGCAACACTCATCAACTGCACCTGCAATTGCTCACTTTGACGTTTAGCATGAACGTTCGCCGCTTCAGCAACCTTTCGGTTAAGCCAAAATAAGTAAATTACACTACCAATAAGTATGAACGTCCATAAACTTGCCATTTAAGAGAATAACCTTCCAATTGCACGCGCGAGGGTTTCGCTACGATTTTCTTTACGTAATAAGCCTAATAAATGCGGGCGAATAGTCGGTATTGCAACTAAGTCAGCAAAAATACTAGGAAACAACTCATCAATTTTTTGATGATGTGCGCAATTATCCATAAATACATGTAAGCGTTCAGGGTTTTCTAATTGCTTAAAACACCGCCCAGCTATTGTTAGTAACACGTCAGAGTCGTGTCTTACCGGTGAGCTTAGTACAGTATCAACTAATTGAGCGCATAACCCTTGAGCTTGACCTTTTGAAACCGATCTAAGTGCTGCGGTTATAGCTAATGTATCGTTATTACTAATTGCGGCCTGTGTGTAATCAACAAGTAACTCACTCATTGATGTTGGTATTTCAACGTGTTCAAGCATGGCACTGAGTGGTTGCAGTACTTCAATGGGTAAATGCGCCCATGCTTTTTGCAGATTACTTAAGTTTGTATCGCTGTCTAAGCGTAGTGCAAAATCGGCAATACCCTGCAGTGCAACACTTTGCCAATTATCAAAACCAATTTTACCGCTAAAGTATAACTGTGCATGCTCGTAATACTGTGACGCAGGCTGTTTTAATAGTACTTTTACTTGGGCGTTAAATGCCGCTAATTTATTTGCGTTTGGTGTAAAAACATAAGGGTTATTATCAAGTTTTCCATCGGCTTGCTCACCTGTAATTTCAGTGCCTAGCGCTTGAATAACCATATCAGCAAAGTGATCGCGACTAGCACTTACAAGCATACTTTGCTCATCAAGTGGAAACTTTAAAAACCATACATAAGGTTCTTTACTGGCTTTAGTATCCCAAAATTGAATAGCGAGCCAAGCATGACCAGCAAGAGGATAAGGGTAAGGCACTTGAGCTTGTTCAATAGCTAAAAATTGTTTTTTATCAAGCTTAGTAATGTGCCTGCCAATATCAAAAGCACGCCACTGAGTACCCGCACCATCTAAAAGCTGACCTAATGTAGCTATTTGATCACTCATTGTTTTCTCAACTGTTTTTACTGCAAAATTACGTTAATTATACGTCATAGCCGCCTATGAGGGAACAGGGTATAATTGCATTACATATATAAAAGAGGGTGGTTATGTACCAGCAAACCCAAACTTATTTAGTGCAGCTAACGGCACTTTTACAAAAACACGCGCTTTGGCAAAGTGAGCAAATAGACGCTGATGCACTGCTTTCAAATACTCCTTTTTGTCACGATACAATGGCGTTTGAGCAGTGGTTACAATTTGTATTTATTGATAAAATACAGCAATTAATAACGCACAAGCAACCACTGCCACGTAACTTTGCTATTGCCCCTATGGCGCAAATGACACTTGTGAATAAAGCAGGGAGCGATGAAATAATTGAGTTACTAACAGCCCTTGATACCTTTTTAGGAGAACCAAATGAGTGAGCGTCCAGCGCCTGTTGAATATGGCGAGCTGACTATTTTGTATCAAGATGAAAACTATGTGGCTATAAATAAGCCTTCAGGCTTATTAGTGCATCGCTCGTTTTTAGATAAACACGAAACCCAGTTTGCTATGCAAATGTTGCGCGACCAGCTAGGGCAACATGTATTTCCAGTACATAGGCTCGATAGACCTACGTCGGGCGTATTGCTGTTTGCACTGAGCTCTGAAGCCGCTCGCGATATGAACCAGCTATTTATTGAAGGTACTATTGCTAAGCGCTATTTGGCCTTAGTGCGTGGTTTTGCACCAGAGTCAGTATTTTTAGATAAACCGCTTAAAGAAGAACTTGATAAAATAGCCGATAAGTTTGCCGATCAAGATAAAGCACCGCAAGAAGCGCAAACCCAGTTTAATTGCTTGCACCAAGTTGCACTGCCTATTCCTATTGGTAAGTACCCAACAGTGCGTTACTCGTTAGTGGAGTGCTTTCCAAAAACGGGGCGCAAGCATCAAATTCGCAGACACTTAAAGCACTTATCACTGCCTATTATTGGTGATGTAAATCACGGTGATAATCAGCATAATCAATTTTTTAGGGAGCATTTTGAGCTAAGACGCCTAATGTTATTTGCAACAGAGCTTAGTTTTGTGCACCCTTATAGTAATGAATCAATAACAATTAAAGCGCCACTAGGTGAAGACATGCTTGAAATATGTAAGCAGCTAGGTTGGCCAGAGCAAGAAAAGGATTATTAATGGCACATATTAGTATTTTTGTAGGCAGCGTTAATGGCGGTGCAGAGCGTTTAAGCGATGAAGTTGCAGCCACAATAGAGCAAGCGGGTCATACTGCAACAGTAATTACTGAAGCATCACTTGATGATATAAAAAATGCATCGCATATTTTAATTGTTACCTCCACAACAGGCCAAGGTGATGTACCGAGTAATTTGGCAGGATTGTACTTTGCAATGAATAGCACTTTCCCAATGCTTACCGATAAACCGTTTGGTGTAATTGCAATGGGTGACAGATGTTACGGCGATACATTTTGTGGCGCAGGGCGTAGCTTTGACGAGTTACTACGCGATTTACAAGCAAAGCCTGTGGGCAACCGCCTAGAAATAGATGCATGTGAAGATTTTGAACCATGGCCAGTAACCGAGCCTTGGTTAAAAGCATGGCTAGAAAAACTACCTGCTTAATTTCTATTACCCTGTCTGAGTATAGGGGAAATAATTGAATAAAAACGTCTGAAATAATTTATTAGGCGTTTTTATTTTAGGAGCAAGTCTTCTTTTTGCATAGAAAAACCACTGACTCCAAACAATTTTTCACTCCATCTCTATTTTTATTTAAAACACACTTATGTGAAGTAGCATATTATCGAGTTTTCAAATAACGCTTAATCAGTTCTATCTTTAAGCTTACTAAATCTTCGATTATACAATTTCCAGACTTCGGTTTACGTGTCACTCAGATATAGGCCAATGTAGTATTAGCTAATGATGGATATTTATTAAATGCTTTTGGTATCAAGCTTTTGCTCAACGACCTCTATACATTTATACATGACCAAATTTAGTTGACCACCACACAAGGCAATTAGGGAGATTAAAATGAAAGTGAATATTTAATTGGGGATTACTTGATTAGTCGATTTAATGAAGCAGCAATACAGCGGCAATGTCTTGTGATACTGCCGCCAGTAATCATTATTGAGATAGTATTAAGCGAATACTTTACTTATTAACCTTACCCTTAAGAACATAAATTTCACCATCGAAACTGCCTTGAATCGTCAGTCCCTGGCTCGCCAACTCTTGCAAGTATTCGATATGGTCATCAGTGATATGCTGGCCCGGTACTAAAAGTGGGATACCTGGTGGATATGGAGTAACTAAACCTGCACAAATGCGGTTGTTGCTTTTACTGATAGGCACAGATTCGCGGTCGCCATAAAAGGCATCACTTGGAATACACGCCAAGTCTATGGCTGGTAAATTTTCAGGTAAGCGGGCTCTACGTGTCGATTTCGACAGTTTTACCTTACCGCTGTCTAGCTTTTTCAACGCATTGTACAAACGAATGATCTTTGAACGCGTGCCGCCAAGCGTGAGTAAAACCAAGATGGTGCTGTGTGTGTATTTTTCTATCTCTAGTCCAATCTCATCCAGTAGATATTTATGAATATCTTTTAATGAGTAAGGTAGCTCACTAATATCAATAAGGATTTTTAATGGGTCGTGACCCATGTTATCACCACTAAAGTGCGGGAATATTTCCATAAAGTCTTGCTTAGCTAACACTTTAATTTGCTTAAGCGAGGCCATCTGTTGTTTAAACTCTTCAACATGATTGAGCAGCGCATTGAGCAGCTTATAGCCTTCCATCTCTAATTGCTTTTGGCACACGTCAAGCGATGCAATAAGCTGATATTTGGGGGATGTACTCGCGTAGATACTATAAATCTCTCGAAAGAAATCGGCATCAAAATCGGGGTCGTTAATATGAATATAAGACGCTTGAGAAAACGCCGATACTACTTTATGCGCCGAATGCGTAATGTAGTCAGCCCCAGCATGTATTGCAGAATAATGACGAAAGCTAGGATGAAACAAAGAGTATGCGAACCAGGCTTCATCTATAAATACCTTGATACCATATTGATGAGCATAATCTACGACTTGTTTCAGGTCGCTAAGTAGGCCATCGTAAGTACACCCGGTAAGCACTAGTAATTTAGCATCAGTATTGTTTTCAATTGCTAATTTGATGTCGGCCAACGACGGTGGCGCGAAAATGCCATATTTTGGATTTAAGATACTCGCCAAATAAATGGGGTAACTAGCTGATTGCAAGATGCCATAGTGTACTGACTTATGGCAATTACGGTCGACAATTACTTTATCTCCCTTGCGCAGGAGTGTCTGCAAGATGATTTTATTTGAGGTCGATGAACCATTTGTAACAAAGTAGGTGTGTTTAACCTCAAACGTCGCCGCTGCTGATTCTTGAGCGCGACCAATGGTATTGGTGCTGTCTGACAATGAACCTAGCGAGTCTACCGAAACCGACAGGTCGCCAACAAATACATTGCGGCCGTAAAACTGATAAAAATCTTTGATGTAAGGTGAGTTTCTAAAGCTAGAACCCCCACTATGACCCGGTGTATGCCAAGAGTCGTTTGCTTCACCAACGTAACGACGATACGCCGTCCAAAATGGCGTTTCAGAGCGGTCGTCAAAATCGTTGATCATATAACCTAAAATCGCTTCTGGGTCAGAAATCACTTCATCTTTAAAAAAGAAAGATTCGATTTCTTCTGATTCGTTCACGATCTCCAGCCCTTTAGTGTCGTCGCCAATAACATAAACCGGTAACTCAAGACGAATTGCCTTTAAATCCTCGATAAAGCGGCTATACATCCGCTCACCCACTTTGTTGTGCATATCCCAGCTTAGAACTACGGCTTGAATATCACCATCTTCCTCTACACATTCCAGCGCGTGTTTAAGCTCGAGGCATTCAATAATATCGATATGAATATCGTCTCGCTCAAAGTTAGGAATGGTCTTTGACAGATTAGTTGAAAGCCCTTGTAAGGTGGCTGGGTCTTGCTCAATTATCAAGATACGAAGTAGAGGTAGCATAGAGGGTTTCGCAATAAAATTTTATAATGCTTACTAGCATAACTAAAGGACTGAGACTTGTGAAATTAATACTTTGATAATGTTCTATTAATTGTTCTATTTCACTAACATGCCCTCACGTATAAAATGTTTTATCTAGATGGATTGATAGGCGCGGCTTTATGTCGCACTTTTGGGGTTTTGGGGCTTGTGCTTTATTGCGCGAGGTAAACTCGCGACTACAGGGTTGGCGTTGTATTTGTAGGCGTGGCTTTGTGCCGCGCTTTTGGGATTTTGGGGCTTGTGCTTTATTGCGCGAGGTAAACTCGCGACTACAGGGTTGGCGTTGTATTTGTAGGCGTGGATTTATGCCGCGCTCTTAGGATTTTGGGGCTTGTGCTTTATTGCGCGAGGTAAGCTCGCGACTACTGGGTTGGCGTTGTATTTGTAGGCGCGGCTTTATGCCGCGCTCTTAGGATTTTGGGGCTTGTGCTTTATTGCGCGAGGTAAGCTCGCGACTACAGGGTTGGCGTTGTATTTGTAGGCGCGGCTTTATGCCGCGCTTTTGTGGTTTATGCTTTATTGCGCGAGGTAAACTCGCATCTACAGGGGGGTATTATATTTGTAGGCGGGGCTTTATGCCGCGCTTTTTGGGGTTTTGAGGCTTGTGCTTCATTGCGCGAGGTAAACTCGCGACTACTTACCGCGCTTTTGGGGCTATTCCGTTTTTTCTTTAAACTCACACAAGTCTTCAATAATACAGCTGCCACACTTTGGTTTACGTGCTACGCAGGTGTAACGTCCGTGAAGAATCAACCAGTGATGCACGTCTACTTTAAATTCTTTTGGTACAACCTTTTCAAGCTTTTGTTCTACAGCTACAACATCTTTACCCATGGCAAGCTTTGTACGGTTAGATACACGAAATATGTGTGTATCTACGGCTATTACAGGCCAGCCAAAGGCGGTATTGAGTACAACATTAGCTGTTTTACGGCCAACGCCTGGTAGAGCCTCTAACGCTTCACGATTTTCTGGCACGATGCTGTTATGTTCATCCACCAAAATTTGGCACATTTTGTACACGTTGGCAGCTTTAGAATTAAATAAGCCGATGGTTTTTATATAATCACGCAGTGTATCGTGACCTAAGTCTAGAATGGCTTGTGGCGTATTAGCAACAGGGAACAACTTTCGAGTGGCTTTATTAACGCCTACATCGGTTGCTTGCGCTGAGAGTGTTACTGCTACTAGTAACTCAAACGGGCTTGAATATTCAAGCTCTGTAACTGGGTGCGGGTTATCGTCGCGCAGGCGCGACAGTATTTGGTGACGTTTTTCTTTATTCATGCAACTTAAAACGTATTAGTGCTAATTGTTGCTCTAATACGTTTTCCCCTTAAGTTAAGCTAGTAACACGTGCTCGAGGGCCTTTTTCAGCCTCTGGCGGTGCAATTTGCTTTGATTTTATTTGTGTGTCAATTACGTTTTTAGCAGCAATAAGTAGTCCAAGACCTAAAAAGGCACCCGGTGGTAAAATTGCGAGTAAAAATTGGTTATCAAAATTAAATACTTCTATGCGCAAGCTCTGTGCCCATGGGCCAAGTAATAAGTCGGCACCGTCAAACAGCGTACCTTGGCCGATTAGTTCGCGCATAGTACCTAATACTAATAGTACAGCCATAAAGCCTAAGCCCATCATTAAGCCGTCAAATGCTGATAAATGAACAGGGTTCTTAGAGGCATATGCTTCGGCGCGGCCAATAATGGCGCAGTTAGTTACAATCAACGGAATAAAAATCCCTAATGATTGATATAAACCAAAGGTATAAGCGTTCATGAGTAATTGAACTATTGTTACAAAGCCCGCGATGATCATTACAAATACAGGTATACGAATATCTTTTGGCACCCAGTTACGCACAATTGATACGGTAACATTTGAGCCTATTAGTACGAGTAAAGTTGCTAAGCCTAAACCTAAGGCATTTGTTACAGTTGAGGTAACGGCAAGCAGTGGACATAAACCTAAAAGCTGCACAAGGGCAGGATTATTTACCCATACACCTTCTTTATATAATGTTTTTAACTCACTCATTTAGCTACCTCCATACATTCGGCATTAGGTGCTGCAAAAATATCATCAAAATTAGTTTGTGCGAACAATACGGCATTTTTAACAGAGCCCACAACAGCACGTGGCGTTATGGTCGCGCCTGTAAATTGATCAAACTGGCCGCCATCTTTTTTTACAGCCCAGCGAGCGTCTTCTTCGCCTTCAACCGTTAAGCTTTTAAATGTTGTGATCCAAAGTGATTTTTTAACTTCTACTTTGTCGCCTAAACCAGGAGTTTCTTCGTGTTTAGTCGTACGCACGCCAGCAATAGTGCCATCGCTCAATACAGCTGTTAATAAGTTAATATCGCCACTGTAGCCGTTTGGCGTAACATGCCTAATAACAACAGCGACTGGTTTATTGTTTTTACGAGCACGGTAAATTACTTGGTTTGCGTGTGGGCCTAGTTTTTCGTCAGTAATAATTACGCAATCTTGTGATAATTGATTGTCGTACGATTTTGGGTCGAGCACTTCTTGTAGCTGCGCAGTAAGTTGCAGTTGTTCTTGCTCTGCAATTTTATCGGCAGTAAGCGCGTTGATAGAGGCAACTAAGCCTGTTGTTGCTAATGCAAACGCAGTTAAAATAGCACCATTTTTAGCCATTGACGAAATGATCATTTTACTGCTCCATGGCCATAAGTACGTGGCTGTGTGTAGTAGTCTATTAGTGGCACTGCAATATTAATCAGTAATACGCTAAATGCGATGGCATCAGGAAAACCACCAAAGGTACGAATTAAATAAATTAGTAAGCCAATTAGCGCGCCATAAATTAAGCGCCCTTTGTTAGTTGTTGCTGCAGATACCGGATCGGTTGCTATAAAAAAGGCCCCCATCATAGTGGCACCACTTAATAAGTGAAATAGGGTGCCCGGCTCTGTACCTGGTGATGCGATATAACCAATAGCACTACATACAGCTAAACTTGCGATAAAACTGACAGGAATATGCCAGTTAATTATTTTTGCTTTTAATAAGTATAAACCACCTACTAAAAAGCCTAAGTTAACCCACACCCAACCAAGGCCAGCCCATTCGTTAAATAATGGCTTTTGCATGCTTTCGGTAACGGTTAAACCGTGTGCTATGTCTGTTTTAACAGTATCCAGCGGTGTTGCCATTGTTAGGCCATCAACCCCTGCACGGACTTGATCTAGGCTAAACCCAGAGGCCGTAAAATCGGTGAATATTAGCCTTAGTTGATCAGCAAAGCCTATTGGCGTATTTATTAAATCGGTAACAGGCAACCATGCGGTCATTTGTACCGGAAACGAAACTAAAAGCAGTACATAAGCTGCCATTGCTGGATTGAATAAGTTAAACCCAAGGCCGCCATAAAGCTGTTTAACTATAACAATAGAAAATAAACAGCCAATCACGATTATCCACCAAGGCGCAAGTGGCGGAATACTCAATGCCAATAACACGGCAGTAAGCCACGCACTGCCATCACTTAATGCAGGCCAAACAGGGCGCTTTCGAATTAGCATTATTGCAGCTTCAAATACGCTTACAGCAACAAGCGCTAGTACCAGTTGAATAAGTACACCTGTTCCAAAAAAGAAAACTTGAGCAATTAGCCCAGGAATACACGCAGCAATAACGCTAAGCATTAATCGCGTTAACGATTTATGGCTGTGATTATGCGGCGAACTGGCCATGGTTAATTTCATGACTGATTATTTCCTTCTTTTTGTAACTTTTTAGCTTTTGCTCTCGCAATTGCAGCAGCCACGGCGGCTTTTTTCTTATCGTCGGCTGATTTAGGTTTATCTGCGTTAATAAGAACTGATGAGTCATCGGTGTTACTTTCTGCACTCTTAGGTGCTGCGCTATCAACTTGTAGCTCTTGGGGCTGAGTTTGTTCGGTATCTTCTAGTGCTTTAGCCGCTTTTTTAGCTTTAGCACGAGCTATGGCCGCAGCTACCGCTGCCTTTTTATCATCAACGGGTGCCGCGCTTTGTGGCTCTTCACTCACGGACTGCTCAGCGTCTTCTAATGCTTTAGCCGCTTTTTTGGCTTTTGCGCGAGCAATGGCCGCCGCTACGGCTGCTTTTTTGTCATCAACAGGGGCATCAGTTTGTGGCTCTTCACTCACTGTTTGCTCTGCGCCATCTAATGCTTTAGCCGCTTTTTTAGCTTTAGCGCGTGCAATAGCTGCCGCTACAGCTGCTTTTTTATCATCAACAGGGGCATCGCTTTGTGGCTCTTCATTTGTTGATTGTTCAGCGTCATCTAATGTTTGTGCTGCCTTTTTGGCTTTAGCACGAGCAATGGCCGCCGCTACCGCTGCTTTTTTGTCATCAACAGGGGCATCGCTTTGTGGCTCTTCACTTGCTGCTTGTTCAGCGTTATCTAATGCTTGTGCTGCTTTTTTAGCTTTAGCACGAGCAATGGCTGCAGCGACTGCTGATTTTTTATCATCAACGGGTGTAGTATCGGCCGATTCATCTGTTTGAGATTTTTGCTCTTTATATTTACGCGCTTGTTCTTTACGTAGTGCGCGCTCTTTTGCTACTTCGCTGTTGTCAGGTTCTAATTCAGCAGATTGATCGCCTAGCTTTTTAGCTTTAGCGCGTGCAATAGCAGCTGCAACAGCTGATTTTTCATCGCCGTTATCTGATTTATTTTTAACGCGGGCTAGTGCCTCTGCTACTTTTTGCTTTTCGTCAGCAGATTTAGCGGCAGGTTTACGTTTATGGCGGTTTTGACGTTCTTCTTGCTCGCGATCTAAACGCTCTTTTCGTGCATCAAAACGCTCTTTTGCTCTGTCGGCTTTAATTTTGTCAGCTTGTTGTTCTTTAATTTCAACTTTGGCTATACGGTAGTACTGTACAAGAGGGATTTCGCTTGGGCACACATATGCACAAGCACCACACTCAATACAGTCAAATAAATTATGCTCTTGTAGTTTGTCGTACTCTTTTGATTTAGCAAACCACTGTAATTGCTGTGGCAATAAAGAGGCAGGGCAGGCATCAGCACAGGCGCTACAACGTATACAGGCTTTTTCAGGGCCGGGCTCCGCTAGCTCTTTATGATCAGGCGCTAAAATACAGTTAGTTGTTTTAACTATGCCAATACGCACTGTGGGTAGCGTAAAGCCCATCATTGGGCCGCCCATCACAACACTTTGCTGCGGTACAGGCGAGAAACCTTGGCAATCAAGTAAATGCTTTATTTCAGTGCCAAGTAGTGCCCATACATTCCCAGGCTTATGAATAGTGTTACCTGTTACCGTAACTATACGTTCAATGAGTGGTTTACCTTCATAAACGGCTTGTTGTACGGCAAACAAAGTCCCGGTGTTATGCACTAAAATACCAATATCGGCAGGAATACCAATGCTAGGAACTTCACGGTTAGTAAGTAATTTAATTAATTGCTTTTCACCGCCAGATGGGTAAATAGTTGGCACCGTTTGAATAATAATTTTTGAGTTATGCTCAGCTGCTTGCTTCATTGCTGCAATAGCTTCAGGCTTGTTATCTTCTATACCCACAATGCACAGTGTTGGGTTTAAAAGTTGCTGCATTATTTCAATGCCTTGGATAACTTCTTTAGCGTGTTCGCGCATTAAAACGTCATCGGCAGTAATATAAGGTTCGCACTCAACAGCATTTACAATCAAAAATTCGATAGGTTGCTTGGTATCTGCTTTTACATAAGTAGGAAAACCAGCACCACCCATACCGCTAATACCGGCTTGGTGAATAATATTTATCAGCTCATCATGACTAAGCTCAGCAGGATTTTTATTTTTATTTAGAGCTACCCATTCGTCTTTGCCGTCTGGTTCAATAATAACACTTAGTTCAGGTAGGGCCGATGGATGTGCTGATGGCATAGGTGCAATATCAGTAATCACACCAGAGCTCGGTGCATGCACAGGTACCGACCAGTTAGCAGCAGGCGCTGTAAGTGGTTGGCCTTTTAAGACGTGTTGGCCTTTTTCTACAAGTAACTTACCATTTGCGCCTATGTGCTGCTTAAGCGCAACAATGAGTTTGTCGGGCAAAGGTAGGCGAGTGATACTCGCACTATTAGAGAGTGATTTTTGTTGTGGTGGGTGTATGCCGCCAGGAAATGCCCACACGGTGCCTTTTTTTATTTGTTCAAGTAACTTGTCCACTCAAACCTCTAATCTATTTGTGTAACAGGAATAGCATCTAGCTGCCATTTCCAGTTTTGTTTAGTTTCGGCTACAGGTAGCATATCAATGCAATCTACAGGGCAAGGCTCAACACATAAATCACAGCCAGTACATTCATCAATTAATACAGTGTGCATTTGACGAGTTGCGCCCAAAATAGCGTCAACCGGGCAGGCTTGAATACATTTGGTACAGCCAATACATTCATCTTCGCGAATATAAGCCACTGTTTTTATAGGTTCTGCTTGCTCGCCACCGGCAAGTGGTTTTTCATCAACACCCATTAAGCCGGCAAGCTTTTTCATGGTTGATTCGCCGCCCGGTGGGCATTTATTTATTTCATCGCCATTGGCTATGGCTTCGGCGTAAGGGCGACAACCCGGGTAGCCACATTGTCCGCATTGAGTTTGCGGCAAAATAGTATCAATTTGCTCAACAATAGGGTTACCTTCAACGCGAAAGCGAATTGCTGCAAACCCTAAAATAAGTCCAAAAATGAGTGCTAGCGAACCAATCGCTATCAAGGCATAAAACAAGGTCATATTAAAACTTCACTAATCCAGTAAAACCCATAAACGCCATCGACATTAAGCCTGCAGTGATCATTGCAATAGAGGCGCCTTTAAAAGGCGTAGGAACGTCAGCAGCGGCTAAACGCTCTCGTAGTGCTGCAAACAATACAAGCACTAAAGAAAAACCAACCGCAGCACCAAAACCATACACTGCAGATTGTAAAAACGAATGATCTTCTTTGATATTTAATAAAGCCACACCTAATACCGCACAGTTAGTGGTGATCAGCGGTAAAAATATGCCTAATAAACGATATAGAGTAGGGCTTGTTTTACGCACAACCATTTCGGTAAATTGCACTACAACGGCAATCACTAAAATAAAGCTCATGGTGCGTAAAAAGGCGATATCCAGAGGGATTAAAATATATTGATTAACTAAATAGCTAGTTACAGAGGCAAGGGTAAGCACAAACGTGGTTGCCAAAGACATACCAATCGCCGTATCAAGCTTACCTGATACGCCCATAAACGGACATAAGCCTAAAAATTGTACTAATACAAAGTTATTAACCAGAACGGTTCCAATCAATAACAAGACATATTCTGTCATGTGTGCCTCACGCTATTAAAGTCCTACGTATTATCCTTTTTTCTGCCCCGATAAACAACATTTGCGAGTCGTTATCAGTTAAATAAACGCAAGGAAGATTATATTGATCATAAGGCTGTAAAATTAATGTGATCTTGATGTAAGGAATTAATCAAATAACAGAAACAAAAAAGAGCAACGAATGCTCTTTTTTGTATTAATTGAAAACTAATTAAATGTCTTTAGGTTTTTCTATGTAATAACCTTGAACGCCATCTAAGCATAAAGTTTCTATAATATGTTTTTCTTCTTGGCTCTCAACACCTTCAGCAAATACGCTAACACCAATGCGGTGGGCTAAATCGACCATTAAGCGCATAAAGTACTGATTGTTTTTATCGTCTTCGAGGCCGCGAGTATAACTTGCGTCCATTTTAATAAAGTCAGGTTTTAAATCTCGGAAAAACTTAAATGAAGTTAAGCCAACACCAAAACGTTCAACTGTAACGCGTGCGCCAACACGGTGAACCATGTCGATAAAGCGCTTACTAGCCTTGATGTTTTGCTGTAAACCAAACTCACTTACTTCAAATACTAGTTTAGATGCAATATGCGTATCTTTCAATAATCGGCGCTCTAGCCAAATTACAAACTGATCGTTGTGTGCACTAGAGGCTGTCACGTTTAAACCAAAAAACTTTTCAGATAAATTACGGCTTTTAACCTTTTCAAGAGAAGAGTCTATTATCAGGCGATCAATTTCTATTGCCATATCAAGCTTTTCGGCCATCGCTAAAAAAGAAGCGGTAGGCAGTACTTGATTGTCTTCTGTTTTAAATCGAACTTGTACTTCAGCGTAGGCTTTTATGCTTTTACCAAGCGGCATAATGTTTTGCATTACCAAATGCACACGCTTAGATTCAATAACTTCTTTAATAACCTTACGCCAGTTTTGATTACCAAACCCCGCACTTACGTTATTAACTAAATCGGTTTCGCGTTGTACGTGCCATGCGTTTACTTGTTTTGATTGCGCCATGCTCATTGCGTTATCAACAACAGAAAGCAATTCGCCTAACGGCTTACCTTTTTCGTAACCTACAATACCCGTATTAGCTACCGAGCTTAACTCTTGATTTTGTTGGTACTGCGTGAAGCGCGATTGCAGGTTTTCACCAAAGCGCTCAGCTTCTTTTAAAGGAATGTGGGGTAGTACTACAGCAAAGTCAGAGCTGTTTAATCTAAATACTTGGCTGCCGGTGTAAGTGCCGCTTATGTGCTTAATAATATCGGCAACGCCTTTAACGTACTCGTCACCTTTTTGATAACCACGGCTTTGGTTTATAGCTTGTAGTTCGCTACAACGAACCATAGCTAAAGAACCAAATGTACTTTGCTCAGTATTTTCAATATTTTTTTCGTAGTACTCAACAAACATATTACGATTACCAAGCGAGGTAATTACATCTTTGTACGCTTCATGCTTAATAGTCATAGCAGCGCTTTGTATGTCTTCGTTTTTGTTTTTTAAGAAATGTGATAATCGATTAAAGCTAGGTACTAAATCTTTTCCCATTTTTTTCAATCGAGTGCCATCTAGTGCTGTTTCTAAATCATTATCAACTTGGTTTTGATTGATATAAATATCGATAATGTCAGCAACTGTTGTACTTATGTTTTTATTTAAATGGTAAAAAATAGATTTCATTAGAATTATTGGAATAATAACTAAAATGGCAGAAATCAAAATAACAATAAAAAGGGACGTTTGTAGCTGCGACGCTAAATGCTCAATGTTAAGTACAAATTCAACTTTTATATCTGAGGCGTCATTTACAGCAAATTGAGGGCGCACTGAGTTAAAGTTAGAGAGTACAAAATCAGCAAACATTGGTAATTGAGTAGGGGGGTTTATGCTAAATATTTCAGCCCCTTGGTAATCTCTTAGGGTGAAGCTTGAAAACGTTTTACCATCTGCAATTGATTGTTTTAAATTTTGAGCAGAAATATCGTCTAAAGAAAGGTCATTAATATACTTAGTAACAGTAGTTTGCGCACTTTTTTGTGCATCACTTACCGCAGTATCAAAGCTTATAGATATGAAGTAGCTTCCTGCTGCAACACACAATAACCAAGAGATAATTTGTATAAAAATAAGTTTTTTAAATCCAGCCATGTTTTCAGTCTTTTAATAATTCAAAAGGGAAGGAATCAAGTCCTTGATTAATAAACTAAGTACAGCGCATTAAGGAATAAACTAATGCTTTAGTTATATAAGGAAGAGTAGTGGAATTAGCTTGAGATGTCTATGAAATTCTTAGAATTGGCTCCCCCTCCCCGACTCGAACGGGGGACCTGCGGATTAACAGTCCGTCGCTCTAACCAACTGAGCTAAGGGGGAACTAAATGATAATTATGAATTTGGCTCCCCCTCCCCGACTCGAACGGGGGACCTGCGGATTAACAGTCCGTCGCTCTAACCAACTGAGCTAAGGGGGAACTACATCATAAACATAAACTTGGCTCCCCCTCCCCGACTCGAACGGGGGACCTGCGGATTAACAGTCCGTCGCTCTAACCAACTGAGCTAAGGGGGAAATCGTAAAAACTTGGCTCCCCCTCCCCGACTCGAACGGGGGACCTGCGGATTAACAGTCCGTCGCTCTAACCAACTGAGCTAAGGGGGAAGCGTCTTGCCTTTCAACGGGGCGAAATATTAATGACCGCGCCGCAAAGTGTCAACATATAAAAGTCATAAATTGAAAAAAGAGGTTTATTCGTTGTTTTTGTGTTCGATCTGCGTGTTTTATAGCTCTATTAAAGTTACTTTTTTAAAAATTTAAGAATAACAATGTGACTTTTATTATTGCTGAGTCTTCAAATTGGTTAAATTAAACACGGTATTAAAGTGGCTTGTTATTAAAAAACAACTCAAAAACATAAAAACTCATTTTTTACTTAGCGATATTTTTCGTATTTAATTCGTTTTTTGTTTTAATTTTCTAAAAATATACCTATGCGTATATTCGCAGAAATATTTTTTGATCTAAATTGTGATCTAATCACTATGTATAAATGAGTATTTGTTTTATCCGTTCAAAAATAGAGCAATCAATAACTTAACTTTGTATTAAACGTTTTTTTATACCTAACGTACAACTATGTTAAGAAGAAAAATTGGTGAGCTACAGTTTTTAGCGTGAGTTTATAAAAATGCCACAATTAACAAATGGTCAATTGGTTGGATATCACCGAAAATGGAGGCTCTCTCAAAGCCTTTATAAATGCGGGTTTGAATGAGTTATCCACGGTTTCTGTGGATAACTCTGTTTATGAAACTTTAAGAACATCATCGGCACCAATGGTTTAGGGTGCTACAACGATTTCAAGCTTTTAAATCACTATTTTTAATTCAATATAAAACAATGGGTTATGATTTGATGCTGAATGTATGCAACTCGATGAGGGAATTTTTTCGTAACGATAAACCAAGCAGTACCTTTGTGTAAAAAAGCATCATATATCACTGGGTGTTTGTAATAAAAGTTATAAAAATGTGTTTTAATTGGTTTTTGGTGTGTTTAGGCTCTATTTTAACAAAAAGAAGCAAAAACTAAGTTTTACTATTTTTTCGAATCTTTACTTCTTTAATTACTTCAATTGTAGTGATAAATCCGTGGCTTGAACTGCCTTGATGCTTTAAAATGATTCGTTCAGTAAAAGAGGCCTATTTATTTCATGCGCGCAATTTCAAAATCCCAGACTCGCCCAGATTTACTAAACGATCCCATCTTGCCCACATTAAAGACGATGACCATCCCGATGATATTCGGCATGATCACGCTAATGATGTTCAATATTGTCGATACATTCTTTATAAGCTTACTAGGCACTGAGCCGCTTGCAGCGGTGAGCTTTACATTTCCGGTTACCTTTACCGTTATTAGCTTAGCAATAGGGCTGGGGATCGGTACATCGGCGGTAATAGCAAAAGCGCTCGGTAGTAATAAAATAGATGAAGCGCGTTTTGACGCTAGTATTTCTTTAATGGTTGGTGTGGTTCTGGTTATTGTGTTGTCATCTGTTGGGTATTTACTGATTGACCCCATATTTACTTTGCTAGGAGCGGGCGCACAAGTATTGCCGTTAATACACGAATACATGAATATATGGTTTATTGGTAGTGTATTTTTAATAACCCCAATGATTGGTAACTCGGTACTGCGCGCCAGTGGCGATACAAAAACGCCAAGTATAGTAATGGGTGGAGCAGGGCTGATAAACGCTGTACTCGACCCTATACTGATATTTGGTTTTGGGCCAGTACCAGCGTTAGGTATTCAAGGCGCGGCCATAGCAAGCGTTATTGCATGGTCTGTTGCTGTGGTTATTATTTTATATATATTAGCGGTTAAAAAACGCTTGTTGAGCCTAAAAGCAGGCAAGCAAACAGTGACGGGCGCTATTCGTAAAATATTAAAAATTGGTTTGCCTGCTGCCGGCGCAAACATGCTTACACCCGTTGCAATGGCCGTAATGACCGCTATGGTTGCGCATCACGGGCCAGAGGCCGTAGCTGCATTTGGAGTGGGAAGTCGAATAGAATCTATTGCAAGTATATTAGTGCTTGCACTATCGATGACATTACCGCCATTTGTTAGCCAAAACTTTGGCGCTGGCAAATTATGCCGCGTTAAAGAAGCGTATACCGGCACACTAAAATTTGTAATGGTATGGCAATTTGCCATTTACGTATTACTCATTGCATTTTCAGGTGTTATAAGCCAATTATTTGGTAAAGAACAAGCCGTAATAGATGTAATTAAACTCTTTATTTATACCATCCCGCTAAGCTATGGCTTACAAGGGGTGATCATATTATCAAATTCATCGTTTAATGCTTTACACAAACCAATGTACGCATTGGTATTAAGTGTCATTCGGTTATTCATATTTTATGTACCATTTGCTTATGTAGGCAACGAAATAGCCGGATTATTAGGGCTATTTATTGGCGCTGCTTTAGGTAACTTATTTACAGCAATAGTGGCATACAAATGGTTTATGAAAAAACTAGAAGCGCTGAGCGGCGAATCGTTACAGGAGTGCAATAATTGAGCGATCATTTTCAGTTAAAATCACATTTTAAACCAGCAGGCGATCAGCCCACAGCGATTAAGCAGCTATGCGAAGGATTAGAAGCAGGCCTTGCACACCAAACTTTATTAGGTGCCACCGGTACAGGTAAAACCTTTACCATGGCTAATATTATTAACGATTTAAACCGTCCAACAATAATAATGGCGCACAATAAAACGCTTGCCGCGCAGCTATACGGGGAAATGAAAGAGTTTTTCCCTAAAAATGCGGTTGAGTATTTTGTATCGTATTACGATTACTACCAGCCAGAAGCCTATGTTGTATCTAGCGACACATTTATTGAAAAAGATGCCTCGATAAACGAGCATATAGAACAAATGCGTTTAAGTGCGACCAAAGCACTGCTTGAGCGTCGCGACACTATTATTGTGGCGTCGGTATCGGCTATTTATGGTTTGGGCGACCCTAAATCATACATGAAAATGATGCTACTTTTAAAAGTGGGCGAAAAAGTAGACCAACGCGACATGCTGCGTCGCCTAGCTGAAATACAATACACCCGCAACGATATAGATTTTAGCCGTGGTACATATCGTGTACGTGGTGAAGTGGTTGATATATTTCCTGCAGAATCTAGCACCTTCGCAATTCGCGTAGAAATGTTTGATGACGAAATAGAGCGCTTGAGTATTTTTGACCCGCTTACAGGCGCCGTCGAAAAGCATATAATACGCACCACTATCTACCCAAAAACACACTATGTTACCCCGCGTGAAAAAATACTCGGTGCTATCGATAAAATACAAGAAGAACTAAAAGATCGAAGAGCCCAGTTACTCAGTGCTAATAAATTAGTAGAAGAGCAACGCGTAACGCAGCGTACGCAATACGATATAGAAATGATGCGGGAGCTAGGTTATTGCTCTGGTATAGAAAACTACAGCCGCTATTTATCGGGCCGTACGCCGGGCGATCCGCCACCCACATTACTTGATTACCTCCCAGACGACGCATTGATGATTATTGATGAATCGCACGTAACCGTATCGCAAATTGGCGCAATGTATAAAGGCGACAGAAGCCGAAAAGAAAACTTAGTTGAATATGGCTTCAGAATGCCCTCAGCAATGGACAACAGGCCGCTGCGCTTTGAAGAATTTGAAGCTATTTCACCACAAACAATTTATGTATCGGCAACGCCAGGCGACTTTGAGTTAGACCGTTGTGTGGGCGCAATCGCAGAGCAAGTAATTCGTCCAACAGGCTTGCTCGATCCACTTATTGAAGTGCGCCCAGTAGGCGATCAGGTTGATGATTTACTTTCAGAAATTTATAAAAGTGTAGAGAAGGGCGAACGCGTACTTGTAACCACTTTGACCAAGCGTATGTCTGAGGATTTAACCGATTACTTAAGTGAGCACGACGTAAAAGTGCGTTACTTACATTCAGACATAGACACGGTTGAACGGGTTGAAATTATTCGTGATTTACGTGCAGGTGTGTTTGATGTGTTAGTGGGCATTAACTTACTTCGAGAAGGCCTGGATATGCCAGAAGTGGCGCTAGTAGCCATACTTGATGCAGATAAAGAAGGCTTTTTACGCTCAGCGCGTTCAATTATTCAAACCATTGGTCGTGCTGCACGTCACTTAGATGGCCGCGCTATTTTGTACGGTGATAAAATTACAAAATCGATGGCTAAGGCCATGGACGAAACAGCGCGCCGACGCGAAATTCAGCATGCTTATAATATTGAACACGGTATTGAACCGCATTCACTAGCCAAAAAGATTCTTGATGCGATGGATGTAGGCGAAGAAGCCGGCCCTAAAGATAACCTTAGACTTGTTCGTAAAGATTCTAAAAAGGTACTTAGTGCTAAAGAAATTACAGTGCAAATTAAGCAGCTTGAAACCAAAATGCATGCATACGCAAGCGACCTAGAATTTGAAAAAGCGGGCTCTGTTCGCGATGAAATACATGAACTACAACAACAGTTGATTAATTAAAAATGACAGCAAACTTTACTCCTCTTATTACTGCGCTTGAAGATGCGCCAATTTTAAAAAATGAACTGTGCCGTGTTTTTCATGGCCGTGGCCATAGTGTTGAGGCGTTAAGTCATATTAATTTAGACTTTTATCCGCCAAGTTTGTTTTTGGTTTCGTACGACGAAATTGACGAGCAAACACTAAGCGAGCTTACCGATGTTGTGTGGCAGTGGGCACAAAAAAACCAGCCAGAGCTTATTAGCTCACTTGTGTATCAGCAACGCGCTGGCGTACAAAGCCAAAACACCGTGGTTTACGGGCAATTACCTAACCCGCATGTTGTAACCGAAAACGGCATTCGTTTTTTGGTTGATTTACAGAGTCGTCAAAATACCGGAATATTTCCCGATATGCGCAGCGGCCGTGAGTTTGTAATGGCTAATAGTAAGCATGGTAAAGTGCTTAATTTATTTTCGTACACGTGTGGGTTTTCGCTTGCAGCTATGCAAGGCGGAGCAGATCATGTAATGAATATGGATATGAGCAAAGGTGTACTTAAAGTCGGTAAGCAAAACCATCAATTAAATGGTTTTGAGCGCGGCGTAAGTTTTTTACCTCACGATATTTTAAAGTCGTTTGGAAAACTAAAAAAAGCAGCCCCGTTTGATTTAATAATAGTTGATCCGCCAAGCTTTCAAAAAGGCAGCTTTATATTAACTAAAGACTATCAAAAAGTGCTGCGCAGGTTGCCAGAGCTACTTTGTGATACCACACAATTGTTATTGTGCGCTAATAGCCCAGAGCTTAGCGAAGAGGCGTTTAAAGCGTTAATAAACGAGCACACCCAAGGCGCAATTGAATTTGTTGAGCGCCTAGCCCCTACCGAGCGTTTTATTGAAGTAGACAGCGACAGAAGCTTAAAAGCACTTATCTACAAAACGTCACAATCTGCTGATTAAATGAAGCTCAGCAAACGCCTAACTGCCATTGATACATTAATCTCGCAGCATCACGATATTATTTGGGATTGCTGCTGCGACCATGGTTATTTAGGCATGGCGCTATTAAAACGCGCAGCTGCAAACCAGGTTATTTTTGTAGATATAGTCGCCACTTTAATGAACGACCTAGAAACGCAATTATCATCTATTAATAAATTACAAAAAACCTGTAATAAAAATCCGCAGTGGCAGGTCTTATGTCAGGATGTAGGCAAAATTGAAATTGCTCAAAGTAAAAGCCAAGTAGTTGTAATCGCAGGTGTTGGCGGTGAGCTGTTGTTAAGTTTAATACAACATATTATTGCTAATAATGCAGTGGAGCATTTAAATAATATTCGTTTTATTTTGTGCCCAGTGCATCACACTTATAAGTTGCGAGTCGGTTTAAAGCAATTAGGTTTAGGGCTTGTAAGTGAGCAAATAGTTTACGACAACAAACGTTTTTATGAAGTGATTGAAGTGAGCTTTAGTAGCAATAATGAGATTAGGCACACCGGTAATAAAATGTGGGACTTTGCTAGTGCAGAACACGCTATGTACCAGCGCCAACTCATAAATCATTATAATAAAATGCTCAATAAAGATAAGCCATACTATCAAAAAGTTATAACAGACTATCAAGAACTCACCGATAGTTAAAAAAGCCCGAAAGTAGGGCGTACATGTGATCTAATTACGACATTGACGACGTAATGTGTTCATAGTTTATATCGCACAACGCGAGTTTATTTGGTTTATTTATGTCAGATAACAAGAGTCACATTAATCATTTGCTTAGCAATGAGCAAAAATGGCAACACAGTTACGAGCAACCTATTTCTTATGCACCCCTTGTGCAATTGGCTAATAGTAGCTGGGTAGTGCCACAACATTTTTTACGTTACAAGCACACGCTTGAAAGCGTAAACGAAGTACTTGAGAGTATTGAGTTTTCGGCTCACTTTAGGGTGCTTGCTGCACAAAAAGGTGAAGAAATTTACCTGCAAGTAGCAGTGCTGAGCCCAGATAACTATCAAAAAAGTGCATCTGCAAATGAAGGCAAAGCCAAAAAGCTATTATTTGGCAGACGCTGGATAGTAGAGGAAAACTTACCTACTTCAGAACTTATCCAAACTGCATTTTTAGCGTTAAAAGTAGCGCGTGAACATGAAGTAAGAGAGCTTTTTCAGTTAATGCAAAGCGGCGCAACAAGTACGCCATTTAATAACCATCACGACTTACCGGTAATGGCTCAAAACCCTGAGCTTGTTAAAAGTGAAAGTGCTGAAAGCCGTGTTGATGAAGTGCTTAAACGTATTGTATTTGCAGGAAAAAGTATTGAGCTTAAGAGCCAGCAGCAAATAGCCGAGCAACATTTATATACTGTTGAGCTGTTGTGTGAAGATTGCCAACTTAGCGAGTTTAATAAAAAAACAATCGCGTTTTTAACAGCAGATCCATCCGCTAATAGCTTTTTACACGCCTTAATTACAGCATTAGTAGCCACAAGCAATGATTACGTAAACGAGCAATTTAAGTACAAAGGTTTTGCCCGCTTTAGTAAACACGTTGTGGTTGAACAAATAGGTAACTTAAGTATCGCTATGCGCTCGCCAAGTACCGTAGGGCTTTGCTCTATGGGTAAGCAACATGCTAATCAGTTAAATTTTGAGATAGACAGCGGGCGAGCACCACAGGGCTGCGGGCAAGCTATTGGTGGGTTTTTAGCTGCTCATGGCATTGAGCAGCCAGAAAATGCACATTTATATCCAAATTACTTATAACAATTTAAAGTTTATTAATTTCATCTTTAACGCTAAAGCTTGAATCGGTAACAATAGCCTCAAGTGTTTGTACACGTTCTTTTAATGCAAGCACTTGTGCATTTGTTTCAGCTAATTGTTTATGGGCATCGCTGTTGTTGTTTTGCATTTTATGCTTAAACTCAAGATGCTTTTTATACATATCGTAAACCACTCCTGAGCCAACCGAAATTAGCACAATAAGTACAATCATCGTAGTTCCAGACATAACCTCATTCCTTATCATTTTATTATTCGTTTATGGTTAAAGTATAACCTTTAAGCGCTTTTGATAAAGCTGACAATTGTAACTTAATTTGTATACTTTACTTAAGCTCAGGTTTGAGCGTGTTCATCATTTATACACTTTAGATATTGTTTAATGGCTGCATAGCCACCATATAATAAACATACTTTAGCCAATACAGTGAGTTGCCATGTTAAATAATAAAATACCTCCCGTTATTGTTGTGCTGTTTTTTGCAGGCATAATGGCGCTTATTGCGCATTATAGTGTTATTGATTTCACCGCATTTATTACCTACTTAGCAGCAAGTTTGGTCATTATAGGGTGTGTTTTTTGTATTGCAGGGGTGGTGAGTTTTAAAATAGCAAACACCACTGTAAACCCTAATAAACCTGAGCAAGCGTCAAAACTTATTACTAGCGGTATTTATAAAATTTCGCGTAACCCAATGTACGTAGGTTTTGCATTTATTTTAGCAGGGTGGGGTATTTGGTTAAGTTCCTTGTGGGCACTTTTATGTATTATAGGGTTTATTGCGTATTTAACGTTTTTTCAAATAATACCCGAGGAGCGTGCGCTCACTAAATTATTTGGCGAAGAGTTTACCGCCTATAAAGCGCGCGTAAAACGCTGGCTGTAATCTCTACGTTAAAATTAGACAAACAAAAAAGGCTATCGATGATAGCCTTTTTTTGTTTACAGCAATTGTATTACCAATTAATTGCTGCTTATTCGTATTCTAACGGGTCTGTAATGTTATTTAGTGCAAATGCTTCAAGGCGTTCTTGGCACGCGCCACATTTACCACAGGCCTTTTCACGGCCGTTATAACAAGTCCACGTTTGGCTGTAATCTAATCCCATTTCAATACCGTCGGTTAAAATACCAATTTTAGTATTGTTTAAGTATGGGCTAAAAATTTCTACAGCGTCGTAATTAGCAATACGACACACATCATCCATTTTTTGCACAAATTCAGGACGGCAGTCAGGGTAAATAGCATGATCCCCAGAGTGAGCGCCGTAATAAACTTGGCCAGCTTTAAGTGATACCGCGTAACCAACAGCAAGCGAGAGCAAAATCATATTACGATTAGGTACAATCGTACTTTTCATGCTTTCTTCTTCGTAATGGCCTTCAGGCACATCAATGTCATCAGTAAGTGATGAGCCACCAATAAGTTGGTTAATCGCCGAAATATCAACAATTTTGTGTGGAACGTTTAATTTTTCACACACACTTGCCGCCACTTTAAGCTCTTTTACATGACGCTGACCATAGTCAAATGATAGGGCATATACATCATGGCCTTGTTGCAGGGCTTTATTTAATACGGTAAATGAGTCCATACCGCCGGAATAAATAACAACTACTTTTTGCGTCATATCTGTTTTGCTCTTAGTTTTAATAGAGGTTTATATCAGGGCGCGATATACTACACGGCCGCAGCTTAAATAACAATTTTTGCACAGCGCTTTTTGGTTTTTTAATAGTAGCAATTTGGCTGCTAGGTAGTAAGTGAGATCTCTTTTGTACAAAATTAATGAAGTGTTTGAAACCATTCAAGGTGAAGCTAGCTTTACTGGCACACCCTCAATATTTTTACGTCTGCAAGGCTGCCCAGTAGGCTGCTCTTGGTGCGACACTAAGCAAACGTGGGATGTTGATAATGTATATAAAGTATCGCTGGACGAAACCGTAGAAAAAAAAGCCGACTCAGATCATTGGGCTAACGCCAGTGCAGAGCAAATTTTAGCGTTGTTTCAATCACGAGGTTATACCGCAAAGCACGTAGTTATTACTGGCGGCGAGCCATGCATGTTTGATTTAAATCCAGTATGTAACTTATTACACGAACACGGCTTTAGTACACAAATAGAAACCAGCGGCACGTTTGAAATACTCGCCCCAGAGCAAACATGGGTAACGGTATCGCCAAAAATTAATATGCGCGGTGGTTATGAAGTACTTACCAGCACCATGAAGCGTGCAAACGAGATAAAACACCCCGTTGCTATGCAAAAGCACGTAGAAGAGCTTGAAGAGTTATTTGCTAAAACAGGCGTTAATCCAAAGCTTGTTTACTTGCAGCCAATTAGCCAAAAAGTATCAGCAACTAAATTAGCAATCGACACCTGCATTGCCAAAAACTGGCGCCTATCAATACAAGTACATAAGTATTTAGGAATTAGTTAAAGAGTAGCTTAAAGTTATAGTACGTAGGTTGGGTAGAGCGTAGCGAAACCCAACGAATCTCCAATTCCACACCGTTTTATAACAACGCTCTATAATATTTAAATACACAGGCCGTATAAGCAAAGCGCCATCCGACAACCCTGTACTTTATAGACTGAACTTTATAACCTAAGATTACATCTACCCTAAAGCTCATATCTTCTTCGTTAATTGTGCTAATTAGTTTACTATGCGCGACTTAAAAATATTCTACTACTTACCACTAGGCTTATATGTCCGCAAATGCACTCTACACCGACCTTTCTGATTACTACGACTTAATGTGCGCAGATATAGATTATCAAGCCCAAAGCAATTCTATTCACAGGCTGCACCAAATTTTTGGTAATGGCGCAAATACCCATCTCGATTTAGCATGTGGCACCGGCCCGCATGTACGCCACTTTATTGATTACGGCTATAAAAGTAGTGGGCTTGATTTAAACCAGCCAATGCTCGATAAAGCAAAAGTTCGTTGTCCAGAAGCGCAATTTTCGTTGCAAAACATGAGTGAATTTAAAGTAACCGAGCAATTGGATTTAATTACCTGCTTTTTGTATTCAATCCATTACTGCGACGGCATTAATAAGCTAAAAGAATGCCTTGCCAGCGTATACAATGCATTAAATGTAGGTGGAATATTTTGCTTTAACACGGTTGATAAAAACAAAATCGACAGCGATTCATTTGTAGAGCACACAGCAACAAGCGAAAATAGCTTCTTCACATTTCGCTCTGGTTGGCACTACAGTGGCAGTGGCAGTAAACAGTTATTAAAACTCAATATAGAAAAAACCACCGCAGACAAAACACTCGTATGGCACGACGAGCACCCAATGGTGGCTTTTAGTTATACCGAGCTCAAAGAAGCCTTAAAGCCGTACTTCGAAATCCACATATTTGAACATGACTACGACAAAATAACCCCATGGGTAGAGCGCTCAGGCAACGCCATTTTTGTCTGCGTAAAAATTTAAGACAAACGCGTAGATACCATCTCTTCTAACCAGCCTCAAGCTTTCTTTAAATAGCTTGGGGCTGATATTCAGTTTGATTCTTCACA
>NZ_JADYXH010000025.1:0-44903 GCF_015864395.1 Pseudoalteromonas sp. SWYJZ12
CTGTGGTTTGTGTGGTAATAACCATTTGATCATGAATTGAGCTTCAACTCAATTTCTTAAGATCTTACCTATGACATGGATGTAGGTAAGGGGCGTGAGCAGGACGCGGAAGCTTTGCTCGGTTTTTACTTAGCCCGCTAGGTTACAAACCTCACGCCGCGATTAAATCGCCCCTAGATTGAACAAATTTTAATCCTGAAAGGTCAACAGGCCCTAAGCCAGTAACTTTGTTGCTGGCTTTTTTAATGTCAGCCCTTTTTATATTGCAGGTTACGGCTTCTATTGATCAGATCGCTGTACTATCAACGCCGTACTTTGGGATCACGCATTTACTAACACAGCCTTTTCGGATCATTACTTTACTAAGCCAAATACACTTTTTCGCTATTTTAGGCTCTGAGATAATTTGATCGTTATTTATTTGTATAAACAATCAACAACTTATGGCTTTGACTAGGTACAACTCTGATCTGAGAGTGGATCGGCTTGGTAAAAATCTGATCCTTTATTTGGAGCTTAGTAAAATTTAGATCTATTTTTAAACGTATTGATTGTTACACAGGCGGGTATGTTAATTTTAAAATAGCTTTAAAGTTACTTTTAAACGATCGATCTGTAAAAAAGTCTTGGTTAGTAAAACAATGATCCCAGTTAATTTTGTATTATTTAATGATTCAACTAGCGACAAAAAGCAGATAATTTCAAAAATTAGCTATTTTATAAATTTATCGTAAATCTCTTTTTATTACGTTAAATATTAAAAAGGTTTTAAAAATATGACGTTAATGAGGTTTTTTGTCACTAATTTGTGTTTTTTTTACCACCATTTTAATTTACACGTTACACTTTCATAAAAATGTCATACTTAGTCATAATAATGAAAACTAATTCGATAGCGTAAGAGATAAATTGGAATGTCACGTAAAGTACTAGTCGTAGATGACGAAGCTCCTATCAGGGAGATGTTGGTTTTTGTTTTAGAGCAAAATGGATTTCAAGCAATTGAAGCAGAAGATTACGACTCTGCTATTGCAGCTATGGTTGAACCTTACCCAGATATGGTTTTACTTGATTGGATGTTACCAGGTGGAAGCGGTATTCAAATTGCTAAAAAGTTTAAGCAAAACGAACACACCCGCCAAATCCCAATTATTATGCTTACAGCCCGTGGCGAAGAAGAAGACAAAGTACGCGGTCTTGAAGTAGGTGCTGACGATTACGTAACTAAGCCGTTTTCTCCTAAAGAGCTTATGGCGCGTATTAAAGCGGTTATTCGCCGTGTATCGCCAACCTCATTAGAAGAAGCTATTGAAGTACATGGCCTGCGTTTAGACCCTATTTCGCATCGTGTTACCTCAGAAGGTAACGAGCTTGATATGGGGCCAACTGAATTTAGATTACTGCACTTTTTTATGACTCACCCAGAGCGTGTTTATAGCCGTGAACAGCTGCTTGATCATGTATGGGGAACTAATGTTTACGTAGAAGATCGCACGGTTGATGTGCACATTCGTCGTCTGCGTAAAGCAATTGGCCCACTTGGACATGACCGTTTGGTGCAAACTGTACGTGGTGCTGGATATCGTTTTTCAAGTAAGCTGTGATCAGCTTAAAGCTTAGCTAATGTATGAAATACGCATGTATTACTACTCTAAGGTAAAGTGAGTGTATGTATCGAGTTGTTAATAAGCAGGCGTTAGTAAAGCGCCTGTTTATCTATTTTTTACCCTTACTATTAATTGGTGTGCTGGTTGGCGCGCCATTTTTGCTTTTATTTTTAGGATCTTTTTCCCTCCTTATTTGGCACTACCATCAACTTTATCGTTTGAGCGATTGGCTACTTAATCAACGTAGCTTTAATCCACCTGAGGGCGAGGGTGCATGGGAGCAAGTGTTTGAAGGTATTTATCATCTACAGCACCGTAATCGTAAAAAACGTAATGAGCTTGCTGATTTAATTCGTCGCTTTCGCGATGGAGCTGAAGCAGTACCTGATGCGGTAGTGGTACTGCAAAATGATTTAAGTATTGTGTGGTGTAATCAATTAGCCCTTAAAGTGCTTGGTTTGCAGTGGCCAACCGATCATGGTCAGCGTCTTGATAATTTAATTCGCGAACCTAAGTTTGCTAAATACATGCACAAAGGTGAATTTGACGACGCGCTTGAGCTGGATAACGGTCATAGCATTGAGCAAGTACTAGAATTTAGGGTTATGCCTTATGCAAGCACGCAACTTATGGTTGTTGTGCGTGATGTAACGCGCTTAAAACAGCTAGAACAGATGCGTAAAGACTTTGTAGCCAATGTGTCGCATGAACTACGTACACCGCTTACAGTGGTTACTGGGTATCTTGAGATGATGGATGGCGACATGATGCCGCCGCCAGCAATGTGGAACAAAGCGCAAAATACTATGCTTGAACAATGCAAGCGCATGGATAGCTTAGTCAGCCAATTATTATCGCTTTCGCGTATTGAAGGTGCACGGCGCCAAGATAACGATAAAGCCATAAACGTACCGCAATTACTTGGTTATATTCACACTGAGGCAAACTCAATTAATCAAGACAAAGGCCATGAGCTTATTTTTAATATTGATAAAACCCTCGATATTAAAGGCTCTGAGGATGAACTGCGTAGTGCGTTTTCTAATTTAGTATTTAACGCCATTCATTACACTAAACCCGGTGGCAAAGTGGAAGTGTGTTGGCAGCGCAAAAACAATAAAGCGTGTTTTAGTGTTACCGATAATGGTGATGGTATTGCGCCAGAGCATATTAACCGTTTAACTGAGCGTTTTTATCGTGTTGATAAAGCCCGCAGCAGAACAACAGGTGGCTCAGGTTTAGGGCTTGCGATTACAAAACATGTACTAACGCGCCACGATAGTAAATTAAATATTAGCAGTGAAGTTAACAAAGGTTCGTGTTTTTCTTTCGAATTTTCAATAGATAAGATAGTTTCGCTAGCTAAGTAATTAGGCTGAAAAGCAAAGTCATAAAAGTGTCATTTAAGAGTAATGTAACTGTCATGTACTCACTTTAGAGTGGGCAGCAGTTAGAAAATGGGACGAACAAACCGGAGAACCCTACATGAAATTTAAAAACTTAGTTGCCGCAATGGGTGTGGCTGTTACAACTTTCGTATCTGCACAAGCAGTTGCTTTAGATCAAGATATTCCTGAGTATCAAAAAATTAGTGGTGTTTCAGGTAACTTCTCATCAGTAGGTTCTGACACTTTAGCCAACATGATGACGTTCTGGGCTGAAGAGTACAAACGTATTTACCCAAATGTAAATATTCAAATTCAAGCGGCAGGTTCTTCTACTGCGCCACCGGCACTTACCGAAGGTACAGCTAACCTAGGTCCAATGAGCCGTAAAATGAAATCTAAAGAAATCGAAGCGTTCGAAAAACGTTACGGTTATAAGCCAACAGAAGTTCGCGTAGCTATTGATGCACTTGCTGTATTTGTACATAAAGATAACCCAATTGAAGGTCTTCGTATTGACCAAGTAGATGCTATCTTTTCATCTACTCGTAAATGTGGCGCACCAGAGCAAGTTAATCGTTGGAGCGATGTTGGTCTAACAGGCGATTGGGCTGCTAAAGACGTTCAGCTTTATGGACGTAACTCAGTGTCAGGTACTTATGGCTACTTTAAAAAGAAAGCACTGTGTAAAGGTGATTTCCGTAATAATGTAAATGAGCAACCGGGTTCTGCATCAGTAGTACAGTCAATTTCATCTTCATTAAATGCAATTGGTTACTCTGGTATTGGCTATAAAACATCAGGCGTACGTACAGTACCGCTTGCTAAAAAAGGCGATAACTTTGTTGATGCAACACTTGATAACGTTGCGCAAGGTAAATACCCGCTATCGCGCTTTTTATATGTTTATGTGAATAAACACCCGAATAAGCCACTATCACCTATGGAAGAACAATTTTTAAGAATGGTACTTTCAAAAGATGGTCAGCAAATTGTAGAAAAAGATGGTTATGTACCACTTTCTGCAAAGCTAGTAAAAACAGAACTTAAAAAGCTTGGTTTGAACTAATACCAATTGCATTAAATTAGTGAGTTATTATAGCGATAAGAAAATAGCGCAATAACAAGGCTAAAATTATGATACATAGTTGTTCTATATAAATAATTTTTAACGTAGTTAGTGAGTTATTTAATACGCTAGAATGGTCATGTTTTTAATAAAATTGGTATGATAAACCATAGGCAATAAAAAACCGCTCACTGAGCGGTTTTTTTATGCCTAAAACTAAAAATTTTAAGGAATTAAATATTACCTAATTTTTCGGCTTGTGCTTTACATTGGTTGTAGCTCTCAACACATTTTCCAGAGCATACTTGCTGCTTTAAGCCCTCAGCAGTTGTTTGCTGTTCACATGTACTTTCGCATTGGTAATTTTGCTGAGCACACTGATTCATTTCAGGGTTTTCAACTTGGTTTTGGCAACCTACTAATAGTGCAAAAGTAAGGGCGACTACGCTTGTTTTTATTAAAGTGTGCATGCTTCTTATCCTTAAAATGGAGTCGCAATAATATTAAATTTCGACTTGAATATTGTCGATCAATCTAACACCACCAAAATAGGCTGCGGCTAAAATAACAAATTGAGTATCTTCGATTGTAGCAGTTTTTAATGTATCTCGTTGAGCAATCTCAAAATAGTCTGGCTTTAGGCCAGCTTGCTCTAAGCTCTGTTTAGCTAAGCTTTCAAGTTTTACGAAGTCTTTTTCGCCGCTTTTAAGTTGCTCAGCGCATGTATTAAGTGCTTTAAATAATACGGTTGCAGTCGCTTTTTGCTCATCAGATAAGTAACCATTACGTGAGCTCATAGCAAGGCCAGAAACTTCTCGCATTGTAGGTACACCAATAACTTCAACCGGAATTGATAGGTCGCGTGCCATGGTTTTAATTACTTGCAGTTGCTGAAAATCTTTTTCACCAAAGCAGGCGTAATCGGGTTGTACAAGGTTAAATAATTTTGTAACTACCGTGGCAACACCTCTAAAGTGACCAGGACGTGAGCCACCACAGTAACCTAATGAAATATCAGGCACATCTACAAAGCTCTGTGCGCCAAGTCCATTTGGATAAATTGTTTCTACACTTGGGGTAAATACAATATCAGTGCCTAGTTCTGCAAGGCCTTGTTTATCTTCGTTTAGTGTACGAGGATAGTTATCTAAATCTTCGTTAGCACCAAATTGCATTGGGTTAACAAAAATACTCACAACGACTTTATCGGCTAAGTTTTTTGCTTTTTCTACTAGCGAAAAATGCCCACGGTGCAAGTTGCCCATTGTTGGCACAAGTGCCACGCTAAGACCCGCTTGGCGCCATGCTTTAATTTGACTACGTAACGATCTGATTTCAGTAATAGACTGCATTATTTAAACTCGTGTTCAGCGCTTGGAAACGCGCCATTTTTAACGTCTGTACAATACTTTTGAACGGCTGCAGGCATATTGCCTGTTTCGAGCAAAAAGTTTTTAGAAAATTTAGGAATGTAACCTGCTGAAATACCAACAAGGTCATGCATTACCAGTATTTGGCCGTCAGTTAAACTGCCCGCACCAATACCAATTGTTGGGATGCTTAGGGCGTCTGTAATGCGTTTTGCCAATGCACTTGGAATACATTCAAGTACTAATAATTGTGCGCCAGCAGCTTCAAGTGCTTTTGCGTCATCAATCATTTTTTGTGCTTTGTCTTCTTCGCGACCTTGTATTTTAAAGCCACCAAATACATGTACTGACTGTGGTGTAAGGCCTAAATGCCCGCAAACTGGAATACCTTGTTGAGTAAGCGTTTTAATGCTCTCGTAAAGCCATTCTCCGCCTTCAAGCTTAATCATGTTTGCGCCAGCGCGCATAAGCTCAGCTGCATTTTTACAAGTATCACTTACGCTTGAGTAGGTCATAAAAGGTAAGTCAGCAATTACAAATAATTCACGACTACCAGCGCGTACACAACGTGTATGGTATGCGATATCTTGATTGGTTACGCCAAGCGTGTCATCGCCACCTTGAAGTACCATGCCCAAAGAGTCGCCCACTAAAATAACTTCAACGCCGTTATCATGAAATAACTTTGCAAAACTAGCGTCGTAGGCTGTCAATGCAGTAATTTTGTTATTTTCTGCTTTCATTTTATTTAAAGTAGAAACGGTTATTTTAGACATAATATCCTCGCAGGCAAAAGCCTAGGTTAATTACAGAGGTAATTGTTGTAAGTCGTTGAGCGGTAAATTATTTGCAATGGTTTTTAATGCAATGCCGCTAGGTAAAATAAGTTCAGGTGCAAGCTCTAATAGTGGATAAACCACAAACTCGCGATTATTCAAACCATAATGAGGCACAGTTAAGCGCACCGTATTTATAATTTGATCATCAAATAATAGAGTATCTATATCAAGAGTGCGTGGACCCCAACGTTCAGCCTTTCTTACTCGACCATGCTCAAGTTCAATTCGTTGCGTTAAATCAAGTAATTGCTCTGGCTCAAGGGTCGTTTTAATGCACGCTACTGCATTGATATAGTCTGGTTGATCTTGTGGGCCCATAGGCTTACTTGCATAGTAATGCGATACGTTTATAAATTCACAATTAGGCAGCTTTTTAAGCGCGATTACCGCGTTATCAAGCTGCTCTTTTGGTGAGTTTAGGTTGGCACCTAAACCCAAATAAACACAGTGCATGTTATTACTCAGCTGGCTTTTTAGTAGGTCGACGGCGCTTTCGCGGCTTAGGACCACCTTGGTGACCTAAGTTTTTAACCATCTCTTTTTGGCCGTTTATATCTTGGCTTAAGTATTGTGTCCACCACTGGGCAAGCTCAGTGTGCTGTGTTTCGCCTGCATCTACGCGTAAGAGTAAAAAGTCGTAGGCGGCTTTAAAGCGAGGTTGCTGCGTTAGTCTGTAAGCACGTTGGCCTGCACGTTTATCCAAACGGTGCTGAATATGCCAAATATCGCGAGCACCTAAAGTAAAGCGTTTAGGAACCGCAATGTGTTGTGAGTTATCGCTTAGTACTTTATTCATTGCTTGTGCGAAAGCATCGTATTCTGCAAGTTGTTCTTGGCTTTGAATCTTTTTAGTACGTTCAAGCAGCGGGAACCAAAGTAGTGCGGCAAAAATAAACGCTGGTGTTACTTTTTTATCTGCATTAATACGTTTGTCGGTATTTTGAAACATTTGCTGAATAAGCGTGTGTTCTAAGCCACTTGGATTTTTATCTAAGATTTTATCAAGCTCAGGAAACAATGAGCGGAATAAGCCGTATTTACGCAGCATTAAAAAGTTAGCTTCGGCCTTGCCATTTAAAAACAGCTTAAGAATTTCTTCAAATAAACGTGCTGGCGGAATGTTATCAAGCAAACTTGCAAGCTCACTAATTGGCTTTTCACTTTTAGGCGCAATGCTCATATCAAGTTTAGTGGCAAAGCGAACTGCACGTAACATACGAACAGGGTCTTCGCGGTAACGCGTTTCAGGGTCGCCAATTAGCTCGATTTGTTTAGCTTTAATTGCCGCTAAGCCGTTGGCGTAATCGTGAATACTAAAATCTTTGATTGAGTAATAAAGTGCGTTGATTGAAAAGTCGCGGCGTTCTGCATCTTCTTCAATACTGCCAAATACGTTGTCACGTAGTAATTGACCTTCATCGCTTGATTGGCTTATTTGATTTTTGTCTTCTTGCGCTTCGTGGTGGCCACGCATAGTAGCCACTTCAATAATTTCACGACCAAATACAATATGTGCTAAACGAAAGCGACGGCCAATAAGGCGACAATTTCTAAATAGTTTTTTTACTTGATCTGGCGTGGCATTAGTAACTACGTCAAAATCTTTTGGCTGTTGGCCTAACAATATATCGCGAATACAACCACCAACAAGGTAGGCATCGTAGCCACCGTCTTTTAAGCGGTATAATACTTTGATTGCATTTGGGCTAAATTGTTTGCGAGAAATACCATGCTCACCACGAGTGACAACAATAGGTTCACTGCTTACAGAAGCGCTTTCGGCACTGGTATTCGGGCCGATTATTTGTCGGCAAAATTGAAAAAGCTTGGAAATAATAGTCTGTCTCCTAGAAGGTGTGATTGACTCTGCATCGCAATCAAAAGTTACAGCAAATGGGGCGGTTATAGCCCAGTACAAGCTGTTTGACGTAATTAGCATATATTTAGGCGGCTATCATATACCAGCAGGGTTTAAAAATTAAGTTGATGTGTTGAAATTAAGCCGTTTTTAGCTATTTTATTTACTTAAATGTGTAAATTGGACTTTCTGACTACGTGGATGCTGAGAAATTTGTATTTCGGATACTTGTGGTACCTGTTTTAAGCTAAAGTTTTTAATTCCCCAAGCGATTAATTGTTCAATATTTAAATCGATTAAATCAGCTATAACAGGCAACCCTAAAAATTCAAATGCACTAATTAAAGCAGGCTTTGGATTTTGTTTGCTAATGGCGGGAGCATAATTTTGTTTAGACAATTTGAAACCAGGCTTGGCAACCGCTAAAGGTAAATGAGCAAATTCAGGTACAGGGCTATCGAGTTGTTTAAATAAACTAATTTGCCGAGCGGTTGGCTCAATTAAATCAGCACCTCTTACAATTCGATTAATCCCTTGATCAATATCATCGACGACCACAACAAGTTGATATGCAAATAAGTCATCGCTGCGTTTAATTAAGTAATCTTCATGGGAAAGGGCGCTATTTACCGTTATATCACCTTGAATTAAGTCATTAAATTGAGTCGTTGGATATTGCTGAACTAAGCGAAGCGCACCGCATTGAGTATTATGATTAAGTGTTTGGCAATGCCCCTGATAAATACCGCCAATGGCTTTTATTTGTTTGCGAGTACAGGTGCAACCATAAACAAGGTTTTGTTTTAAAAGTGAGTGGGTAATATCTTGGTATAAAGGAAGACGCTGCGTTTGATATACAACAGGTTCGTCCCAGTGAAGGGCGTAGGCATGTAAGGTATTAAGAATATCGGAGTCGGCGTTTTTAACCACGCGCATAGTGTCAATGTCTTCTATACGAACTAACCATTTTCCTTGATTAGCTTTTGCATCTAGATAGCTACCCACAGCCGCTACAAGTGAGCCAAAATGTAATGGCCCAGAAGGAGACGGTGCAAAACGACCGCGATATTTACGCATAGGCGCAGTAACGGCTGTAGGAGACATAACTAATTAATAAGTATTAATTAGCCGCGTCCAGATTGCTTTTCTTTGATTTCTGCAAGTGTTTTGCAGTCTACGCATAAATCGGCAGTAGGACGTGCTTCTAAGCGACGTATGCCAATTTCGATGCCACAAGACTCACAAAATCCAAAATCATCTTCTTTAATCAAATTAATTGTTTTTTCAATTTTTTTGATTAATTTACGTTCGCGGTCACGAGTACGAAGTTCTAAAGAGAACTCTTCTTCTTGTGCAGCGCGGTCAACTGGGTCAGGAAAGTTAGCAGCTTCGTCTTGCATGTGCGATTTAGTACGATCAACTTCGTTACGTAAATCATTACGCCAAGTTTCTAAAATCGCTCTAAAATGAGCACGTTGTGCATCATTCATGTACTCTTCGCCTGGTTTTTCTTGGTATGGTTCTAAACCGGCTTGAGCCAATAAACCATGTTTCTTTTGGTCTGGCATAACTCTCTCCTAAATCCTTAATTTAATGCCTCAGCATTAGCCGGCGGTATAAATAACAGAATCTTATATCCTAGGCAAATTTATTTTTAATTAATCGAATTAGCTTCAACCATGCTTACTGAGTAAAAAGTGTATTAATAGTCTATTTACACTTTTAATTAATTCACATATTCGCTTTCTAAAACTTGCCTTGTTATATGGGCAAAAGCTTTAAAAACAAGTTAATTTTTATAATTCACTTTGTATAACTTTATTTAATTTGAGTACTTTGCTTATTTTGTAAATTACGCTTAGTTCAATCCCTTGGTTTAATACACTATTGTGCAAATACTATTTTTTTATGAAGTAAAACTTCATTAGCAGAAATTGTGGCCTTGTATGCTAATACTTCAACGCCGGCTATTATTGCTTGGCTTAATAGCGTGGCGTATTTTTTATCAATATGCGCAGCTGCACTTACTGTATTTATTCCTTCATGCAAAACAGCGAACAGTAATACTGCTCGGTGGCCTTGTTCGATCATTTCTATTAGTTCGCGAATATGTTTTTGTCCGCGCAGTGTTTGCGCATCAGGAAAGTAGCCTTGCCCGCTTTGTGGTGCATCTTCGCTTAATAATGTGACTGATTTAACTTCTACGTAGCAATCAGGCTTATTTTCGTCTGTGAGTAAAAAGTCGATTCTGCTGTTTTCGCTGCCGTACTTTACTTCGCTTTGCAATTGACTGTAGTCGAGTAGCTCGCTTATTACATTATTGTTTATTGCTTCTTCTACTACTTTATTGGCCACCGCTGTATTTACACAAATAAGCTGCGATAAGTTATTTTGCGTAAGCTCTAATGAATGCGGGTATTTTCGTTTTGCGTTATCGCTTGTTGAATAAAAAGCAGCAAAACCCGGCTCTGCGCATCCCGTCATTTTACCTGTATTAGCACAGTGGGCGGTAAATTCACTGCCATCACTTAATTGTAAATCAGCTAAAAAGCGTTTGTAGCGTTTTAATAAGGTGGCAGGTTGCAGAGTTGGCGTGTACTTCATGATAACTTCCAAAGCGTAAATACTGCACAGCAGTGTGGTTTATGTTATTTATCTCAAGCTGTTGGGAACTTAAGCGCTCTATAGTAAACTCGGTGGCACATTTAAGTGCAAGGGTATTCTAACATGAGTGAAAAATTTGTTGTTCAACTAAGCGAACAAGCAGCAGCGAGTCATTGGGGCGATAATGCGTCATTGTCTTTTAATGAGCGCGGTGCAACTGTTCATTTGTCTGAGCAAGAAACATTGAAAAATGTTCAAAAAGCTGGTCGTACTATTGCAATCCAAGGTATTAAAAACGTTGAATTAGCAGGCGATGCTTGGTGTACAGAAAGCCAATGGGCTTTTTATCAAGGTTTTGTAATACCAAAATCGTTAAACGGTGTTGATTTTGTTGATAACGCACAATCAGATATTAAAGAACTTACTCACTTAAAAACGTCAGCAATTTGGGCACGTGAAATGGTTAACGGGACTGCCGATGACATTTACCCAGAAAGCCTTGCTGAAAAAGCGGCTGAGTTTATTCAATCATTAGCGCCTGAGCATGTAAGTTACCAAATTATTAAAGGTGATGCGTTACTAGAACAACAGTGGATTGGTATTCATGCTGTTGGTCGCGGTAGTGTTCGCCCGCCAGTATTGCTTGAGCTTGATTACAACCCAACAGGCGACGAAAATGCACCAGTAAGTGCAGCGCTTGTAGGTAAAGGTATTACGTTTGACTCAGGTGGTTACTCAATCAAATCAAGCGAAGGTATGCTTGGTATGAAGTGCGACATGGGCGGCGCTGCAACAGTAACTGCAGGTTTAGCATTGGCTATTAACCGTGGTATTGAAAAACGTATTAAACTGTTTTTATGTTGTGCTGAGAACTTAATTTCGGGTCATGCATACAAATTAGGTGATATTCTTACTTATAAAAATGGCACGACAGTTGAAATTGTAAACACGGATGCTGAAGGTCGCTTAGTACTTGCAGATGGCCTAATGGCCGCAGGTGAGACTGGCGCTCCACTTATTATTGATGCAGCAACACTAACTGGCGCAGCGCTTGTTGCTGTTGGCCAAGAGTACAATGCATTATTTGCACTTGATAAAGAACTTGTACGTGAAGTTGAGAGTTTTGCATCTCAAGAAATGGAAGCTGCTTGGCCACTTCCTCTTGAAAAATGGCATCAACAAAACTGCCCATCTCCTTATGCTGATACGGCGAATAGCCGTGCACAAAAAGGTGGCGGTTATGGCGGTGCATCGAATGCGGCAGGCTTTTTATCGCGCTTTGTGCCAAACGATGGCAAAGGCTGGGTACACATAGATTTAGCGGCTGCATTTAACATGGGCAGTACAAGTCAATGGGCAGCGGGTGCAACAACTCAAGGTATGCGTACAGTTGCTCGTACTTTACAAGAAAAAGCATAATATTTACTAAATTACGCTTTTTACGCTAAAAATAGGCACCCTTGGGTGCCTATTTTTTAATTTACAGGCAAGCAATTTTATTTCATTTACGGTAAAATCAGTCGCCAATACCTGTTTGAGTTTAATTTTTGCTTAACTCTAAGCTGCGCTCAAATCTTATATCCACCACTGGGGTTTCTAATTATGTCAGATAAGTGCTACATCACAGCTCAACAGCTGCTTGAAGATTCGTTCCGCGTAGCGGCACAAGTATACCAAGATGGCTTTCGTCCTGATTTTATTATTGGTATTTGGCGAGGTGGTGCACCGATCGGTATTGCTGTTCAAGAATATTACGATTACAAAGGCATTGAGACTGACCACATTGCAGTACGTACATCGTCTTATTACGGTATTGGTAAACAGTCGAAAGAAATTAAAGTACACGGCTTACATTACATTGTAGAGAACGCAAATGCAGGTGATTCATTATTAATTGTTGATGATGTATTTGACTCAGGTCGTAGTATTGTTGCATTAAAAGAAAAGCTTTCAGAGCTTATGCGCTTAAACTTGCCACGTGATATTCGTATTGCATGCCCGTACTACAAGCCAAAAAACTCAAAAGTGGACACTGTTCCAGATTATTATATTCATGAATCTGAAGAGTGGTTAGTGTTCCCGCATGAATTATCGGGTTTAACACCGGATGAAATTATTGCTGGTAAATCTGATCTTGCGAAAATTCATGACATTTTGCTAGAGAAGTAATTAGTAATTTGCATAAATAAAAAAAGGCCGTTAAGGCCTTTTTTTATTTTAAAGCTGAGCAAAGCTATCTACGTATTCACTTAGTTTTGGTATATCGACTGCTTGCAAGCCATCGTTACTTCTAAGTACCAAGCCTTTTTCTACGAGTTCTGTAACAACACGTCTGTAAGCTCGCTCAGTGGTAGCAAAACGTTCGGCTTCAGCATTTACAGTTGGGTAGGCTCTAAGTAGCGTAGGGTTGTTGTTCTCGGCCCTTAGTAAGCAATCTTTAGCTATGTTATAGCTAAGTGGTAGTAATAACTTATCTAAATTGATTTTTTGGTTTTCCTGAAACTTAGCCGCAATAGTTTGTGCTGTGTATAAGCTTAGTTCTGGTTTTTCAAGCAGTAGAGCACGCCAATGCCTTAATTCAATAAGGTTATAAGTGACATCGCTAAAGCACGTTACCGTATATATACACGGATTATTATTTAGCGCTTCTATTTCACCAATAAGGGTGTTGTTACAATCCAATTGTCCTAACAGCAGGCGTCGTCCATTACCTACGTCGTAACTAAACGACACAGTGCCACTGCGTACAAGCACAAGCTTGCTTAAAGGCTGATCTTGATGGATCAGAACTTCTTTTTTTGATTGTTGATAGCTACTACCGGCAAAGGTTAAAAGCTGATCAACAAGGTAACTAGAAAAATGGTATTGAAACATCAATGTGCTCTTCGGACATTTGTCCTATTTATTACATCTTAATGACGATAGCATTAAGACACTAAGAATTTACGCTAACTTGCTACTAATATTATTAGCTTTGCTAAGAGTATTATTTTACCTTCATTTCCCGTGTAATGATTTAAGAATTTGCTGGTATTTTCCGGCAAACTTTTTCAGGTTTTTTAAGCAGGTTAGCTTTTTTATTTTGTTGTAACTTTGCAATACTTACAAGTGCCATAAGATAGCAGTACATGTAATGCTAACCTAAAGGCTAGGAGAGAACAATTGAGTTGGGAATATTTAGGTTATATTGCATCAGCTTTATTGGTTGCATCGTTAACAATGACAGATGTAGTAAAACTACGTTGGTACAACATGTTTGGTTGTATTGTATTTACTGCATACGGTGTTGCCATTGGCGCAGTGCCTGTTATTTTTACCAACGGCTTATTGTCGCTTGTAAATTTATACCACATTATAAAAATATATCGCCAACCTAAAGTTGAAGACGCTAAAAGCTAAAATAAGTTATCTGCACAAAGTAAGTTAATGGTTTTAATTAAAATCAAAAACTTCAGTTTTTGTGCAGTCCAGCTTGAAGCGTATATAGATAATCTCATATCACTCTACATAACTTACCTTGATGAACCTTTGAACCTTTGAACCTTTGAACCTTTGAACCTTTGAACCTTTGAACCTTTGAACCTTTGAACCTTTGAACCATGCTGTATTCTCCTACTTAAAAGATGATTACCTTAGGTTTTAATACGTCGATCGTTAGCTAAATACTGTTCGCGGTTTAGATATAAATAAGTGCTTCTAAATTTCATAAAAAAATCCGATAGCAGTAAACTGCTATCGGATTTTTATCTGTTATACCAACCTACTTACATATGCTATTTAATTCATTAAATTGCTTAAATATTTATGCAGGTAGGCACTATGGTATTTACGCTTTTTCTAAATCTTCAACGTCACCTAAACCTGCAGTTAGCTCTTCAAGTAATTGCTTTATTTCTTCAGAAGCTAAAATAAAGTCAGCATCAAGTTTTAAAGCCATATCTTCTTTAGGAATATCTGCGTTTTCTTCTTTTAGAGTTTCAGAGTAGCTTAAACGTTTGATAGAGCCATCGTTTTGCAGCATAAACTTAAGACGCTCTTGCCAATCAAGTGCAAGTTTAGTTACGCGTTTACCACTTTCTAAATGCGATTTAACTTCATCACACGATAGATCATGACCTTTAAGCTTTACTTGTGCGCCGCTGTCGTCTGCTTCTTCAAGTTCAGCGTCTGAGCCAATAGCAAAACCTTCTGGTGTACTAAAGTTAGTTAACCAATCAGTTAAAAATACATCTAGGTCGTAGTTAGCAAACGCAGGTACAACCGGAAGCGTTCCCAACGATTTACGAAGTAGTGCTAGTAGCTCTTCTGCTTTATTAAAGCTGCCACTATTTACAACAACCCAACCGTTTTCTTGGTCAATAAAGGCAAATTGTAAGCTCGACTTTTTAAATGCTTGAGGTAGAAGAGTATGAAGAATGTTTTCTTTTAATTCGTCTTTTTCTTTCTTTTTAACTGGGCGGTTTTCTTCAGCTTCTATCAGATCAACTTTCTCAGCGACTAGTTCGTTAATAACAGAAGCAGGGAGTACTTTTTCTTCGCGTTTAGCGCAAACTAGAATACTTTTTTGAGAAAAATGCGATAGCGTATCGCCATGTTTTCCAAACGCTTTTGTCCAACCAAATGTTGCAAGCTCTTGACCAGTACATGGGCGAAATAAATCTTGCTCTAATGCTTTATCAAAGTCTTCTTGAGTATATGAAACGTCTTGCTTAAAGCGGTAACAAATAAGGTTACTAAACCACATAGGGGAATTGATCCATTTGAAAAATTTGTACAATCATAGCAATAAAAACAGCATCTCGAAATGACTGATTTGTTACTAGGGCGTGTTGAACTTTATGGATTGAAATTTGTTCAATCTAGGGGTGATTAAATCGCGGCGCGAGGTTTGTAACCTAGTGGAATAAGTAAAAACCGAGCAACAAAGAGTTAATCGTCCCTAGAAAGAACCCAAAGGGCAGCGCATGTTTGGTATTTATGCTGCGTTGTCGCCTATTTATGGGGAATAACCACACTACATAGGCTCTGTCTTGCCTAAAAACCAAACATATTGCTGTAAATTCAACCACCAAAGAACAACACGCCCTAATAATTTAATGCATATACTTTTATTTATTCATATTTATTCATATTTATCAAAAATAGGCAGTGGCTTAGCCATGTTCTTCGGAAATTGAATATAGTAACGCAGACCTTTGCCCGGTTCACTCGTTGCATCAATAGAGCCACTAAGGGTTTGCTTGACCAAATTAAGCATTATATGGGTGCCTAATCCGCTACCGCCTTCATCGCGTTTGGTAGTAAAAAATGGGTCAAATAATTTTTTTAATTGCTCGTTAGTAACACCGTTACCGTCATCTTTGTAATCAATAGTTAAGTTGGTGTCATCAGCGCTTATTTTAATATCCATTACACCGTTGCTTTTACCTTCAAAGCCATGAATAAGTGAGTTCATAATTAGGTTAGTAAAAATTTGGCTTATAGCCCCAGCAGGTAGATTTAAAACTAAATCATCAGGACATTCTAATTTTATAGTATGGGATGTCTTTTTTAGTTTTGGGTGCAGTGAGCGTATTACTTCGTTAGTGTAATCTTTAAAGTTAATGGTTCTTACTGCTTCACTGGCTTGATCGACCGCTATTTGTTTAAAGCTAGCTATAAGCTCCGAAGCTCTATCTAAGTTAGTGGTTAGTAAGCTTGTGCTTTGTTTTGCTTCGTTAATGAATTCTTCTAGTGCTTTTGGCGAAAGTGTTTTTTCGGTATAAGCATTTTCGAGTTTATTTAAGCGTTCTTGTAAAAATGATATTGCCGTTACACCTATCCCAATAGGGGTGTTTATATCGTGTGTAATACCTGCTACAAGTCCGCCTAGCGCAGCCATTTTTTCTGTGCCTAGTAAACGTTCCTGTGCAAGGCTTAACTCTTCTATATAGCGCTGAGATTCAGTTTGCTTTGTAATTAACTCTAGCTCTGTGCTGCGGCGTAAGTCTACTTCTTCGGTGAGGACAATTTTTTGCTTTTCGAGTTCGTATTTTTGCTGCTGTAAATCCATCATTGCTTGGCTTAAATTGGATGTTTTACGGGCTACGTCTTGTTCAAGTTGTATGTTGTGTTGATCAAGCTTTTCGTTACTTATAATGAGTTCTTTTTGGGTGTGTTCAAGCTCTTTTCTATACTGAACCACTTTATCTATTAGTTTGTTAAATGACTGCTCCATCACTTTTAGTTCATTATGTTCTTCTGTTTCTATTTCTATATGTTGACCTTCTAGCTCGTCTAGTTCTAAATTTTCTAGTTGCTCAGTGAGTTCTGCTAAAGGGTCTGTAAGAAGTTTTCTAAATGCCATTAAAAATAAGATGATCAAAAAGGTGGTTTTAATCATCGCATTACCAATCAAAAAGTAGATTGATACCATAATGCGGCTAAAAACAACTTCTCGACTTGAGAATAAGGTAACGTCACCAACTTGAGTAGCACGACCTGAAAATTCAAAAATAAGTGGAAAGGTATAACCAAATAAACCCGATTTTGCGTCTTCTAAAATAACCTCTTCTTGTACTAACTGTTGGTTATATAGCTTGTGTATATCAAGAGATCGCCCTAGCTGTGAAATAATTTCGCCGCTGTCGTCTCGAACAATAATCCCTTCAATCATGGGAATGGCGAGTAAACCTTCTGCTGTTGTAATTGTTTGCTTGGTATTAAGCTCCCAAATTGCACGTGTTAAGCTGCGACTAAAGGTTTTTTGTAAGGTACTAAGTTCATCGCGAATATAGTCTTTAGTATTGACGTATTCAGCAAGCACTTGTCCACAGGTCACTACAAAGGTAAGCAAAAAATAGACGGATAAAACGCTAGTCAGTAGCTTCTTAGAAAGACTTTTTTGTAACATGAGTGACTTGTTCATCCTTTATTATTTTTGTAACGTTACGATAGTAATTTAAAAGTTAGTCAATAAACCTCTAAAAATAAATAAAAAAGTTAAAATTTAATAAGATAAATCCAAAAAGTGAGCGTGTAGTATCAAAGTATTTAAACCAAGGTATAAATTAATAAATTCGTTATCTGTTATGTATTGTAGGCTTAATTAGTATTTGCTTTGGTTAATTATATCTTAAACGGATTTATTCTATATTTATCATTGTATTAAATTATTAATGCGCTGAGTGCTTGGAGGCGTGTTAAAGTGTCTAAAATGCAATGGAAGGCATTAGTTTAATAACCTTTTAATAATTTTGATGGTTGTGTAGTAGTAAACATGATGAAATTTTCGATATTAGTCTGTGACGATTCTGCAGTTGCCCGTAAACAAGTCGTGCGGTGTTTAAATGAATGTATAGACGCTCAAATACAACAAGCTACAAATGGAGCGCACGCTCTAGAACTTTTACGAGCGCAAAGCTTTGATTTATTGTGCTTAGATCTCACCATGCCCGAAGTTGATGGTATACAAGTACTCGAGACTATAAAAATAGAAAAAATAGAGTGCTTTGTTTTAGTTATTTCTGCCGATATACAAGAGAAAATGAAGCAACGAGTCGCACAACTTGGCGCAATAGACTTTATCGATAAACCTATCAATAAATCTAACTTAAACGAAATATTGCATAAATTTGGCATTCATTAGGTTTTTTCATGTTAAAAAAGGCTGTTTTATCTTTTAATTTAGGGTTGACAGCATAGCCTTTGTTAAGGCAGTCTTAACATATGAAAACAATTAATCGCGTACTGACCATTATTATTACAACCATCATTCTTACTGGATAGTGGCATAGGTCGGTGCAACAAATTTAAAGGCCTGTGTTCACTTAGAACACAGGCCTTTTTTCGTTTTATGGGATGAGGAACATAAACAATGCGAGTTTTAAAATTTGGTGGGTCTTCGCTTGCCGACTATGCATGCTTACAACAGGTAGCTCAGCTAGTTAAAGCACAATTAAAAGATGAAATGCTTTTGGTACTTTCTGCTCCAGGTGGAATGACCGATTCGCTAGTTGCACTTGCAAGTGCTGCAGAACAAGGCTCTGACTTTTCGCAGCAATGGCAAGCATTAGTTAGCCGCTGTGAAGGTTTGAAAGCTGACGTTGAAAAAAGTGGTGTAGTAGTTACAAGTTGGCCAAACTTAAGGGAACTTAAAAATAAACTAGATGGCGTATCACTTATACAATGTTGCCCCGATCAAGTTCGCGCATTTGTAATTAGCTTTGGAGAGCGCGTTAGTGTTTCTTTAATGCAGGCTTTATTGAATTCGCACGATGCAAGATACTTAGAAGCAACAAGCTGTATCGCTTCAACTGGCGGTTATATCGACGCCGAGGCTGATTTAGTAACAAGTAAAGCGCGCTTTCAAGCTGTGCTTAAAGAAAGTCCTGCAACTATCTATATCATGCCTGGTTTTACAGCGAGTAATGACAAAGGTGAGCTTACAACGCTTGGCCGTAATGGCTCAGATTACTCAGCAGCCATTGCTGCGGCTTGTTTAGAAGCTGAGATTTGCCAAATTTGGACTGACGTTGATGGTGTATACAGTGCTGATCCTCGTTATATTAAAAAAGCGACTAAAGTAGATTTTTTATCTTATAAAGAAGCGATGGAGCTTTCTTATTTTGGTGCAAAAGTACTTCACCCTAAAACAATTTTACCGTGTGCTAAAGCAGGCGTGCCGTGCGAAATTAAAAATACGCATAACCCAGACGCACAAGGCTCATTAATTGGTAACGATTATTCATCAGATGAGCCAGTAAAAGCGCTTTCGAGCCTACAAGACCTTGCAATGCTAACTGTCTCAGGGCCAGGCATGAAAGGCAAAGTAGGTATGGCGTCTAAGGTATTTAACGCGCTTGCTCACGATAACGTATCAATTGTATTGATCACGCAGTCATCATGCGAATTCAGCATTAGCTTTTGTGTACACGAAACAGACCTAGCACTTGCACTTGATGCGCTACAAACTGCATTTGAACTTGAATTACAAGCAGGGCTTATTGAGCCTGTACAAGTGCAGCGCAATTTAGCCATTGTTACTTTAGTGGGCGATAACATGCGCGCGCACCGTGGCTTAGCGGCTAAGTTTTTTGCATCGCTTGCACAAGCGCAAGTAAATATAGTGGCAATTGCACAGGATTCTACAGAAAGTGCTATTTCAGCAGTAATTGATGGCGAACTTTGTAACGACGCCGTAAAAATATGCCATGAAAACTTTTTCACGCATGTGCCGTCAATTGATGTGTTTTTACTCGGTTGTGGCTTAGTAGGGCAAGAGCTTATTAATCAGCTTGAACGTCAACAAGCGTGGCTTGAAAAGCGTAATATTAAACTCAACTTGTATGGTGTTGCTAACTCTCGTCAATTACACCTTGATAGTGAAGGTATAGCTTTTGGTGATTGGCAGCAAAAATTGGCCTCATCCGAGCAGGCGTTTGATTTAAAACTAGTAGAGCAGTTTGTTAAGCAAAATCATTTAGTAAACCCTGTGCTTGTTGATTGTACGTCGTCGGATGCACTTGCTGCGCAGTATGTAGACTTTTTAAATGCAGGTTTTCATGTGGTTGCTGCCAATAAAAAAGCAACAACAAGCTTATACACGTATTACCAAGATTTAATTGCAGCAACACAAAAAAATAATCGTAAATTTTTATACGAAACAAACGTTGGTGCAGGCTTACCAGTAATCGACAACTTACAGTCATTATTTGGTGCCGGTGATGAGTTATTAGAGTTTAGCGGTATTTTATCAGGTTCACTTTCGTATATGTTTGGCGCACTTCAAGATGGTTTATCACTTTCTGAGGCAACAATTAAAGCCAAAGAAAGTGGCTTTACTGAGCCAGATCCTCGTGATGATTTATCGGGTACCGATGTAGCACGTAAGTTATTGATCATCGCTCGCGAAGCCGGTATGAAATTAGAGCTAAGCGATATTGAAGTTGAGTCAGTATTACCACCAGGTTTTGCACAAGGTGACAGCGTTGATGAGTTTATGGCAAAACTACCAAGCTTAGATGCTGATTTTAACGACCGTATCAAAAGCGCTGCGAGCGAGGGTAGGGTACTTCGCTATGTAGGCACAATTAAAGAAGGCCACTGTAAAGTAGGTATTGAAGCGGTAGATGCAAAGCATGCGCTTAGTGTCATTCGTGATGGTGAAAACGCACTGGCTATTTTAAGCCAATACTACCAGCCACGTCCGTTTGTAATTCGTGGTTATGGCGCCGGCTCGGAAGTAACAGCCGCGGGTGTATTTGCTGATATTTTAAAAACGTTATCGCGCTAGGAGCTCGTTATGATTGAAGTATATGCTCCGGCGTCTATTGGTAATTTTGCAGTGGGTTTTGATGCCCTTGGCGCAGCGCTTGCGCCAATTGATGGCAGTTTATTAGGCGATGTAGCCGTTGTAAGCGCAGCACCAAGCGACGAATTTATTTGCACAGGCGAGTACGCTCACAAGTTACCCAGTGATGCTAATGAAAATTTAGCGTACCAGTGTTTAGTGCATTTTAGAGCGCATGTTGCACCTACTATGCCAAGCGTAAAGCTCGAGCTTAAAAAGAACTTACCAATTGGCTCAGGGCTTGGCTCTAGTGCGTGTTCGGTAGTGGCTACCTTTGCTGCCCTTGATAAGTTTGCACAAACTAATTTAAGCCAGGTTGAGCTAATTGAGCTTATGGCTGACTTTGAAGCTGTGGTAAGCGGCGGTCGTCATTACGACAACATTACGCCATGTTATTTAGGTGGTTTGCAGCTAACGGGTGATTTAATTCCTGATAAATCGATTGCACTGCCGGTTGATGAAAACTGGTATTACGTAGCTGCATTTCCTGGTTTTTCGCTAAATACAGCAAAAGCGCGTTCTGTTTTACCAAAAGAGTTGAGCATGCATGCAAGTGTTGAGTTTGCTCAGCGTTTGTCGGCATTTAGTAGCTTACTGTTAACTAGCCGTTTTGACGATGCGCTAAGCATAATGAAAGATGAAATAGCAGAACATTACCGCGCACCGCTTATAAAAGGTTTTAGTGAAGCCAAAGCAAGCTTGCCAGCACTGGGCGCTGAAATAGTCAGTATTTCGGGCGCAGGACCAACCTTATTTAGTGTGTGTAAAACACTTGAAGCTGCACAGCAATGCGCGCAGTGGTTAGAAACCAATTACATTAACGAGCAAGGCTTTTGCCACATTTGTAAATTAGATAACGACGGCACGCGTCAATTAACAGTTTTATAGGATAGGTAGTCATGCAATTACATAATTTAAAAGATAGCTCACAAAAAGTGTCGTTCGTTGAAGCCGTAAAAACAGGTTTGGGTCGTAATCAAGGTGTGTTTTTCCCTGAATCCCTTGCCCCACTGTCCGATGTTGATGCATTGCTTGATATGGACTTTGTTACGCGCAGTGGTAAAATATTATCTCACCTAATTGGTGATGAGCTGCCAAGCGATACTGTGGCACAAATGGTTAAAAATGCATTTAACTTTCCAGTTAAGCTGGTGGAAATTGAAGAGAACACATACTGTTTAGAGCTGTTTCATGGTCCTACACTTGCGTTTAAAGACTTTGGTGGTCGCTTTATGGCAGAGTGTTTAACGCAGTTTAACAAAGACGAGAAAGTAACTATTTTAACAGCAACATCGGGCGATACCGGTGCAGCCGTTGCGCATGCTTTTTACAATAAACCAAATATCGATGTTGTTATTTTATACCCTAAAGGCAAAATTTCACTTGCTCAGCAAAAGCTATTTACTACGCTAGGTAACAATATTCATTGTTATGCAGTCGAGGGCAGCTTTGATGATTGCCAAGAGCTAGTTAAAAATGCCTTTTTAGATGAAGAAGTTAAATCAACACTTGGGCTTAACTCAGCTAATTCAATTAATATTAGCCGTTTAGTTGCTCAGGTTTGTTACTACTTTGAAGCGATTGCACTGCTACCAAAAGAAAAACGCGCAACAGCACATATATCAGTACCTAGTGGTAACTTTGGTAATGTGTGCGCCGCAATGATTGGTGCGGTTATTGGTTTACCTGTAGGTAAATTAAGCGCAACAACAAATCAAAATGATACTGTGCCGCGCTTTATGCTTGATAAAAACTGGACGCCAAACGCAACGCTTGAGTCGCTTTCAAATGCGATGGATGTAAGTAAGCCAAACAATTGGCCGCGTGTACAAACAATGTTAGATAATAACTGGTTTAGCTACGATAATTTTTATTCAACAAGCGTAAACGAGCAAGACACGCAAGCCGTGATGAAAAAAATTCAACAAACGGGCTATGTTGCAGAGCCTCATACTGCTATTGCTTACCAAGGTCTTGTTGAAAATCGTGCACCTGGTACAGCGGGTATCTTTTTAGCGACAGCTCATCCTGCTAAGTTTAAAGAAAGCGTAGAGGGTATTCTAAATATTGAATTAGGTATGCCAAAACCACTTGCTGATGCACTAGCAAAACCATGCCTAGCAAGCGATATGAACGCCGATTACGACGAGTTACGTACCGAAATGCTCGCTAAATTAGGCTAAGTTAAATTAAAAGGAAAAGCGGCTTGAGCCGCTTTTTTTATAACTTTATACGGATGAATACACTTAGTTATATTTACTAATTAAATGTAGTAAATATAATTCATTTAAAATTATTATGGCTTTATAAAAAAATATCATCTTAAAAGAGCTGTGAAATAGTTTCAATCCCTGTTTAAATATCCTCAACTTAAGAGCGTAGGCAAAGAGTCGTTTAAAGCGTACAATAAAGCCTCTAAAAAACACCATACACGTTGCCCTAGGAGACCCCAATGTTAGAACGTAGCATGAATATTTCGGATTTTGATCCAGAGTTATTTGACGCGATAACCAAAGAAACTGCTCGCCAAGAAGAGCATATCGAACTAATCGCTTCAGAAAACTACTGTAGCCCACGCGTACTAGAAGCGCAGGGTTCACAGCTTACAAACAAATACGCAGAAGGTTACCCAGGCAAACGTTATTATGGCGGTTGTGAGCATGTAGATGTTGTTGAGCAATTAGCAATTGACCGTGCTAACGAATTATTTGGTTCTGACTACGCTAACGTGCAGCCACATGCTGGTTCGCAAGCTAATGCTGCTGTTTTTCTAGCATTATTAGACGCTGGCGATACTGTATTAGGTATGAGCTTAGCTCATGGTGGTCACTTAACTCACGGTTCTCACGTAAGCTTCTCTGGTAAGCTTTACAATGCAATCCAATACGGACTAGATGAAGCAACGGGCGAAATTGATTACGCACAAGTTGAAGCACTAGCACTTGAGCACAAGCCAAAAATGATTATTGGTGGTTTCTCAGCGTACTCTGGTATTGTTGATTGGGCTAAATTCCGTGAAATTGCTGACAAAATCGGTGCTTATCTGTTTGTTGATATGGCTCACGTTGCGGGTTTAATTGCGGCAGGCGTTTACCCAAGCCCTGTTCCTCATGCACACGTTGTAACTACAACTACGCATAAAACACTTGCAGGCCCTCGTGGTGGTTTGATTATTTCTGCATGTGGCGACGAAGCAATCTACAAAAAGCTTAACAGCGCTGTTTTCCCTGGTGGCCAAGGCGGTCCTTTATGTCATGTTATTGCAGCAAAAGCAGTGGCATTTAAAGAAGCACTTCAACCAGAGTTTAAAGTATACCAAACACAAGTTGTTAAAAACGCAAAGGCAATGGTTGCTGTAATGCAAGAGCGCGGCTACAAAATCGTATCTGACAAAACTGAAAACCACTTATTTTTACTTGATTTAATCGATAAAGATATCACTGGTAAAGATGCAGACGCAGCCCTAGGCAACGCTAACATCACAGTAAATAAAAATTCAGTACCGAACGATCCACGCTCACCATTTGTAACATCTGGTTTGCGTATTGGTTCTCCTGCAATTACTCGTCGTGGTTTTAAAGAAGAAGAATCAAAAGAGCTTGCTGGCTGGATTTGTGACGTACTAGATAACATCACTGATGAATCTGTACAGGTGCAAGTTAAAGAAAAAGTAAAAGCAATTTGTGCAAAATTACCTGTTTACGCTTAATTGCATAAGCGGCAGTAATTTAGAGCACATAAGCCCTAATTTTTGCTAAGATAAAAGACCGCTATTTAGCGGTCTTTTTTGTTTTAAAACGGAAGTACCGAGCTATGCATTGTCCATTTTGTACCGCAAAAGATACTAAAGTTATTGACTCACGCCTTGTTGGCGGAGGCCATCAAGTTCGCAGGCGTCGTGAGTGTAACGACTGCCACGAGCGCTTTACTACATTTGAAGGCGCTGAACTGGTTATGCCTCGTGTTATTAAACAAGACGGCAGCCGCGAACCATTTAACGAAGATAAATTATTAAATGGCTTAAATCGCGCACTCGAAAAACGCCCAGTGAGCACAGAGCAAGTAGACGAAGTAGTGAATATAATAAAATCGCAACTACGCGCAACGGGTGAGCGAGAAATTTCAAGCCATTTGGTGGGTGAATGCATTATGGAAGCCCTCAAAAAGCTCGATAAAGTAGCGTACGTAAGATTTGCCTCTGTTTATCGCTCGTTTGAAGATATACGCGAATTTGGCGAAGAAATTGCCCGCTTAGGGGAGTAATACCAATTTTATTAAAAACATGATCATTCTATCGCATTAAATAGCGCACTCACTGCGTTAAAAATTATTCATATAGAACAACTATATGTCATAATTTTCGCCTTGTTATTGCGCTATTTTCTTAGCGCTATAATAGACCACTTATTTAACGCAATTGGTATAATAAATGCTTAACCAAGTTCCTTTTACAGAACATGATGAAATGTATATGGCACGCGCCATAGAACTTGCCAAAAAAGGCCGGTTTACTACCACGCCTAACCCTAATGTTGGCTGTGTATTAGTTAAAAATAATCAAATAATTGGTGAGGGTTTTCATCAATTAGCAGGTCAAGGCCATGCTGAAGTAAATGCACTGGCAATAGCTGGTAATAGTGCACAAGGTGCAACGGCTTATGTAACGCTTGAACCGTGTAGTCATTATGGGCGTACGCCACCGTGTGCTGAAGGCTTAAAAAAGGCGGGCGTTGTAAAAGTAATTGCCGCTATGGTTGATACAAACCCACAAGTTGCAGGCAAAGGCCTTAAAATACTGAGCGATGCCGGTATTGAAGTTGCTTATGGATTACTTGAATCACAAGCTCGCGCACTTAACGTTGGCTTTTTTAAGCGAATGGAACAAGGCTTACCTTATGTGACCTGTAAAATGGCAGCAAGCATAGATGGTAAAACAGCGCTTAAAAATGGGCAAAGTAAGTGGATCACAAGTCCCGCTGCTCGCCAAGACGTACAATTATACCGAGCGCAAAGCTGCGCTATTTTAACCGGTGCCGATACCGTGTTAGTAGACGATGCTAAACTTAATGTGCGACTAAGCGAGTTGCCTTGCACGCTACCTACCGATTTACCGCTTCGCCAGCCCGTGCGTGTTATAATTGATTCACAGAATCGTTTAACGCCCAACCTTGCTTTATTTAAAATCCAAGGTGATGTAATAATATTTACGACTAAGGTTGATAAATCACTGCAATGGCCGCATTTTGTAAAGCATATTGAAGTAAGTGAAAGTAACGGCAAAGTTGATTTACAGGCTGTTTTAGAAAAGCTTGGGCAACTGCAGTTTAATAATGTTTGGCTTGAGAGCGGAGCAACACTTGCTGGTAAAATGACAGAGCTTGATTTAGTTGACGAGTTTGTTTTTTATTTGGCGCCTAAATTAATGGGCCATGATGCAAAAAGTTTAGTTAATTTTCCTGAATTGACGAGTATGCAAAACACCGTTGATTTAACATTTAATGAATGTGCGCGCATTGGTGACGATTTACGTATCACCGCGTTAAAAACTCATTAAAATCACTTAATAAAAAGAGTAGCGCTATGTTTACTGGGATAATAGAAGCCACAGGCAAAATTGCTTTATTACAAAAAAAACAAGGCGACTTAGCCATTCGTATCCAAAGTGCTGACCTTGATATGGAAGACGTAAAGCTAGGCGACAGCATTGCAACCAATGGCGTTTGCTTAACCGTAGTTGATAAACATATTGACGGTTTTAGTGCTGATTTATCTAACGAGACGATTGGTTTAACCGGTTTTGCTCATTATGTTTTGGGTCAAACAGTCAACCTTGAAAAAGCTATGCAGCCGGTTTCACGTTTAGGTGGTCATTTAGTATCTGGCCATGTTGATGGCATAGCAACTATTACAAGCATTACAGCAAACGCTCGAGCAACAGAGTATTGGCTTACAACCGAAGAAAATTTAATGAAATACATCCCGTACAAAGGTTCGGTATGTATTGATGGTATAAGCCTGACAGTAAACGCTGTAGAAGGTAATAAATTCAAATTAACAATTGTCCCACATACGAGTGAGCAAACCACAATTGCTCACTTTAAAGTAGGCACTCAAGTTAATTTAGAAGTCGATCAAATTGCACGTTATTTAGAGCGCCTTATAAAAGGTGCAGAGCAACCAACAGGCTCTGATATTTCGATGAGCTTACTCGCTAAAGCGGGTTTTATTAAATAACGAAACTGATAACTTATACGAGCAAATTTATGAATTTACACAGCGCACAAGAAATCATCGACGATATTAAAGCCGGTAAAATGGTTATTTTAATGGATGATGAAGATAGAGAGAATGAAGGCGATTTAATTATTGCCGCAGAGCATATTAGTGCACAAGCTATTAATTTTATGGCGACTCATGGCCGTGGTTTAATTTGTTTAACTATGACGCAAGAGCGTTGTGAGCAACTTGATTTACCTTTAATGGTTAAAAATAATGGTGCTGCATTTTCGACTAACTTTACAATGTCGATAGAAGCATCAAAGGGTGTTACTACAGGTATTTCAGCAGCAGATAGAGCGCGTACAGTGCAAGCGGCTATAGCGAAAGGCGCAGTACCAAGTGATATCGTGCAGCCTGGTCATATTTTTCCAATTATGGCACAACCTGGCGGCGTATTAACTCGCGCAGGACATACTGAAGCTGGCTGTGATTTAGCGCGTTTAGCTGGGCTTGAAGCATCATCTGTTATTGTTGAAATACTTAATGCCGATGGCACCATGGCGCGTCGCCCTGATTTAGAAGTTTTTGCGAAAGAGCATGATATTAAAATTGGTACTATTGCTGATTTAATCGAATACCGTAACTTAAATGAAACAACAATTGAGCAAGTTGCAAAATGTAAGTTACCAACTATTCACGGTGAATTTGATTTAGTTACTTACAAAGACACAATTGACGGCCAATTACATTACGTATTGCTTAAAGGCGATATAAAAGAGCAAGAACCGACAAATGTACGTGTACATTTGCAAAGTACCTTTAACGATATCCTACTTTCAGATAGAAGTGCTGACCGTAGTTGGGGCCTTTCAGAAGCAATGGCTTATATCGCTAAAAATGAAGGTGCTTTAGTTATTTTAGGTAAGCAAGAAAGCACTGAAGAATTAGAGGCAACTGTAAAAGCATTCGCAGCAGCTGATGCTGGCGAAAGCGTTACGCCTCGTAAATTCAAAGGTACCTCTCGTACTGTTGGCGTAGGCTCGCAAATACTTGCAGATCTTGGAATTAAACAAATGCGATTAATGAGTCGCCCTAAAAAGTACCATGCACTTTCGGGCTTTCATTTAGAAGTTGTTGATTATGTTGAGCCACAATAAGCATCACGCTTAAACTAGGCTATTATTTTATTTTTATGGTATGATGCGCAGCAATTTTTGCGCAATCGCAACCGCTTGAACTTATTTTTAGGGTTATCAAATGAAAATTATTGAAGGTAGTAAGTACGCTCCTGGCAAAAAGTTTGCCATTGTCATTTCTCGTTTTAATGACTTTATCGGTAGCAGCCTCCTTGCAGGTGCTGTTGATGAGCTAAAACGCACTGGTGGCGTATCTGATGACGACATTACCGTTATTTATGTACCAGGCGCGGTAGAATTACCTTTAGCGGCTAAACGCGTTGCGGCAAAAAAAGAGTATGATGCAATCATCGCATTAGGCGTAGTGATCAGAGGTGGTACACCACACTTTGACCTAGTTGCTGGCGAATCAAACAAAGGTCTTGCGCAAGTATCACTTGAGTATGATATCCCGGTTGCATTTGGCGTATTAACCACAGAAAGCATTGAACAAGCAATTGAGCGTGCTGGCACCAAAATGGGCAATAAAGGCGGCGAAGCTGCTTTAGGCGCGCTTGAAATGGTTAATGTGTTAGATAAAATTTAAGTTTAAGGAATTTTTGTGAAACCAGCAGCAAGACGTAAAGCACGTATCTTAGCACTCCAAGCCGTTTATTCTTGGCAAATAAGTGGCAATTTAATTGCCGATATCGAACAACAAATGTTGATCGAAACAGACGTTACTAAAATTGATGTTGAATACTTTAAAGATTTAGCGACGGGTGTTGCTGTAAATTATAAGCAACTAGACGAAGCTGTATCACCACATTTAACACGTCCGTTTAATGACTTAGATATGGTTGAGCGCGCAATTTTACGTTTAAGCAGCTATGAGCTTAAGTTCCGTGAAGATGTACCTTATAAAGTTGCTATCAACGAAGGTATTGAGCTGGCCAAAATATTTGGCGCTGAAGACAGCCATAAATTTGTAAACGGTGTACTTGATAAAGCTGTTAAGCATTTACGCAAGTAAGTAAACCGTTAAAGAGGGGAGCCGGCATAGGCCGGCTTTTTTGTGTATGAAGGAATTTGAATTAATTAACCGCTACTTTAAAGGTCGCGGGATCACCCGTCGTGATGTAAACCTAGGTATAGGGGATGATTGCGCTTTAGTAACCGTTCCACAAAACTGCCAACTTGCCGTTACAACAGATACTCTTGTTGCTGGCGTACACTTTTTTGATGATATTTCCCCTCGTGCATTAGGTCACAGAGCGCTTGCTGTTAATTTAAGTGATTTAGCGGCAATGGGCGCTGAGCCAACATGGGTTTCAGTTGCGTTAACCTTGCCAAGTATTGACCCACAGTGGATTGAAGAGTTTACTGAAGGCATGCATGAAATTGCAGAATACTTTAATGTGCAAATTATAGGTGGCGATACTACTCAGGGCCCATTAACTATCACTATTTGTGCAAAAGGGACTGTACCAGAAGGTACTGCACTTCGCCGTAGTGGTGCGAAAGTAGGTGATTGGATTTATGTTACAGGTCCGCTAGGTGACGCTGGACTTGCAATTGAGTCTCGCAAACAAGGTATAAGTATTGAGCCAGAGCATTTAAAGTACTTAAATAAGCGCTTTGACTTTCCAACACCGCGTGTTGCTGCAGGACAGGTATTACGAGGTCTTGCATCATCGGCTATTGATGTATCAGATGGTTTAATCGCTGATTTAAGTCATATACTTGATATGTCGCAAGTAAATGCAGTTGTGAATATTGAAAGTATTCCGACTTCAGATGCAATGCAAGCAAGCCTTGATTTTAATCAGCAGCTGCCATTTATTCTAAGTTACGGTGATGATTACGAATTAATTTTTACTGTACCTGATAGCAATAAAGGTATGCTAGATATAAAACTGCGTCAATATGGTGTAGATGCAACATGCATAGGCCAAATTAAAAGTGGCGATGGTCAAATTGAACTTTTACACAACGGTGAAAAGTTTGATTTTAAGCAGCAAGGTTTTGAGCATTTTGCAAAGGAGCTGGTTTGAACAAAAACCGAAAGTTTAATTTAAAGCGCCCACATCAGTTTTTTGGTTTGGGTTTTGGTACTGGGTTAGCCCCTAAAGCACCTGGTACATTTGGCACTTTTGCTGCACTGCCATTCATTTTTATGACTATGTATTATCCGCTATGGTTGCAAATTGTGTTTGCCGTAGTGATCAGTATATTTGGTATATGGGCCTGCGGTAAAACAGCTGATGATTTAGGCGTGCATGACCATCCTGCTATTGTATGGGATGAAGTGGCAGGTTATTACATTACAATGATTGGTGCAGCACTTAGCTGGCAAACATTACTCGTTGGTTTTTTGTTATTTCGCTTTTTTGATATAGCAAAACCTGGTCCAATCCGTATGCTAGACAAACGAGTACATGGTGGTTTAGGTATTATGGCCGATGATATACTTGCGGGCGTTTTTTCGCTTATATGCTTACAGGCGCTAATAAAAGTGGGTTTACTACCCTTTTAATTTTTTATATTTGATTTGTTTAACTAGGTGGCAGCAATATGATGCGATTTTTACTGGTTTGTGTACTGATGTTGTGCGCGACACCAAGTTGGGCTTCAATTAGTGATTACGTAGTTAAGCAATGGAATATAAAAGATGGTCTACCTTCGCAATCACTTAAAAGCGTAGTACAAGACCAGCAAGGCTATATGTGGTTGGGTACTCAGTTTGGCTTAAGCCGTTTTGATGGCACAACATTTACAAACTACAACACGCAAAATAGCCCGTTCTTGCCTAGTAATGGTATTAATAAACTTTTAGTCGATTCTAGTGGCTTATTATGGGTAGGTACTAAAAGTGGCTTGGTAGTTATTAATCCAGCCACATTTGCAGCACAAGAGTTTAATATTAAAGGTCCGGTAAGAGATATTCTTGAGGACTCTAAAGGCAGCATATGGATTGCGGCTAATGGTTTATACTATGTAGATAGAGGGCAAGTTGATTTACGCACTCAAGTAAATGGTCCCCTACCTATTGTTAATGCTACCGTAATTACCCAAATTGTTGGCTCTGTTAGCCAAATGGCACTCTCTCCTGAAGGTATTTGGCTGGTTAATGATCGTCATTTATTACGCCTTACTAAAAACTCATCAGATTTCTCTAAACTACGTTTAGAGCTTACCGCTAAAATATCGTTACCAGAGCGCTTAGCGCAAACCATAGTGCACGATTTATCATTCTTAAACGGTAATTTGTATATAGCCTCTGAGCTAGGTGCATACTTTTTAGATTTAGATGACGAACTAAGACCTTTTCCTTTACCTAATGCAAATAACTCAGCCGTTTATAAGTTTATGAGTGATACCGATGGTGGCTTATGGGTTTCGACTTATGGACGTTTATTATTTAGAGATAAAACCGGTGAGTGGCAATGGGTAGAACCAAGCCAACTTGATCAAAGCATATGGTTTGCTGATATTTTTAGAGATGATAAAAATAACGTTTGGTTAGCAAGTTTTAGTGAAGGCTTATGGCTTGCCCATGAAGGGCGAGTAGAAAGGCATTCAGCTGTTTCAGATATGACCGAGTCTGTTATGGCTATCAGCCAAGCTCCTGATGGAAAACTGTGGGTTGCTAACAAAAGCGGCATTGGTTATTTCGATTTAGATAAAAGTTTTATTAATTTAGTTCCAAGTAGTAAATATGGATACGCGTCAGTACACGATCTACAATTCGATGGTGAACGATTATATATAGCCACGGGGCGCGGCTTATTTGTTTTTGAAAACAAGACACTCTATACCGTCCCTGGTCGAGCGCTTCGCGATAACCCGGTATTTGCAATAAGTCGCTCTAGTAAAGGCGGTTTTTGGATTGGTACCGGACGCGGTTTATATCGATTAAATTATGCTGGTTTAACGCCTTTTGCATATAACGCTTTTTTAGGTAGTAAGTTTATTACCTACGTATTGGATAAAACAAACTTTGGTGTGATTGGTACTAGTAAAGGCGCATATTACTTTACAGACCGTGGCATTGAAAAAATTGGTGACCAAACAACACTTGAAAGTGCATACGTAACTAGCGTGCTACATATAGATGGCGTGGGTATTTTAATCGGCTCTCTTAACGATGGGCTTTTTTACAGAAGTACGCAAGGGCAGTGGCGTCAACTCGATGCCGCTAATGGTTTACCGTATGGGTCTATATTTAGCCTAGAATATGATGAAAAGTTAAAACATGTTTGGGTAAGCACCATGAAAGGTGTTTACAGAATGCCTGTAGAGCAATTTAAAACAGAGATAAAAAGCTTAAAAGTTGAAGAAGTGATTTCATCTTTTGACCGTCAACTCGATGGTAAAGCGAATCAATGTTGTAGTGGGCTTGGGCATGATGCGGTAGCAGACACCGGCAATTCTATTTGGTACCCAAGCTTACAAGGTGTTGTTGAAATACCTAAAAATGTAGAGCTATTTGGTGTGCTTGCATTAAAGCCAACAATAGAAACAATAACAACGCCACTTCGTCATTTAACTACCGCTGCGCTTGGTAAAAAACCATCATTAGAAACAGATGAGCGTGATATAACGCTAACTTACACAGCTATTGATTACTATGCACCAAACAGTATTGAATTTAGATATAAACTAAGTGGCTTAGATAGTGACTGGCGCTATGCTAATACGCGACGTGAAGCTATTTATACTAACTTGCCTCCAGGCTCGTTTTTGTTTCAATTAGAAGCGAAGCGCCAAGGTGAAGACTGGACTAAAGCGCAAGAAGTAGAATACGGCTTTGTAGTGCCTGAGCGCTTTGACGAAACTATTTACTTTAGGCTTTTAATTACCAGTGGCTTTATTTTGCTTTTTTATCTCATTTTTTGGGTGTTTAGAGCGCAAGAGCGTAGAAAACAAGAAGCATTAGAGGGCTTGATCACCGAGCGTACCTTAGAGCTTCGTCAAGCTAATGATAAATTAGGCCAAGTGAATTCACAGCTTAAATTAGTTAGTCACTCAGATGAGCTAACGGGGCTGCGTAGCCGCCGCTTTTTGTTTGATCAACTCCCTAAAGATATTGAACACTTTCAACGTAATTCACAATCGCTGCAGGCACAAGGCAAGTCACTGGTGCTGGTAATTATTAACTTTGATAACTTCAGCCGTATCAATGATGCCTATGGCCCAATTGCAGGTGATAGCTGCTTACAGCAAATGGCTGCATTATTAAATTCGCGTACGCAGGGTTCTGACTATGTGGCACGTTGGAGTGGTGATGAGTTTTTACTATTATTACGTGATTTTAAATGCAATAAAATAGACAGCTATGCTTCAGATCTTTGTAAAGTAATAGCGGCTAATTCATTCCAATTACCAAATGGAAAAACAACTAATATCACGGCATCAATTGGTTGGTCATTTTATCCATTACCACTTTTGGGTGGGCAGGTAATTAGCTGGGAGACATCTATTAACCTAGCAGATATTTCACTACACCAAGTTAAAAAGCGCGGTGGTGATGGTGTTGCAAATATTACGTTTGATGATCAGCTTGATGCATTTGAGTTTGAACAAAATTCTAACGTTGATCAACAATTAGGTATTTTACAAAGCAATGGCCTAGCTGATATTAAAGTGTGGATGCGCTGATCATCAATATTTGATATTAAAAAAGGAGCCTAGGCTCCTTTTTTAATATGCTCAACTTTAGATGTATAGGAAGTTAATTAATAAACGCTTTAATAGCGGTTAATATTCCTTGCTCGCCTAACCCCATTTCATCGTGCATTTCATCTTGAGTGCCGTGTTTAATAAACTCATCAGGAATACCTAAGTTAAGGATATTAATATCAGTTTTTTGCGTTGCTAAGAATTCGTTAACTGCAGAGCCGGCACCGCCAGCAATCGCATTATCTTCAAGCGTAACAATTACATCGTGGCTAGTTGCAAGCTCATTTAAAAGTGCGGTATCAAGTGGTTTAATAAAACGCATATTAACAAGCGTTGCATCTAATTCATCTGCAGCAAGCTGTGCATTTTCAAGTAATGTACCGAACGATAAAATGGCAATTTTACTGCCTTTCTTAATTGTATCTGCCTTACCTATTTCAAGCAGTTGCATAGTGCTTTCAATGTCTGCAGTACCTGCACTACCTCGAGGATAACGAACTGCAACAGGGCAGTTTGCTTTATAACCGGTGTATAGCATTTGGCGGCATTCGTTGGTATCGCTTGGTGCCATAATTACCATATTTGGAATGCAGCGCATAAAGCTTAAATCGTACGCACCTTGGTGAGTTTCACCATCGGCTCCAACAATACCAGCGCGGTCAATGGCAAATAATACAGGTAAGTTTTGCAGTGCAACATCATGTATTAATTGGTCATACGCACGTTGTAAAAAGCTTGAGTAAATAGCAACAACAGGTTTTAAACCTTCACAGGCAAAGCCAGCGGCTAAAGTAACGGCATGCTGCTCAGCAATAGCTACATCAAAGTATTGATCTGGATGCTCTTTAGAAAAACGTACCATGCCTGAACCTTCGCGCATTGCAGGCGTGATAGCCATTAACTTACTGTCTTGTTCGGCCATATCACATAACCAATCGCCGAATACTTTTGAAAAAGTAGCAGCACTAGGTTTAGATTTAGGTAGGCTAGTTGTGCTCGGATCGAATTTTGGTACACCATGATAGCCAATAGGATCGGCTTCAGCCGGTTTGTAGCCCTTACCTTTTTGGGTTTTTATATGTAAAAGCTGTGGGCCTTTTAAATTACGCATATTACGTAATGTATCTACAAGCATGTTTACATCGTGACCATCAATGGGACCAATGTAATTTAGGCCTAATTCTTCAAAGAAGGTACCCGGGATCATCATGCCTTTAATGTGCTCTTCCATTTTACTGGCAAGTTGCTTTACCGGAGGCACACCTGAGAGTAACTTTTTACTACCTTCACGAATGTTAGTATAAAAGCTACCTGATAAAATTCGAGCAAAGTGATTTGTTAATGCGCCAACATTTTCAGAAATCGACATTTCGTTATCATTTAAAATAATAAGCATGTCTGATTTTACATCACCTAAATGATTCATCGCTTCAAATGCCATGCCTGCGGTTATAGCTCCGTCACCAATAATGGCTACAGACTTTCGACCTTTACCTTCTTTTTGTGCAGCAATAGACATACCTAAGGCAGCTGAAATAGAGGTGCTTGAATGGCCTACGCTAAACGTATCGTATTGGCTTTCATCGCGAAAAGGAAAAGGGTGTAAACCGTCTTTTTGGCGAATGGTGTGCATTTGCTCGCGACGACCAGTAAGAATTTTATGCGGATAAGCTTGATGACCCACATCCCAAACTAGGCGATCGTCTGGAGTGTTATAAACATAATGCAGGGCAACGGTTAGTTCAACCGTCCCTAAACCAGACGCTAGATGACCGCTACTTTGCGATACTGAGTTGAGTAAATAATCGCGCAGCTCATTGCTAAATGCAGGGAGTTTGTCTTGCGCTAAGTCACGCAATTGGGCTGGCTCGTCAACCAAATTAAGTAATGGATACTTGCTACTATCAAGTGTCATGGTTTTATATATATCCTTCGCTAACATTAATTAATTCAAAGCTTTTACGAATAATTAATGTTGAGTAATAATGTCAGTGCTAATTGCAATACGTATGAGCAAAAATTAGTGGTCACGCTCAATTAGATAATTTGCTAGCGACGCAAGAAGTGTTGTGTCAGCATCTATATTTGCTAACGCTTCATGGGCTTGTTGTATTAAATTCTGCGCCTTTTCTTTAGCGCCTAGCATACCTAATAACGCCGGATATGTCGCTTTATTCGCGGCAATATCGGAGCCTTGTGGCTTTCCTAAAATAACTGTATCGCCTTCAACATCTAAAATGTCGTCGTGTACTTGAAATGCTAGCCCTATAGCATACCCAAAAACACTTAAATTTTCTAAGGTTTGTTGATCAGCCTTTTCACTGCACAGTGCACCAAGTGTAATTGCACAATTAATTAAAGCTCCGGTTTTTAACTTATGTATTCGCTCAAGCTCTTGTACGGTAATTACTTTATCTGTTGCTGCTATGTCAAGGCCTTGTCCGCCAACCATACCCTCAAGGCCTGATGCGTGGGCAAGTGTAGCAATCATTTTTACTTGTGTTTGCGATGAGCATGCAAATTTGTGATTCGCAATAAACTCAAAAGCAAGAGTTTGAAGAGCATCACCGGCTAAAATTGCATTTGCCTCGCCAAACTCTATATGACAAGTAGGGCGTCCACGGCGTAAATCGTCGTCATCCATTGCCGGCAAGTCATCATGAACTAACGAATAGCTATGAATGCACTCAATTGCAGCAGCAAGTACGTTTAAGTCTTGATGGTTTGCGCCGAGCATTTTACCTGTGGCATAAACTAAAAATGGACGTAACCTTTTACCGCCATTAAATAATCCATACTGGGTGGCGTTCTTTACCGTTTCTTCTGTATCGAGAGGCTGGTTAAAATGCTGTTGTAAGGTCGCTACTACATCTTTTTGAGCACGTTCAATATGATTTTTTATGCTCACAGCTATTCCATATCATTATCAAAGTTTGTAAGTACTGACTTTTCGCCATTCCCCATCAAAATTGATACTTTTTGTTCTGCTTGCTGTAATTTCCTTGATGAAGCACTTGCTAATGCAATTCCACGTTCAAATTGCTTTAACGATTGCTCAAGCGATAAGTCACCTTGTTCCATGTCACTAACGATTGTAGATAATTCTTCTAGTGCTTGTTCGAAACTTAAGTTTTCAGGTTTTTTAGTCGCCATCTTTATTTCAGCTTACATAATAAATTTAGGGGTCAATTTTAGGGGGAATGCTAAACTAGGTCAAAGGATGATATTGGTTTTTTACCTTTATAACGTTAAATTATATTTCAAGTGCATTAATAAAGCCTTAATAGCGGTCTGTTGGTTTAATAAATCAATTGATAATTAGGTAGCCCTTATAACTTGATCTAAGATAGTGCTAAAGGCTGCTTTTTATGTTTATTTATAAAAATGGCTTAAGCAATTCAATATGTTGCCGATAAGCAGTTAATAATAAAAGTTTATGATAAGGCCATTAAGCATGAAACTTCTGGAGGAAATGTGGATTTAGCAACCATAATCGGGATCCTAGGCGCAATTGGCTTAATTGTCATGTCTATGTTTATGAGTAGTAGCGGTGAAATGGCTATGTTTTACAATACCCCGTCTGTGGTTATTGTATTTGGTGGTTCACTCTTTATTGTTTTATCAAACTTCACTATGTCGCAATTTTTGGGGATAGGTAAAGTTGTTGCCAAAGCGTTTATGTTTAAAATCGAAACGCCAGAAATACTTATCGAAAAAGCAGTAGAACTTGCGGATTCAGCTCGTAAAGGCGGTTTTTTAGCACTCGAAGAAGCTGAAATTCCAAACCCCTTTATGCGCAAAGGCGTCGATATGCTCGTTGATGGCCACGACGCAGATGTAGTTCGCGCTACACTTCAAAAAGATATTTCTCTAACCACGACTCGCCATGAATTGGGCGCGGGTTTATTTAAGTCGTTAGCTGATATAGGGCCTGCAATGGGTATGATTGGTACTCTAATTGGTTTGGTTGCAATGTTGTCTAACATGGATGACCCAAAGGCAATTGGTCCGGCAATGGCAGTAGCACTATTAACAACTTTATATGGCGCGTTTTTAGCCAATGTTGTGGCAATTCCTATTCAGGTAAAACTTGAACTGCGTAAAGACGAGGAAGCGATGAATCAGCGTTTAATTTTGGATGCTATTTTAGGTATACAAGATGGTCAAAATCCAAAAGTAATCGAAGGTATTTTGAAAAATTACTTAGCTGAATCTAAACGCAAAGTAGATACCGAGGAGTAACTATGTCTGATCAAGAGTGCAAATGTCCACCACCAGGTCTACCTGCATGGATGGGAACGTTTGCCGATTTAATGTCACTGTTAATGTGCTTTTTTGTACTCTTGCTCGCGTTTTCAGAAATGGATGTACTTAAGTTTAAACAAATTGCGGGCTCTATGAAGTTTGCTTTTGGTGTGCAGAATAAAATTGAAGTAAAAGACATCCCTAAAGGGACCTCTGTTATTGCCATGGAGTTTACCCCAGGCAAACCAGAGCCAACCCCAATAGAAACCATTCAGCAGCAAACAGTCGAAATGACTCAACAAATGTTAGAGTTTCAGGCTGGCGATGAAAGCTCAGCAGGCGGCAGGCAAGAACAGCGCGGGGATAAACGCGGTGGCGAATCTCGTAGTACCTCACAAGAAGAATCTTCTGAGCAAGCAACTTCAGCAGCCGATCAGGAGCAAACTAACGAGCTTGTTAAAAAGATAGCGCAGCAGCTTGAAAAGCAAATAATCGATGGCGCAATTGAGCTTGAGTCTTTAGGGCAGCAAATAATTATTCGCATTAGAGAGAATGGTTCATTTCCTTCAGGTAGTGCATTTTTACAACCTAAGTTTAAACCTATAATTCAAGATATCGGTGTGCTGTTAAAAGATGTACCCGGTGAAATAACAGTATCTGGCCATACAGATGATTTTCAGGTATCGAATGAGTTATATATTAATAATTGGGACCTATCATCAAAGCGTGCTGTAGCCGTCGCAAGTGAACTGCAAAAAGTCCAAGGATTTGATAAAACCCGAATGATGGTGGTTGGTCGAGCTGAAACACGACCACTTGTACCGAATGACACCGATGAAGATCGCCGCAGGAATCGCCGAGTAGAAATATCTATATTACAAGGTAAAGCAAAAGAGTCAGCTCCTATAGATGTAAGATAACTTTTATTGGCAAACACACTTATTTATCATAAAGTATGCTTTCTTTAACAAATGTAACGGAATAGTTTATGAAAAAGGTCGATAAGTTTAGTCATATGCCAGGAAATGGCGGTGGTAATGACGATGATGAAAAAAAAACTTGATTAACTCTAATGCCTGAATGGTTTTTAAAGACTATATTGATATTAGATACTAGTTGGGTGTTTATTTTAAGCCCTGCTATTTTCATCTTTTATTTTAGAAAAGATTATTTGGCCCTGCGTTTCGCTTTAATTACAGCCGCTTTTTTTTTATATGGAACCATTATTCATCCTTACTTGAAAGAGTTTGATAATGGGATTTATGTTTATCGATACCTTGTTTGGGCCCTTAATGATATTGCTTGGATGGCACTCATCGCATATCTGGGTTTAAAAGATAAGGTTTATTTATGGCAATGCGTATTAGGTCAATTGGTTGTTATTATGGCACCAATTTTACAGCTATTTAGATTAGTCGACCGCCATTTATGGGATCTTTCTTATAGTACATACATTTATAAAACCTTATTGCCATTTATTAATATAGGCACCGTTGTTGTTTGTTATCTTCCGCTTATTTATATTTTAACAAAAGACAAAAAAAGCCCAGCTAGCCAATAGTTACAAAAAGTTCCCTCCTTTAAAATAGCTGTGCTAGACTACTGTTTATATAAACAGTGATGAGCAGGCTATGAAACTCTACATTGCAGAAAAACCTTCACTTGGACGCGCTATTGCTGATGCGTTACCAAAACCACATAAAAAATATGATGGTTATATAGAAGTCGCTAATGGCGATTGTGTATCGTGGTGTATTGGACATTTGCTAGAACAAGCAGAACCCGATGATTACGATGAGCGCTTTAAAAAGTGGCAGTTTGAACACTTACCTATAATACCTGAACAGTGGAAGTTAAAAGCCAAAACCAAAACTCGCAAACAGCTCACTGTTTTAAAAAAATTAATTAAACAAGCCTCGCAACTTATTCACGCTGGCGATCCAGACCGTGAAGGCCAGCTACTAGTCGATCAAGTAATTGAAGAAGCTAAAATAAGTCAGGCTAAAAAGCAGAGTACGCAACGTTTACTCATTAGTGATTTAAACTTATCGGCGGTAAAAAAATCACTGGGTACTATGCGTTCTAATCGAGATTTTATTCCGCTAAGTGTATCTGCTTTAGCGCGCTCTCGTGCTGATTGGCTATTTGGTATGAATTTAACACGTGCATACACACTAGCTGGGCAAAAAGCAGGGTTTGGTAATGTGCTTTCGGTAGGGCGAGTACAAACCCCTATTTTAGGTCTTGTTGTTAATAGAGATAACGAAATAGCACACTTTGTATCTAAGCCTTTTTACGATGTACTGGCGCATTTACTTACTCCAGATAACCAGCCATTCATAGCTAAGTGGGTTCCTAGTAAAGCATGTGAGCCACATCAAGATGAAGAAGGGCGAATACTTAACAAAGCACTCGCACAAAATGTTGCTTCACGCATTACAAAGCAAAGTGCTGAGCTTACTTCACTTGACCAAAAACAAAAAAAACAAAGTGCTCCATTACCTTATAATTTATCTGCACTACAAATCGATGCGGCTAAAGCATTTGGTATGCCAGCTCAAAAAGTGTTGGATATTTGCCAAATACTTTACGAACGTCATAAATTAATTACTTACCCACGCTCGGATAATCGTTATTTACCTAAAGATCACCATCAAGATGCATCAGCTATTTTTAAAGCTATAAGTGCTAATGGTGGGCAAAGCAGTGAATTAGTAAACGGGGCTGATGTAAAAAAGCGTAGTAAATGTTTTAACGATTCAAAAGTGGCTGCCCATCATGCCATTGTGCCTACGGCTAAGCAGTTAAAGTCAGCGAGTTTGAACGGTGACGAAGCGAAGGTATATCAATTAATAAGCCGCCATTACCTAATTCAGTTTTATCCCGACTATATATATAACGAAACTAAAGCAGAGATAACAATCGCTGGCGGATTATTTAAAGCAAATGCAAAACAAGATGTAAGCCTGGGCTTTAAGGTATTAATGGGTAAGTCTGAATTAAAAGATGAAGCTACGTTACCTCCTTTAACTAAAGGTATGCCTCTTTTTTGTGAGCAAGGCGAAGTGGTCGAAAAGCATACATCACCTCCTGCTTATTTTACCGATGCTACATTATTGGCTGCGATGACCGGCATTAGTCGTTATGTTAAAGATCCACAAATTAAAAAAGTATTAAAAGACACTGATGGTTTAGGTACGGAGGCAACACGTGCGGGAATAATCGAGTTGTTATTTAAGCGGCGTTTTTTAAAACGTGAAGGTAAGTCAATTAGAGCGACCGAAACGGGACTTGCCCTTATTAGCGTATTACCACAAGGTTTAGCGAGTCCTGATTTAACCGCAAAGTGGGAATCGAGCTTAGGTGATATCGCGCAGCAAGTAATGAGTTATCAGCAATTTTTACAGCCTTTACTTGCTGACCTAAATGGGTTTGTACAATTAGCAGCAAACTGCGATAGCAATGCATTTGCAAGGTTACCAAAAAGCTCACCTAAAAAACGCTTTGCTAAACGAGGTGGAAAAGCGACCCTTAAAAAGTCGAGTTATAAAAAAAGCTCTGTTGCTAGTTAGCTACAGAGCCATTTTATTAAACGATATTACTTAACCTGAACTCTGCTTGAGATAGATTTATTATCCAGAATTCAGGTTACTTATTAAATAAAGCAACAGCAGCGTTACTCATTGCTTTTATTCCGGTAGGGATAGCAACTTTATAATCTGGTGCAAATTTACTAGAGTGTAGGGAAGGGAGTACTTCACCTGTTTTTATCGAATCTGCATATTGTGCTTGGTTTACACCTCCTAGCCAAAATAAGGTAATCGGGATATTTTCATCGGTGCGTCCGAATAGGCCAAAGTCTTCACCCGCCATTACAGCTTGTGTTTCAAGCACATTAGTATCACCAATTGCGCTGGCAATAGAGTTTCTAACAATGTCTGTTTGTGCAGGGTTATTATAAGTAGATGGAATAGATTCATCTTCATGTACATATACTACAGGGTAGTTTGATTCATTTAGGCCAGCACTTTGTGCAATACCTGCCGTGATTCGTTTTATTGCTGCTATTTGAGCACTTCTAACATTTGGGTTATAGCTTCTGAGAGTGAGTTGTAGTTTTACTTCATCCGAAATCACATTATGTTTTGAGCCACCATGAATAGACCCAACCGTAATAACCGAAGGCTCTAGCGGTGAAAGTTCTCGGCTTGTGATTGTTTGCAGAGCAAGTACTGTGCGTGCAGCTATAATCACAGGGTCTATAGTTGTATGCGGATAAGCACCATGACCACCTTTACCTTTTATTGTAATATCGACAGAATCTACACTTGCCATAGTGTATTCATTTTTCATTGATACCTTACCAGCGGGGACGCTAGCACTTACATGCAAAGCAATTATATGATCAGGTTTTTCATATTTACTAAATAGTCCTTCGCCTAACATGGCTTTAGCACCCCCACCAACTTCTTCGGCAGGCTGTGCAACCATCATCAAAGTGCCTTTCCATTGATCTTTGTGTACTATTAATTGCTCAGCAGTACCAATAAAAGAGCTCATGTGAATATCGTGGCCACAACCGTGCATTACACCTACTTTCGCACCATGCTCGTCTATTACTTTAACTTTTGAGGCATAGGACTTTCCTGTCTGCTCTATAATAGGTAAGCCATCGGTGTCAGTACGGATCATCACGGTTGGACCGTTTCCGTTTTTGTAAATGCCGACAACACCAAAGCCACCTACATTACTTGTTACTTTAAAACCCAGCTGAGTTAATTTATCCACTATTTTATTACCCGTTTCTTGTTCGTGATAAGAAAGCTCTGGCGATTGGTGTAAATCAAGGTAAAACTTTTCTATAGCTGGCATGGTTTTGCTTAAATTCAAATCGAGTCCATTTGCTTGTACTAATGGGCTTGCTAATAAAAGTATTGCACTTAGATAAGTTAATTTCATGTTTTCCCTCATTGTTGAATATGTATACCGGATGATTTAGGTATATGACTTGTAATTATTATGTTCACCACCATATAAAAACCTAAATAGATGAATATGGCAATCAATTCAATGAGCAACATAGTTAGTATTAATGCGCAAAACCTTCAACAAGTACTCGGTGAAACATCACAGCAAAAATTGGTGTTGCTTAACTTTTTCTCTCCTCAAAGTCCTGACTGCATCGGACAGGCTGCAATTTTAGATAAAATAGCGGCTGAATATGCAAGCTATATAGTAGTAGCAAACCTAGATTGCGATGCAGAGCAAGCACTCGCTTCTCAACTTGCGCAGCAAGTTGGTCTTCAAACTCTGCCTACGCTTGTATTATTAAAAGACTCTGCACCAGTAGATTTACTTGCAGGTGTTCAAAGTGAGGCACAAATACGCGAAGCCCTAGCAAAGCATTTACCTGCGCAACAAGACTTACTGTTAGAGCAAGCAAAACAAGCGTTATTAAAGTCAGATTTAAATGCTGCATTTAATTATGCAAAGCAAGCTTATGAAATAGACAGCGGTAATGCACGCATCAAATTAGTGCTTGCAGACATATGTATTCAAATTCACAAGGTAGATGAAGCCCAAGCGCTTATAAATACAATAGACGTACAAGAGCAAGATGCTTACTTTAATAATATAAAAGCAAAATGCGAAGCTGCGCTTGAAGCAAAAGACTCACCAGAGATTAAAGAAAAGCAACAACAAGTAGAAAAGTACCCAAATGACCTAGAATTAAAAGAAGAGCTCAGTATTTTACTCAATGAAGCAGGCAGAAAAGAAGAAGCATTGGATATACTATTTACAGTGCTGCAAAAAGATCTGAATTTCAATGAAGCGAAACCAAGCTTTTTAGCCATTATTGCCTCTTTACCCGATGGTGATGCGCTCGCAGCAAAGTATCGTCGCAAGTTATATAGTATTTTATACTAGGGTCTGTTGCTCTTTGCGGATTAAAATTTGTTCAAACTAGGGGGGGGTTAATCGCGGCGCGAGATTTGTAACCTAGTGGGCTCGGTAACTGCTCCTGCGTTACCCTACTGGCTTACATCCATGTAAGAATAAGTAAAAACCGAGTAACAAAGAGTAAATAGCCCCTAGGAAGAACCCTTTGGGCAGCGCCTGTTTGGCATTAATGCTACGTTATCGCCTATTTATGGGGAGTAACCACACTACATAGGCTCTGCCTTGCCTGAATACCAAACAGGCTGCTGCAAATTTAACCTTGAAAGATAAACAGACCCTAGATTCTAATAACTATTACTTTTGAGAAGCACCTAAATAAGGTGCTTTTTGCATTTTTAAGGTTTTAATTAAAAGCTATAGAATGGTTTAGCTATGTAAAAACAAGAGTTATCAACAGTTTTTTGTGGGTAACTTGTGCTTATCGTGTGTGCTTGCTTGGGGCTTAATTTTAATTACTATTTTATGCAAATAACGCTTGCGTAAAATCCGCCGCTCCCTATAATGCGACCCCACTGAGACGGGATGTGGCAACGCGCAGCGGACAACGCATAGCGAGGCACGAACTACTCAGAGAGTTAAATAAAACTTCGGTTTTAAATCTTCAAAAAGAAAGTTTAAA
>NZ_JADYXH010000026.1:0-42198 GCF_015864395.1 Pseudoalteromonas sp. SWYJZ12
CTAATTTACAAAAAAACTAAAAATTTAAGAGCCTGTCAGCTTCTACTTGGCCATAGAAAACTAGAGAGCACTGTCAGACACTTGGGAATAGAAGTTGATGATGCGTTAGAAGTATCAGAACAGATCGATGCTTAAGTTTGAACCAATGCCAGACCTGAAGTAAGCGTCTGGCATTGGTTTCTAAAAAAATGTTAATCCACGCTACTTTGTTCTAAGAAAATTATAATGGAGCTGTATCAATATTGATTTGATAAGGCTTACTGACAAACTCAGCCATTTTTATACACTCCTTAACTGCAAATCCTCGTCCTTTGTAGTTTGCGAAAGCAATATGAGTATTATCAGTTAACACTGCATATAATCTATAGTCATGTGTGTAGCCTTTTCTAGGTATAGCTTTAAAGCCTTTAATATCTGATAGTTTATACACACGTTTAAAAATAGTATATAAACTACTCGACTTTAATTCCAAGGTTTGCTTTGCGAGATCAAAACGACATACATAGCCACCAAACAGACCACTCCACCCTAGCCAGCATATAAACCCAGATACCCATATCGGTAATGATTTTGCTTCATCAGAATTGAACACATTAATTAGTCCGATAAATAAAAAGAAACCACACAACAAAACTAGCAATAATCTAGTTAACCTTGGTTGTCGATAAATAGCTAGCTCACTAGATAGTTCTTTAAAATACATTACAGCACTCCGTATTTAACTAAGCCAGCAATGGCTGTAAAAACAAAAAATGGCAAGGATAGTTTTATTAGCGATTTGCGATCCCATATTTCAATGAAAACAAGATCTTCACTATTAAAATCTACATCTTCCAGATGAGAGTTTGAATTAGCTTTTTTAGTATCATGAGTAATTTGAGGTGAGCTATATAATTCACTTTGAGCAAACCTTATCGGTGTTTTATTAGGCCAATCCGATATGGTTTCAACAGCAGTAGTATTATATTTCGTATATAAAAACGAAATGAACATCTTAGCATCTGTATACTGTTTAAATTCATATAACTGATCAACAAACTTAATTTGATAAGGGCCTTGCGCGCCTATACTACTTAATTCAAATGATAGTGTATCAAACGATGTAACAACTTTACTTCTTTGAAAGCAACCCCATAATGCGGTTTTTAAATTAAGCTGTTTTTCTGTCCCGTTAAACTCTAAACGGCTCTTTTGACCAAAAAGCAATATAGATATACCTAAAAAGAAGCTTGCCGAAATCGCGAAGAAAATACTTTCCCCTCCTTCGCTTGTGACAGTCATCACAATGCTAGTAATTCCAGGAATAAGCATAATAAACGCAAAAATTTTGCTTGTCATTTCGCGTCTTGAGGGCATTGTTGTATTACCACTTTGATCTGTTTTGAGAACTTTTTTTACAAGCTTGGATAGATTGTTATATTCCATTACTTCAACCTTAAAAATTAATTATTACCTTATTTACATTAACATAAAGTAGCTAAGTAAACCTTATCTCACGATACTCATATCATTCCTTATATAAGAGTCAAATTACTATTTACATCAAGTCAGGGAAATCTTAAATGCATTTGATATAAAAAGATGACCGTCCGGTTATCGCTCTTTCCTGACTATCAACTAATTGCCAAAAGCTAACTTTATTACTCCCGAATAAATTAACTATATTCGATTCTTAATATTTACCACGCAAAAGTTTTGTGGAATAATGCCCGCCTCTTAGGGGAGTAGCCCGCTCAGTAATGAGTAAACTTATCAACATAATTGCACCTCATGTGCATGGTAAGTTTGTAATGTTGTAGCAAGCGTTATCGGCGAGACCTAGGTAGACACTATCCTCATGGCGGGAGATAGTTGTTTGCCTTGGTTTAGTATTCCCGCCTGTAAGAATCAATAATGGAAGTTTTTTTAACCTCAACCGTCACTGTCACACTTGCCGAAATAGGCGATAAAACCCAGCTTTTATCGCTCCTGTTAGCCGCCCGTTTTCGTAATAAAGGCGCGCTTATTCTTGGTATTTTAGCCGCAACCTTACTCAATCATGGTTTATCAGCGTGGTTTGGGCAGTGGTTAAGTAATAGTTTTTCTTCTGAATATTTACCTTGGCTTGTAAACATCAGCTTTATTGTTGTTGGCCTTTGGCTATTAGTTCCAGACAAAGACGAAGATGTAAGTAGTAAATACGATAGCTACGGGGCTTTTTTAGTCGCTTTTGTATTATTTTTTATTGCAGAAATTGGTGATAAAACACAAATAGCGACGGTGTTGTTAGGCGCACAATATCAGTCTGTGTTTTGGGTAACGGTAGGAACCACGTTAGGTATGCTAATTGCTAACGTGCCTGTTATATACGCTGGTAATGCATTACTAAAAAGAATATCTCTAAACACCGTACGTGCTATTGCTGCTTGTGTGTTTGTGTCATTAGGTATTTATGGCTTAGTTACAATTTAATCAATATTAAAGCTCGCAACTGTTGATTTAAGTGCGAGCTTTAGTTTATCGATACGTTATTTATGCATTATTTACACAGTAACATCCCTTGGTTTGTGTAATTAAGAGATTTGAATTAAAACCTGCAGCTAAATTAGTGACCGCAGTTTCAACAAAACCACTTCCTTGGGCACAAGCTAATCCTTCAGAGAGCGGCCCAGCATAAACAAACTCACCGTTTTTATTAATAATAACGGCGGCAGGCGTTGCCGGAATAACGTGTTTAAGCTTTGGTGTTAATTCAACTTGTACAACCTTCATAGCTTTATTGGCAGCAAAAGAGGTTAACGATGAAATATGCGGCTTAGCTTGTATAGTACACCCGCATTTTTTTTCTGTTATAAGCACTAAAGACGGCTCACCAGTATCAACCCAATCCAATTGCTTTTTAAAGTTATTAAACCAGTGTTTTTGCAATAAAACTTTTGAGCTATCAAACGGTTTAAGCTGCTCTAATTGAAAATAAACTAACCCTGCAACAACACAAATAAGCCATGTAGCTATAAGCGAAAATACGAAAGTGTTAGATTTATTTAAACTTGGCAATGCTTTGCTCTAACACATCAATACTTACATCGATTAACTGCACCTTAGCGGTTAACTGCTGCACTATTTGCGTATCTTGGTACTGATTTTGGCGCATAGTATCAGTACTGCTTGCTATTAATTCAGTATTACCTGCCTGCTCAGCTACAACTTGTGCAACTGAATCAGAGCTTGAGGATACTGCGGCTATTTGCTCGCTCATTGCTGAAATATTCTCTTTCATTGCAGCACTAATACTTGTTAAATCAACTACAAAATTCACACACTGACTCATTGATTGTGTTGACGTTTTGCTATTATTAACAAGATCTTTTAATGTTAGACTAATTTTATCTGTTGTTGCTTTACTATGGTTAGCCAAAGATCTTACCTCATCAGCAACAACAGCAAAACCTCGTCCATGTTCACCTGCACGGGCGGCTTCAATAGCTGCATTTAAAGCAAGCAAATTTGTTTGCTCAGCGATACCCGATATTTCATTAAGAAGACCAGAAATAACCCCCCCAGCTGCAACTAAATGACTTATTTGCTCTTCTGTATGATTAAGTAACGTTAATAACTCTCTACTTTTCGAATCTGTTTGATGAACATCCTCTAACGCATTACTTACAGTTTTAGTAATATGGTCGACTTGACTCTTAAGCGCTTCACTTTCTTCTTCAACAAGCTTAAAGCCATGTGCAACTTGTGAGCCTGAATTCGCTATATCATCCGTTTGCTGTGTACGCTGCACTGCACCACCGGCCAGCTGTTCATGAACATGTATAAGCTCTCGCGAGTTTTTTTGCAGTGATTCTGATTGCGCTTGAACTTGCTTAATAACATCAGATATATAGTCTAGCAGTGTATTAAATCCAACCACAGCATCGCTTTTAGTATCATCAGCACGTAGGGAAAGTTTAATATTTTCGGGATCTTTCATTATTTGCTCTGTCGCATAACTTAATGACAAGCCTGCACGGCGCTCACGTTGCAATGTTTTAGCTATATAACCTGCAACTAGCACTTCAACAATCGCATACCCTGCATGTATAAGTACTGTAGTAAAAGCGAGTCTATCCGGATCAAATACGTAGAAACCTGCATTTTGAGTTTGAAGATAATAAAAAGATAAATGATGAACAGCAACAAATATAATTGCCGTTATAAAAACACGCCACTGTACAAACATTATAAGTACAGCCATTAAAATGAATATCTCAAAGTGAACTTCTATTAGCCCGAATGTTTGTTGGATGTGCAAAAAGGAGAACATCATGATAGCGGCTGCAACTACGTGTGCCGTTACAACGTTGTCAGGATACGTTCTGAGTAACCAAATTGGGAGTAAGCAAAGTGGCAAGCCAATAATAAAAGCTTGAGTTAACGTACCAAAATACAGACCAACCCCAATAGACTCAATAAATAGAAGACTAAAAATGATGGTAAATAACCGAGCGACACTAGACATAAAACCCTTTAATATATTGAAGCTTACTAAACACACAGCATTATACGTAGTAAAACTTAAATTAGAGCACCGATTTTAATAAAATTTAAGCCAGACTTTGAATAAGCTTATTTTATTATAGGTAATATTTTTTTAAACGTCGGTGTTGCTGCTTTTTTTGTCCATTGAAAAATAACTATTTCAGCGCATGAAATTACCGAACCAGCTTGGCGTAGCTGTTCAATCGCCAAATTTTTATGTTGCGGATTTCTCGAGCCAACTCCGTCGTGTACGATAATAACTTCAAAACCATTTTCTATTAAATCTAAGCATGTTTGTAAAACACACACATGCGCTTCAGTGCCAACAACAACAACTTGCTTTTTACCATAGCTTTTTAACTTATCAACAAAGCCAGGCTCTGCACACGCACTAAAGTACGTTTTATGAAAATACGTAGCATTAGGTAACGTATTTTTAATTTGCTGATTAGTCTCGCCCAACCCCTTGACATATTGCTCGGTTATTAAGACTGGGACACCGTGAATAATACCCGCCTGCGCTAACTGCAATGTACTTTTTAAAATATTCGGAAAGTCTTTAATTGCAGGAGCAAGCAACTCTTGTAAGTCTATTATTAATAACACGCTATTTTTTGCATCAATATTAGATAAAACCACTATACTCTCCTTATGAACATTAACTGTTATCTATATAGATTAGCTCACTATTTGAAAATAGAGCTTTTAACTTTACGTATATTATTTGTAATTAAAAAATAAAAACTTATGCTATATTTATTATCTAGCTAAGTATCATCCTATCCTCCACTGAGAGTGTTTATAAGTGCGTTTGAGCAAACTTTTTTTTCATATCACCATTGTTTTTTTACTATGCATCCAAAGCACTTTTGCATCACAAAACTATGCTCAACAATTACAACGAATTTCTACTGACGAAGGTCTCTCGCAAAGTTACGTTTTGCAGACTCAAGAGGATGATATTGGTTATATTTGGATAGCAACCCAACAGGGTTTAAACCGTTTTGATGGTTATAATGTAAAAACTTTTAATGGTGGCTTTGGCTTAGATAAACACTATATTTATGCATTATTTAAAGCCGAAGACGGAAAAATCATTGTCTCAACTGATCTTTCTGGTGCGTATATAATAGATCCCCTCACTTTAAAAACCGAAAAAATCTATTCTGGTCAAATAGATAAAGAAAAAAAGATGTTTTCTCCAATCTCCGCAATGACTCAGCAACAAGATATTTTTTACTTCGCCATAGATGGTCAAATATATAAATTTGATGAGGCGAGTAAACACTTTACACTTAAGCTAGCACTCCCAAATAAAAGAGACTACATTAGGTCACTAACGATATATAAAAACACTTTATATATTGGTACAAATGATGGTTTATACACTGCAAATATAGATAATTCAGAACTTGTAAAAATCCCTCTTCATCCCCCTGAAAAAAATACGATAGATAATATAAACGTCAAATTTTTAAGTGTTGATAATGAATTAGGATTACTTGTTGGTACTGTCGAAGGTATGTATCAATTAGCATTTGATAATAACAAAAATATATCTGCAGCAAATGTTACAACATTAATTCCTGATTATAATATATGGGATTATGCCAATACTGTTTACGGCGAATTTGTAGCAACCGAAAGTGGATTATTTAGTTATCACCGCGAAACCGAAGAGTTAGAGTTCATATTAAATTATGAAAAAAGTAAGTTTAATATTAATGAAAACTCAATCAACGATCTAATGATTGATAAGTCCGGCATGCTTTGGCTCGCATCTAGAACCCAAGGCGTGTTTACCTGGCCAATTAAAACCCGACGGTTTAAACACATTTTTTTACCCGGTAACAATACTGTTCATGCCACCTACCAAGATAAAAATAATATTATATGGCTAGGAACAGAAGATGGAATTGCGCGCTACGACAAAGCAACAAATAAAAGTGAAGTATATTTAAGCTCGACCGACTCAAAAGCAATATACGGAGCATCTGCGGTATTTGATATTTTTGCGTCTTCAATTGGAAACGATCAATTTCTTTGGCTTGTTACTTATGATGGTTTTAAACTTTTCGATAAGCAAACGGGTAAAGTTATTGAAAATAAAGACACAGACAATAATGTAATTAACCAGCTCAACTTATTTGGTTTTGCCCAAGTTGATGCAAATAAATATGCATTTATGTCTGATGATAACTTTTATGTTTTTAATGAAACAACCGGAAAAACAAGAATTATTAAAGGACTCAAAGAGCAAGTTGACCCTTTATTTTCTTATGCTTTTTATAAACCCCTCGACACACATCCTGAAGAGTTTGTACTTGGCACATCAAAAAGTTTTTTTAGGTACAACGAAAAAACGAAAACTTTAACGACTATATTCCAGTCTTTTAATCCTAAAGAAGATATTTTTTACACTGTAGAAAACTTTTACTTAGACTCAAAACGAAATATTTTATGGTTGGCAACCACCCACGAAGGCTTGCTTGGTGTTGACCCAGTTACTTATGAGAGAAAACACTACATAGGATTAAAAAATTCATTTAATACTGACTCTATCTATTCGTTACTTCCTGATGAAAATGGTTTTTTATGGGCAAGTACCGACAATGGTTTATATCAAATAAACCTAGATACACTCAATGTGGTGAGTTATTCAGTAAAAGACGGATTGAATATAAACCAATTTACTCCTATAGCAGCAACAACATTAAACGATGGCAGGCTTATATTTGGTAGTAATGCGGGCGCCCTACTTTTTGACCCCTTAGACTTTGATGAAAAAGAATTATTTAAAAAAAATAATGTAGCGATTACCGATATAAATCTTTTTACGAAAGAGCTCGATTATTACCCTCATAAATACCTTAGCCAACCACTTGATCTCAGTTATGAAGACATGGGCCTTACAGTTAGTTTTTCTAACTTTTCTTACCCCAATATAGACAAAGCGTATTATAAGGTAATTCTTTCAGGGCCAACGTCCCTTACATATGAAGACTTACAATCTAACCAAGTGTTTTTCACAAAACTTCAACCCGGTAGTTATTCGCTAAAAATATCAGCACATAATCGCGATGGTATTGTTACAAGCGAACCTGCAACACTTAATATCAACGTGGCCTACGCACCATGGAAGTCGCCCTTTGCTATTGTCGCCTATGTAGTTTTAATAATTGCCGTGTTGTTTTTCATTTTTTGGCAATACCGCAGCCGCCAAGTTGCAATTGAACAAGCCCATAGAGCGACTATTCATTCGCAAAAGCAAACAGAACTCGCGCTTAAAAATAACAAAAGTGGCGTGTGGGATTATAATTTTAAAGATGCTTCCGTAAGTACGCTCAGAGGAAGTGAATTAGGCTATACAGGCTTGCCTGTACGCGTACACATAGAACAATTTTTAGCGCTAATACACCCAGATGACCGACGTCGTTTTGAAAACCAATGGGAAAACTACTTCAAGTACAAAAAACAACAAAACTGGCAAGCAACTTATCGTCTACAGCATAAAAATGGGCATTGGTTATGGTATCAAGATACAGGACAAGTTATATACGATCCTCAAACAAATGAGCCGCTATATGTTTCTGGCATATATACCAATATCACTGAGCAACGGGCTAATGAGCAACAAGCAAAAATTCTAGGTGAAGCGTTTAGCCAAATAAACGACTGGTTACTTATACTCGATAAGCATTTAATGCCATTTTCTGCGAACAACAGTTTTATTGAAACGTTTTCAAATGAACAAGCGGCCACTAAAATTAGCCCAAAATTATTTATTAGGGCCATTGGTAAAGATAAGTGTAGAGAGTTTGCAAATATTTTAAAAAAATTAAAAGCTACAGAAAACTGGCAAAGTGATGCTTATATAAAAACAGCAAAGAGTAACGAACATCCAGTACATATAAGCGCCACAGCCGTAACAAAAGATACTGCAAGCTACTACGTGGTTGTTATTACAGATTTAACTGAGCAAAAACGTGCAGAAAACGAACTGCGCTATTTGGCTAATTTTGATCCTCTAACACATCTCCCAAATCGTAGTTTAATGTATCAAAACATTGAAAAAGCGATTAAACATGCCAATGAAAGTAATACACAATGCGCATTATTATTTATTGATTTAGATAAGTTTAAACCTGTTAACGACTCTTTTGGCCACGCAGTTGGCGATAAGCTCTTATGTAATATTACACAAAGAGTGAACGGTATGCTTGGCGTAAACGCAAAACTTGGCCGTCAAAGTGGTGATGAATTTTTAGTGCTGATTCAAAATATAAAATCGCTTCAGTCTCTTCGCGATACAGTAAGAAAAATTAGTAATGAGTTAGCTAATAAAGTAATTATTGAAGACTTCTCTATTAATATTTCAGCCAGTATTGGCGTCGCTTTATACCCATTCGATGCTGTAACCACCGATATACTCATTCGTAATGCCGATGTTGCGATGATGCACGCTAAACAAGGCGGGAGAAACGACTTTAAGTTTTTTAGCGATGAAATGAATGAGCTGATAAAACAAAAGTTACTGCTCGAAAATGATTTAAAAGATGCAGTAAAAGACAACCGATTTTTTAATCACTATCAGCCCATTATCGACATACAAGAAAAAACAATAAATGGCGTGGAGTTACTCATGCGCTGGAAAAATCAAGGACAGTTGGTATCGCCAGCACTTTTTATACCGGTAGCAGAAGAAACCGGTTTAATAGAACTCCTTACTGAGCAAGCATTGCAACGAGCTCTTATTGAAATTGCACCTATACTCAGCGCAAACCCATTGTTTTATATATCTTTAAACTTATCTCCTAAACACATTTTAAAAACAAACATAACCCAACGGTTAATGTCCATATTAGCGGACTCTCAAGTTCATCCAAGACAATTAAGACTTGAAATAACAGAGAGTATTTTACTAGAAGATAAACTCAAAGCAGCCAAGCAGCTACAAAACTTAAAAGCTGCTGGGTTTAAATTACTACTTGACGATTTTGGTACTGGTTACTCGTCACTCACCTACTTGAGCCAATTTCCTATTAATGTTATTAAAATAGATCAAAGCTTTGTAGACAGTATTGGTATAGATAAAGGGGATGAATCGATTATTAAGACCATTCTTTTATTGGCCGAAAACCTAGATCTTTACTGTATTGCAGAAGGAGTAGAAACGCGCGAACAGATGATCTTTTTAGCTGAGGTTGGATGTACTGTACTGCAAGGTTATTACTTTGCAAGGCCAATGGATGCTAAAGACTTACGTAAAAGCGATTGTTTTAGCAATATCATTGATTTGATTTGATTTGATTTGATTTAAAACATTAAAAGCGTGCTAATCATTATTACACGCTTTTATATTAATTAAATGCTACTAATGAATGTGATGGCATTCGTGGCTTTCTATTTGTAATACACTATTGCGTACATTAAATTTTTCAGCTAACAGTTGTTCTACCTTCATACGACATGCTTCATCGTGTTTTTCAATAGTACAATGCTCTTTAAGTACAACGTGCGCCCCGACTACTACACCCTTATATTTACGCGTTACAGTGACGTTATGGACATTGTGAACATGCTCCATATCTGTAATCTCACTTTCAATATCTGCAACTTTAGGAAGTTTGGCCTTATTTAAGCGTAAACCTTTTATACAACTAATAATGACCTTAACACCGGTAAACAACACGAAAGAGGCGATTAACATGCTCGATAAAATATCGATAACAACCCAGCCCGTAAAATATATAAGAATACCAGCCACAAATGTCGATACGGTAGAAATCAAATCAAAGAATGAATGTAAAAATACCGCGTAAACATTAATACTCGCTTTGCGGCCTTTATATAAAACCCATGCAGCAGCACCATGGAACAGAAAACCAATAGCAGCAATAACCGACATTAAATAACTATTAATAGCCAGCTCGTTTCCTTCATGCTGGTGTATATAGCGCTCACCACCTTCATACAAAATAATTAAACTGATTGCTAGGTATAAAAATCCGTTCACCAGACCGCCCAAAAGCTCGGCTCTTTGATGACCATCGTTATAGGTTTTAGCAAAATGAATAGCGAGACTTGATGCAATCAGTGCGATGAATAACGAGCTATTGTGAACAAACAAATGCCCCGCATCGGCAAGTACAGCAAGCGAATTAGAATAATAAGCACCTATAACCTGAATTACCATAAACGAACACGTAATTGCTAGCGCAATAAGTAACCGACGACGAGAAGCTTGGTGTGTAGTGATTTCTGTCATGAAATGCTTGAATAACCTATACTTAAAGTGCAAATAAACCAAAGATGGCTTAGAGTAGAAAAGGGTAATGATATACAGTATCAATTATAATACGTACTGCCCTCAAACGCACTAAAAACTTAGTAAATCAAAAAAAATGAGCTAATAATTAGTAGGGCTTGTTGAACTTCGGTGGTTGAATTTACACCAGTATTTTTGTTTTTTAGGCAAGGCAGAGTCTATGTAGTGTGGCTATTCCCCATAAATAGGCGATAACGCAGCATAAATACCAAACATGCGCTGCCCTTTGAGCTCGATCTAAGGACGATTAACATGCCCAAGTAAAAACAATAAAAATACAATAGATAACAATTTAATTGTGGCTTAAACACATGGAGAGTTGAGTGAGTAATAACCTATCAGATGAAATATGGCGAAACTTGGAGTTACTGCCGTTTTGTGTATTACTTTATGATGCCAATGAAAATATATTTAAAGTTAACAGCCAAGCACAGGACTTGTTTGGCTTAAGAAACAAATCAAATTTTAATAAAATTGATTTTTCACACATCACTTTGACCAATCATCACAGTAAAAAAGAACTATTAGTCGAGGAGCTATTCTTTGATTATTTCACTGCAAATAACCAATGCCAGTTTGTTTTATCAAAACAGGTATCTAAATTGCTACTCAATGTAAAATTTGCAAAATTACCTAACTCAAGCTCCATTATTATAATTGATATATTGAATAATAATGTAGATGAACAATATGATTTTGATAATATTATTTCGAACATATCAACTGACTTAATTGATATTCAAAACAACGACGTTGATAAGCATATCAACTACGCATTAAAAGCTATTGGTACCGTTTGCCACGCAGATAGAAGTTATCTTTTTAAGTTTGCCGAGGATGGTAAAACCATAAATAACACCCACGAATGGGTCAATAATGATATACAAGCATTTAAAGAGGACTTACAAAACCTTCCGAAAAGCGATCTCCCCTACTTTTTTAGTTTGATGGCACGTACTCACTTATTTAGAGTTAACGATGTAACGTCGTTACCCATTCAAGCAATGAGCGAAAAAACAATTTTCCAGCGACAAAAAATAAAATCAGTACTTTGCATTGGTCTACGTTATGACAAAGAGCTCGTTGGCTTTATAGGCTGTGATTGCGTTGTTCAAAAGCGAAACTGGACTGATTTAGACCTTATTCGCTTAAGGTTAGTAGGTGAAATGCTTGCTAATGCTTTCAAAAATTTAAATTACAAGCAAGAGCTACAACAAGCTCAGCAGCAACTCATTAATGCCAATCATAAACTTAACAAACAAGTTAATACTGATGGCCTTACAAACATTGCTAACCGACGCTGTTTTGATCAAACTTTAAAATGCGAAATTAAGCGCGGCGCACGTAATAAAGAACCCATTAGTTTAATAATGTGTGATATTGATTTTTTTAAGCGTTATAACGATAACTATGGGCATCAGCTAGGTGACGAAGTGTTAAAAAAAGTTGCCAAAGCGCTGCATGATCTTTGTAAACGTGAAGGTGATTTAGCCGCTCGTTTCGGTGGTGAAGAATTTGCGATAATTTTACCTGCAGTCGACACAGATCATTGTCAAAGATATGCTGTTCTTATTCAGGAAAAAATTGCAGAACTTGCAATTGAACATAACTTTTCAAGTGCCAGTAAATACCTCACTTTGAGTATCGGATTTTATAGCCTTATACCCAATCAAAAAACAACACCTAAAGAAGTTATAACTAACGCCGACATAGCCCTTTATAACGCAAAAGAAACAGGCAGAAATAAAATAGCCAGCTTTTAAAAAAACCGACTAAGTCGGCGCGCTACAGTGAGTTTTAGTGGTTAAAAGTTCGCTGTAGTGATAATCTATACACGCTGAAATTATAAACAATACAACCACTCAGCGTTTAATTATTATAAGGAATGTTTAAATGGATCCAGTCACACAAATTCTCGATATGGTTTTTACTGTTGAGGCTTTTTTACTTGTTTTTGTTATCGTGCTTTTAAAAAGTAGCGTTAAATTTGTACCACAAAACCGCGCCTGGTTAATCGAACGTTTTGGTAAATACCAATCAACTAAAGAAGCCGGCCTTAACTTTATTATTCCATTTATTGATAGAATCTCGGCTGATCGTAGCTTAAAAGAACAAGCTCAAGATGTACCATCGCAGTCAGCTATCACTAAAGATAACATCTCACTTATAGTTGATGGCGTACTGTACTTTAGGGTACTAGACCCGTACAAAGCAACGTATGGCGTTGACGACTATACATTTGCAGTTGTACAACTTTCGCAAACAACAATGCGTTCAGAATTAGGTAAAATGGAGCTTGATAAAACATTTGAAGAGCGTGATTTACTTAATACCAACATTGTTGCAGCTATAAACCAGGCATCTGAGCCTTGGGGTATTCAAGTACTTCGCTACGAAATTAAAGATATTGTGCCGCCTAACTCTATTATGGAAGCGATGGAAGCACAAATGAAAGCTGAGCGTGTTAAACGAGCTCAAATTTTAGAGTCAGAAGGTGATCGCCAAGCAAATATCAACGTTGCTGAAGGTAAAAAACAAGCACAAGTACTTGCTGCTGAAGCCGACAAAGCCGAGCAAATTTTACGCGCTGAAGGTGAAGCAACAGCTATTACTACGGTTGCAGAAGCACAAGCAAATGCACTTATTAAAATAGGTGAAGCTGCAGATACAGAGCAAGGTCAAAAAGCAATTCAGTTAGATTTAGCAACTAAAGCAATCGCGGCTAAAGAAGCGATTGCTCGTGAATCATCAATTGTATTATTGCCAGACAACGCGACAGATGCAAGCTCAATGGTTGCCCAAGGTATGGCAATTATTAATAGTTTAAATAAAAAGAATTTGGGTTAATAACTAAATAAAGAGGTTTGTATGGATTTTATTACGCAAAATTTACCGCAAACACTTATGGTACTTGGTATTGTTGCTTTAATAATAGAAGTAGCAGTACTTGGCCTTTCTACATTTATTTTGTTGTTTTTTGGATTATCGTTATTCCTTACAGGATTATTAATGAGTTTTGGTATTTTACCTGACTCATTAGCAACAGCCCTTTGGAGTAATGCAGTTGTAACAGCTGGCTTAGCCGTTGCACTTTGGAAACCATTAAAACAAATGCAAAATCGCGTAGATAAGAAGCAAGTGAATAGTGATTTTGCTGAACTTACTTTTGTACTTACTAGCGATGTAACAGAACAAGGTTTAACTACACATCAATATTCAGGTATTAGCTGGAAACTCAAAAGTGAGCAACCAATTAGCGCCGGTACTGAGGTTTTAGTAACCAAAAAAGAAGTGGGTGTTATGTGGGTTAAGCCTAAAAGCTAACCATCACTTTAAAACAAGCACTGTGTATAATAAATTACAGTAAAACGGGCGGCTCAAACTGCCCGTTTTTTATGCCTGAGATTTGAAATACAGCGCCTTGTTCAGTAACAGTATTATTAATCGATTCATCAAATGCCGATGTCACAAGTAACAATTCAGCATTTTCACCACCAAATGCAGTGCACGTCGGTTTTATTGCACAAAGCTTTATTGTTTTAATTAGCTCACCGCCTGGGGATAAACACATAACAGACCCCATTCCCCACACAGCTAGCCACAAATTACCTAATTGGTCGGTTACGCAGCCATCGGGGTCAACATCAGTATTATTAAATTGATAAAAAACACGTGGCTCAGAGCAAGGTTCGCCAGTTTGCTCATCCAAATCTAATACATAAATACAACTCGTTAAAGAGTCGCAGTAATAACCGCGTAAACGTGGCTTATCAAAGCACAATCCATTTGGGATACTCAAGTTACTTACAACGACTTTAAGCTGGTGTTTATAATAACGGTATATTTTACCGTCACCTTTTTTAGCATTTACGTCCATTGTACTTAACCAAAAACCACCCCATGGATCAGCGCGGCCGTCGTTTGAACGCCTATTTAGTTGTGTATTTTCAATATTAAGAATAAGGTGGCGAGTACTCGAATTAATATGGTACTTGTATAAACCAGTACTTGTACCTAGCAACAAGTGCTGCTCATCAATCCACGCTATTGCACTGAGCGTATCAGGCATATTAATTGTTTTTAGTTGGCTTTCGCTGTGTATTTTTTTGCTTAAAAGTAATTTTTTATTTATGTCGACCCAAAAAAAAGTATTCAGCATAGGGTGCCAAAGAGGACTTTCTGCAAGCTGATTCTGTGTGCTTTCAAAAATGGTTACGCTAGGGTCAAACATAAATACTTATTCTTTATTATTAACAAAGCCTTGTAACCCAAACCTTACCAGAAAACAGTTGATTTCGCGATGTGTACCTGGCTTTAATTTATCAACCCATTTAGTAATCTCTATCGCATTTCTTAGACTGAGTTGATAACATCAAATTTCATAAAAAGGATTGGCCATGAACAACAATAATAAAAACACACTCGTCGTTGAAGGCGGTGCAATGCGCGGTATATTTGCCGCAGGTGTGCTTGATGAGTTTTTAAAACAGCAATACCAGCCGTTTGAACGCTACTTTGGTGTTTCAGCTGGGGCAACTAATATAGCTGCATTTTTATGCAAACAACCAATGCGAAATTACAAAGTAATTACCGACTATTCATGCCGCCCTGAATTCATTAAGTTAGCGCGCTTTATAAAAGGTGGTCATTTATTCGATTTAGATTGGTTATGGCAAGAAACAATTCGCGAAATACGCCTTCATACGGAGGTCTTTGAGCAAACTCCACACGAGTTTTATATTGTATCTACGGCAATCGAATCAGGCAAAGCACACTATTTAAAAGCCACCAGCGCCGATATGGTGCATCAATTAAAAGCATCATGCGCTATACCCATTGCATATCGTGACTACCCTATTATTAATGACATAGCGATGACCGATGGCGGTGTTGCTGATTCAATTCCGGTAATAAAAGCTTACGAAATGGGTGCACGCGAAATCACCGTTATTTTGTCTCAATGTTTAGGCTATCGTAAAAAACCAAGTAAGGCACCTTGGCTTACTAAAAAAATGTATAAAAACTATCCCGCATTAATTCAAACGACCTTAAACAGGGCTGATTTTTATAATAAGTCTATCGATTTTATTATGAATCCACCTAGGGCGTGTTGATCTTTGTGGATTGAAATTTGTTCAATCTAGGGGCGATTAAATCGCGGCGCGAGGTTTGTAACCTAGTGGGCTAAGTAAAAACCGAGCAACAAAGAGTTAATAGTCCCTAGAAAGAACCCTTTGGGCAGCGCATGTTTGGTATTTATGCTGCGTTATCGCCTATTCATGGGGAATAACCACACTACATAGGCTCCGCCTTGCCTAAAAGCCAAACATACTGCTGCAAATTCACCCACCAAAGATCAACACGCCCTAATGACTGCAAAATCAATATCATTGCACCACCGGCTAATTTTAAAGTTGGGCGTACCACTAAAAAGTTTGAAATACTTAATAGTGGTTACAACATGGGAGTTGATACTGCTAAGGCCTTTTTAGCTAAATAACTGCATTATTTAACCTAATAATTGCGGTGCTTTACCCGCAATAACTGCTGTTAGTAAACCAGCTAACATAGCTCCCACAACGGTGCATATTGCACCGCCTAAAATACCGTAAACACTCATAAAACATATCAGCGCTAAACCAAATAGCAGTGTGCTTAAAAATGTTTTAGTCGCTAATGTAAGTGTGTTTTTTCGTATGTTGAGCATCATTAATAATAAACTCACCATCGCAATTGTAATTAGTAGCTCGTTCATGCGAGTTGTACCTCAACTTGTAATTTTTGTGTGCTTTTTATTTTTAAAGCACCAAACATACACACGGTACCCACCACCATAAAGCTTATATCTACTACCGCGACAAGCGAGCTATTAAGGTTAATAACATTGCTAACGCCAAGTAAAATATTAAGTGGCAGCACCAAAGCAAGCGAAGCGCCGCATAGTAAAAGTGTCAGCTTAAAATAGTTTTTATAACCTATGGGCAATACACTTAATAGTAACCATGCCAACCACGTATAAAAGAACACGGGTCCAAAAAAGCTATTTTGCGCCACACCAACAACGCTATAATTAAGTAAAACTTGCACAGGAAATAGCACAAAGCTTGCTAATACCAAACCGCCACAACTGCCAATAATAAAACGATTCCAGCGTGCATATGCCTGCATACTCAGTGAAGGGCTACTGCCACGTGTGCGCTTTGTTAGCCACATCATCATGCCCGAAATAGGTAAAAGCGCAGTACTTAAGCCAAGCAATACCCAAAGTAATTTTACAAACACTCCTGCAAAGTTCCCAAAGTGCAGCGGAAACATCAACTCAATTACTTTTATCGAAATACCTGAAATATCACCAAAACTACTCATCGACTGCACAAACTCACCATTGCCCTGATAATGCAGTAACTGAGAAGCAACAGCCTCGCCACCTAACAAACGCAAATATACCTGCGCATTCGCATCGTTATGCGCCATTATTGTGACATCCCTAATTATTGCTTCAGGGTAACGACTATGAGCATGCTCTAAAATAGTGTCTATTTTTGTAGGTTGCTTAATGTGGCTAACTACAGGCTCAGGAATAGCGGTAAACGTTTCTATTAACTTATCTTGATCGCCACCAAAGCTCACAAACGCAGCTGCTGGTAGTAAAATAATGGTTGCGAGCCCTAAAAATGATCCTGTAAAACCAATCACAATATTAAATACGCTGCCCCAAATACCTATAACCTTATGAGCATCGCTTACTGCAATATCTAACCCTTTATCTCGCCTAAACGTAAAGAGCTCTTTTATCAATTTTCGATGAATAAACAAGCCTGTCACTGCACTTACTAAAAGCGTTAAACCTAAAAACCCAGTGAGTATTAACCCAATTGGTCGCCCTAAATGCAAATCTGCATGAAATTCACCTATATAAGTTGGCGCATCCGTTTTTTTATTGGCGTAAAACTCTTTACTAGGCCCATAGTAAGTATTTTCCAGCGTCAACGTATCGGGATGAAATTGAAATACTCTGGCCACCTCTTGGTCGTAATTTTCATCGCCATGGTGAGATTCAAATACCAACGTTAATAAATGAAAGTTATGCCCACTTGGTAAAAACACATGAATGTTTTCGCCAAATTCACTAGGTACTTTTTTATGGTATTCGTTTACTAGTCGATTAATTTGCGCGCTGGCAACATATTGGCTAGATTGTAGCTCTGGATTTGCCCATATTTTTAACTCTGGGCGAGACAGCACCGCTAACGCTCCACTAAATGCAACAATAAATAGCAGTACCGCAGTAATAATTCCTACCCAGCTATGTAATAAAAATAGCTTTTTTAAAGTAATCGACTTCATCCCTGCCCCTGCGTTAACGCCCAAAAACTCAATAAACCATGTAATACACACAATGCAATCATTACTACAAAAGGTTGCCATGCTTTTTGCGCCAAATACGCATAAATAAACAACGCAGTCCAAATAATAGGAAAGAGTAAAATAGGCAGTAATATTTGTTCATTCATTTGAAACGGTAAATAGGTTGTCATACCCGGAATCATTATTACCGCTGTAACTAGCGCTAATACACACGCAATTAAGTGCCTTCGCCGTGTAGCTGTAAACGTTTTTTTATTATTCATTATTCGCTCAATAAATTTGCCCAAACATATACAAAACAGCACATGCAAATGATAACAATTGTCATTATATTGTGCATTTAATACTTAATGCAATTTATTAAACAAATTAAGTCTAAAAACGCTGTTGGTTTGCCTTTAGAGCTTTTATGCTACGCCTCGCAATTTAGGTACGCAGTAATGCGTCATTTCAGTTAAGCCGAGTTCGGGCTTTTTAATTTTTCAGGAAGCAGTAAACCGTGGATATAATTAACGCGATTATTTTAGGTATTATTGAAGGTATAACAGAATTTTTACCCATATCATCAACTGGGCACTTAATTGTAGCGTCAAAGTGGTTAGGCATTGAACCAACAGATGCTAACCTCGCCTTCGAAGTAATTATCCAGCTTGCCGCCATTTTAGCGGTACTAGCCAACTATAAAGACAAGTTCAGCCCTAAACATTTCAATTTATGGGTGAAAGTTGCCATTGCATTTATTCCTTTGGGTATTATTGGTTTTATATTTAGTGATGTAATAAAAACACTGTTTAGCGTACAGGTAGTAGGTGTTATGTTTATTGTAGGCGGTGTGATTTTTTTACTATTAGAGCGCAGTTATAAAGAGACTCACTGCACAACTACCGATGTAACCCAAGTTACTTATAAACAAGCTCTCTGGATTGGCGTAGCACAAGTATTTGCGTTAGTTCCAGGGACTAGTCGTGCTGGAAGTTCTATTGTTGGTGCCATGTTGTGTGGTTTAAACCGAAAAGCCAGCGCTGAATTCTCATTTTTACTTGGTTTACCTGTACTTGCAGCAGCCTCAGGGTACGACTTACTTAAACATTACCAACTGTTTAGCTTAGATGACCTAACTGCCCTTACTGTGGGTTTTTTAACGTCTTTTATAGTCGCTTACTTTACTATTAAACTATTCATACGCTTTCTAGAAAATTTCACTTTTGTTAGTTTTGGTCTTTACCGAATCGTATTTGGTGTTATTTTATTAGCTATAGCCTACACATAAGAGAATATTATGAGCGAAAAAATAAACGAAGAAGCACTCCACGCCCTAAAAATAGCTTTTACTTACATGCCTAAAGCGATTGAGGTGACAAAGTATGAATATGGCGAGCGCTACCAAAGCGTGCTTGATCACATTGAAGCTGTACGTGAAACACTGCTTATTAACGATGTTGACCCAGAGGAAGTAGGCGGCGATATCAACCCGCAATATACCCCAAATTCAACGTATTAAAAGTATACCGCTGAGTATTATATGCTCGGCGGCATGCTGCGCTATATACAAGGGCCTGCTTATCTTTCGAGGTTAAATTTGCAGCAGGCTGTTTGGTATTTAGGCAAGGCAGAGCCTATGTAGTGTGGTTATTCCCCATAAATAGGCGATAACGCAGCATAAATGCCAAACATGCGCTGCCCTTTGGGTTCTGCCTAGGGACAAATTTTAATACTGAAAGGTCAACAGGCCCTACTACTATTAATAAACCACTAACTTAGTTCATAAAAACATAAGGTTATAAAATTTAATACGTATCAATTTTAGTTATTAGTAATTAAAACTGCTAAACTGGATTTTAAACTAATACCAATGCCCTAATTGGCCTATGTATTATATAAATTGAACAAAAGCTTACGGGGTGTTTTCTTTTGAATTTTTTACGATGTTTTCACGATATAGTTTCTAATCAATCTCTTGATTTTGAAAGTAAAATTAATAAGCTCTTAGTGTTTGGGTTAGAAGTATTTGACCTTGAACTAGGTATTATTAGTAAAGTAGATGAAAACAGCTACACCGTTTTATATGCCAAAACCCCTGACAACTCACTTTTACCCGGTACCGTGTTTGAATTACAAGGCACCTATTGCGTACATACGCTCGCTGCAGGCTCTGCACTTGCCTTTCATAAAGCATCTCAAAGCGCAATTGCAAACCACCCCTGTTATATAAACTTTCAGTTAGAGTCTTATATTGGCGCGCCAATAAAAATTGGTGAAAAAATATTTGGTACCGTTAACTTTTCATCCATAAACAGCTCTCCAGCTTTTAATGATGCAGCCTATGATTATATTGAGTTATTTGCACAATGGCTTGGTTCGGAATTTGCTCGCACCCAAGCTAAAGAACAACTCATAAAAAATAGTAATACTTTATTAAAGTTAGAACACGTTGCAAATATAGGTACGTGGGAGGTTGATCTAATCTCCGATAAAATTACCTGGAGCGAGCAAACATACCTCATACATGAGGTGGATGAACAATTTCAACCGCAAATGAATTCTGCAGTCGAGTTTTATAAAGAAGGTCCAAGTCGTGAAGGCATTACTCGCGCGGTAGAATTAGCCATAGAAAAAGGCAAAAAATGGAATTTAGAACTAGAAATAGTAACCGCTAAAAATAAACATTTATGGGTGGCTACCTTTGGTGAGGCCGAATTTGATGAAGGCCGATGTGTCCGATTATTTGGCACCTGCCAAGATGTAACCGAGTCAGTAATGCTCCGAGAAGAGCTTAAACAAAAGCAAGCTCAAGCAGAGCGCCTACTTGAAGACAGAAGCATGCTATTTGCTAAAATCAGCCACGAATTAAGAACCCCACTGAATGGCATTACAGGTATGCTAACCACATTAGTTGATGAACACAGTGAAGAAGTTCGCGCTGAAAAAATTAAAATAGGACTTAGAAGCGCCGATATTTTACTTAGTATTATTAACGAAGTGCTCGATTTTTCTAAAATTAATCATGGTGAGCTAAAGCTTGAACCTACTGACTTTTTACTAAAAACAATTTTTACCGATTTAACTTCTTTATATACACCTCTATTTAAAAACACGCATGTAACGCTACAAGTAAATAATACAATTGATGACAACTGCTGGGCGTTTAGCGACAACACACGCCTTAGCCAGATTGCTTCTAACTTACTGAGTAATGCACTTAAATTTACTGAAAATGGTTCAGTTACATTAAACACCAGCCTTTCTAAAATAAAAAATAAGCTAAGTTTAAATATTGAAGTGTCTGATACAGGCCGAGGAATGAGTAAAGGCTTTTTAGAATCACTGTTTTCTCCTTTTTCTCAAGAAGTAGATGCTAAAAATTCAAAAGGTGGAACAGGCCTTGGCCTTGCAATAGTAAAAGAACTTGTTGAATATATGGGCGGCAAAATAAAGGTAAAAAGTACACCTAATAAAGGCACTACGTTTTTAGTAAATATTCCTATTGAGAAAGGGACAGAACAAAAACAAGAAAGCCTTAAATCAACGTTAGATATCAACGGCAGTGAACTATCAGTGCTTGTAGTCGATGATAACGACATTAATCGGTTGGTACTTCATGCTTCTTTAGGCAAACTTAATATAAAAGCCGATTCTGCAGTTGATGGCCAAGATGCTGTATTAAAATGTCGCCAAAAGCATTATGACCTGATTTTTATGGACTGCATTATGCCCATACTCGATGGATTTGAGGCAACAAAGCAGCTTAGATCAGAAAACATCTGCTCGCATGAAGAAACCTACATAGTGGCTATAACTGCTAATACTTCATCACAAGACAAACTTGCCTGCAAACAAGCCGGTATGGATATGTTTATATCAAAACCGTTTAAACTACCCATACTTGAAAAAGCGGTTATTAATGCGCTTGAGCATACCGTAAAAATCAGCTAATTTTTACTGCACTGGCACTGGTAAAAAATAAGAACATAAAATGAAAAACATAATTAGAACTATATTATTAACAGTACTTATTGTTGCAGTATTTAAAGGCGTTTCCACTGGGCAATGGAGCTCATCAATAACAATTGTTATCGTATCAGGCGTATTGTTGTTAGTTACATTTATCAGTGCTAAGTCATCACGTGGATCATCAGCTTATACTGGCAGTGACTCATCAGTTTCCTCTAGCAGTAACTCATCGCACTCTCACACAAATTGTAGCGGCGGTGATTCTGGTGGTGGGTGCGATTAAATCGTGTGCTAATTCTTAAGCATTAAAAAAGCCGCCTTTGGAGAAGGGCGGCTTGGGTTAACAAACAGCTATGGGTGTAGCCTTGCTGTTATATCAAGAGAGTTTTTACTAATTACATTAAGCAGCGCTTTGATCAGCTTCTTCAGAGTGACGAATTAAATAATCAAATGCACCTAAACTTGCTGTTGCACCGCTGCCCATTGCAATAATAATTTGTTTAAACGGAGTATTGGTTGCATCCCCCGCGCCGTAAATTCCTGGTAGTGAAGTTGCGCCTTTAGCATCAATCAGTATTTCACCAAATTTGCTTAATTCAAGGTCGCTGTCTTTTAACCATTCGGTATTTGGTATTAAGCCTATTTGTACAAATATACCGGCAAGTTCAAGCTCTTTGCTCTCTCCCGACACTCTATCTGTGTACATTAAGCCAGTTACTTTTTTACCATCACCAAGTACTTCGGTTGTTTGTGCACTTTTGATAATAGTAATATTAGCCATGCTTTTAGCTTTACGAATAAGCACTTCATCAGCACGTAGTGTGTCTGCAAATTCAAGTACCGTAACGCTTTGCACAATATTAGCTAAATCGATTGCCGCTTCTATACCTGAATTACCACCGCCAATTACGGCAACAGGTTTACCTTTAAATAAAGGGCCATCACAATGTGGGCAATATGCCACACCATGGCCGCGATATTCTTGCTCCCCTGGTACGTTCATTTCGCGCCAGCGTGCACCAGTGGCAAGTACGAGCGACTTAGCTTTGAGTACTGCGCCATTCTCTAGTGTAATTTCGTAGCCATTGTTATAACCAAGTGCCGCTGCACGCTGATTATGCATTACATCTACATCGTATTCTTTAACGTGCTCTTCAAGCTGGGCAACCAATTTTGGCCCTTCAGTCGCCTTAATCGAAATAAAGTTTTCTATTGCTAATGTATCTGCAACTTGTCCACCAAATCTGTCGGCAACAATACCTGTATTTAACCCTTTTCGTGCTGAGTAAATCGCAGCCGATGCGCCCGCAGGCCCGCCACCAATTACAAGTACATCAAATTTATCTTTTTTACTTAGCGATTCAGCTTGGCGCTGTGCCCCTTTGCTATCTACTTTATTGAGTATGTCGGTAAGGCTTAGTGCACCTTGGCTAAATGGTTCGCCATTTAAATATACAGCCGGTACAGCTAAAATATTTCGCTCTTCTACTTCATCTTGAAATAATGCGCCATCAATCATGGTCGCTTTAATATTGCTGTTTGTCGCTGCCATAGTATTAAGTGCTTGGACTACTTGCGGGCACGTTTGGCAACTTAAACTTATATATACTTCAAAGTTAAGTTCTTGAGTAAGCGATTGTATTTGTTCAATGTCTTCGCTTTTAGCTTTACTTGCGTGTCCGCCAGTATGTAAAAGAGCTAACACTAAACTTGTGAATTCGTGGCCCATAGGTACGCCTGCAAACGTAATATGAGTGTTTTTAATAGGTGAATGTACAACCATTGACGGGCGACGCGCGCTTGTATCAGGATTGTTTATTACCGTAAATTTATCGCTCAGTGAAGCTAAATCGTTCGCTAAGCTTTCTACTTCTGCTGATTTTTTGCTGTCATCCAAGGCAATAAGCAGCTCAACAGGTTGAGTAAGCGATTCAAAATGGCTTTTTAATTGATTTTTTATGTTGTTATCTAACATGGCTTAACCCTTTTAGGAAAATTTAAACAGCAAGCCTCCCATGCCAAATAATGCATGTGCTTAAACAAGTATATTGATATAGGAGGCACCAACAAACGGATGTTCGTTGATTTAAGGGCAGTTACCTGCCCTTATAGTAGGAATAAATCTATACTTAGATTTTACCAACTAGGTCTAGTGAAGGTGCAAGTGTGTCTTCACCTGGCTGCCAAGATGCAGGACAAACTTCACCGTCGTGAGTTGCAATGTATTGTGCAGCTTGTACTTTACGAACAAGTTCTTTAGCGCTACGGCCAATACCTAAATCGTGAGTTTCGATAATTTTAATTTCGCCTTCTGGGTTCATTACAAATGTACCGCGAAGTGCTAAGCCTTCTTCTTCAATCATTACGCCAAAGCTACGAGTAATACGTCCTGTTGGGTCGCCAATCATTGGGTAAGTAATTTTACCAATTGTGTCTGACGTATCGTGCCATGCTTTGTGAGTGAAGTGAGTGTCAGTAGATACTGAGTAAACTTCTACGCCCATATCTTGAAGTTGTGCGTAATAATCTGCAACATCACCAAGTTCAGTAGGACATACAAATGTAAAGTCTGCTGGGTAAAAGAAGAAGATTGACCATTTACCTAGAACATCTTTTTCAGACAATTCTACAAAGTCACCGTTGTGGTAAGCGGTTGCATTGAATGGTTGTAATTTAGTATTGATTAATGAAGTGCTCATGGTATTTCCTCATCTATATTTAATGTATTTAAAAAGTAATCAACGCTCTCGTTTAAAACGACCTTCTGCGTTGGCTTGGTTAATACAATAAGGCTAATGGACAATTAAATAAAATTGATTGTTTAGATTAAAACAATCGGTTTTTTGGGTTGAACTATATAATCCCTGTTATCGTAAGCATTATTTGGATTGTAAACGCTGGCGAATTATTAAGATCGCTAATCGCAATACTGCTACAATAGCCGCGCTTCAAATAAGTCATTAAATATAAGGCACGCCGTAATGGAAAAATTTTTTAACCACATACAACTAGGTTACTTAGGCTTAATCCCGTTTTTAGGGTGTGTGGGTTGGCCGCTTATGTTTGGCAGTAATAGCCTTAACTTAGAGTTTTTTACTTTTTACAGTATCGCCATTTTAGCATTTATGGCAGGTAGCTTGTGGCGCGCCGGAGAGCAAAGCTATAGCAATGCAATTAAAGCGGTATTACCTGTTATCCCAGTTCCATTTTTATCATTTTTACCTGTAGAGTGGGCACTGGCTTGGCTAGGTGCTAGTTTTTGGTTAGTACTTATATTTGAAAAAGCCACGCCGCAATGGAAAACCTATCATAAAGATTATCAAAAAATGCGTGTAGTACTTACCTCTGTTGTGTTTGTTTGTCACATTCTGATTATTGGTATGAGTATTTACCCTAAATAGCAGCTGTAAACTTAAATATTGCGTGGTAATAAGGTAATATCCGCGCACTGCTATTTGAGGACACACCATGATTGACCAACTACGCCAACAACTCGACGAACTTGGCGAAAACTACGTAGAAAAAAACGCTGCATTTAAAATCAAAGTGATCCCATTTTTTTGTGCTATTCGCATTAAAAAAGATCATAAAAGCGAAGGTCGTTTAAGCTTTTATTCAAGTCAATTACTCGAAATTTTCTTAGTCGTCTTATTTTTGCTATTTGGTTTAACACTATACGATACAGATGCAGGATTTACTCACGGCCCTATTCATATTGCCTTTGCCATTTTAATTACCTTTAATCTTATTATTAAACAAATCGCAATTGAAGGGTTAAAAACCAGACTTGCGTTTCATCGTTTACTAGCAAAAGACTCACAAACAAATAGCGATATAAATAATACTGCTACAAACATAAACGCTAAATAAAATATGTATTTAAATCCTCAATGGCGAATACTCACCGTAGGCGATGGCGATTTATCGTTTTCGAACGCTATTTACACTCATCTATCGCCAAAAGCTTTGGTTGCATCCACTTACGATGACCAAACTACTATTGAGCAAAAGTATCAGCACAATGCACTTGGTAACCTAAAAGCGCATAACGTTGAGGTACTTAATAGTTTTGATGTAACAAATCCCGCGTGTTGGCAAACTCTAAGTGAAAACCAGCACAGCTTTGACGTGGTTATTTTTCAGTTTCCGCTTATACCTGCGTTTGTTGGTCGTGAAGCATTTGAAAACAACACGCGCCAAACCAGTATGAACGTATTAAACCGCGCTTTACTGCATCAATTTATTAAATACGCTAACGAATACGCGCTTGATAAAAATGGTCCAATGCTGTGTTATATCACTTCAAAAGATGTAAAACCTTATCGAGAATGGAATATAGAAGGGAGTTTAAATAACGGTTTAAACGCTGATTATTTAGGCCAAATCCCATTTAATATTAGCCATTTTGAAGGTTACAAAATTCGTAATGTTGACCGCGATAAACACGTAAAAGACACCAGCGGCATAACTTACGTTTTCAGCCCAAAAAGTATTGATACACATACTAGCGAATTAAGCTTACGTCTTACCAAACCTGCATATTTAACACCAAACCATTGCCCGCTTTGTCGCGTTGGACCTTATATGGCAAGCGAGGACGAAATCAAGCATCTAAACGCTAAAAAGCATCAGCAAATGCTGCACCTTGAAAGCGATTGGCAACAATGGCTAAATGAGTTTTATAGCTAATTAATAGCCCTACTACAGTTTATTTAATTACACCTTTTCGTGTTTAATTAAATCAGCCGCTTTTTCAGCAATCGCAATTACCGGTGCATTTGTGTTGCCGGTAATAATGGTAGGCATAATCGACGCATCGACTACGCGTAAGTTACTTACCCCGTGCACTCGCAAATTAGTATCCACCACTGCCATTGGATCCTGCCCCATTTTACATGTCCCTACTGGGTGATATTCGGTATCTGCAGTTTGGCGTATAAACTCAATTAGCTGATCATCATTATTTATATCAAGCGGATAGAGCATTTTACCGCGTATGTTATCAAAAGCTTTGCTTTGCATAATAGCGAGTGTTTTTCTAAGGCCTGCAAGCATTACAGTTAAATCATCTGGATGGCTTAAGTAATTAGGGTCTATAAGCGGTGCACTACGCGGGTTGTTATCAGCTAATGTAATAGTACCTCGGCTTTTGGGGCGCATAATACTGCTGTGTATACTGTAACCATGCCCAGTGTGTAATTTACGACTATGATCGTCCACCAGCCCAATTACAAACTCTAGTTGCACATCGGGCGCTGGCGAGCCTTCAAATAATTTAATAAACGCGTGCGACTCTGCAAAGTTACTGGTTAATCGCCCTTGTCGTTTACTAAACCAGTTAGCACAGCCTTTTATAATGCTGGCAATGCCTAACGGACTTATACCAAATGTACCCTTACTTGTTTTTGATTTATAAAGTGGTACTACCGTTAAATGATCTTGTAAATTAGCGCCAACACCTTCAAGTACGTGCTGAACCTTAATGTTATGTGCACTTAACTGCTCTTTTGGGCCAATACCTGAAAGCATTAATATTTGCGGCGAATTAATAGCGCCAGCACTAAGTATTACCTCTTTTTTAGCACGTAAATTAATAACCTCTTTATTACGCTCTATTTGCACGCCTTGCGCTATCTTATTGGTTATATTTATTTTATTAACGTGGCTATAGGTTAATACCGTTAAATTTGGGCGGTTTAAATACGGTGTTAAATACGCTTTTGCTGCACTACAACGCTCGCCATTGTGCTGGGTTACCTGCGATAGACGTGCGCCGCTTTGCTCTTTGCCATTTATATCGTCGCTTAAATTAACGCCCTGCTCAGCACAGGCATTTAAAAAATATTGATTTATATCGCTGGGGTTATTTAGCTCTTGTACATGTAGCGGGCCTTTTGTCCCGTGCAGCTCATTATTTATAAACGCTTTATTGTTCTCAGCTTTAATAAAGTACGGGAGTAAACTATCAAAATCCCAACCTTCATTACCAAGCTGTGCCCAATTATCGTAATCGTACTTATTACCTCTTATGTAAACCATTGCATTTGTCGAGCTTGACCCACCCAATACTTTGCCTCGCGGCACAAAACCACACCGGTTATTAAACTCTTTTTGTGGCACGGTATTGTAATGCCAGCTATTTATGCCATAAGGGACACTCGCTGCTATGCCTGCTGGCATTTGCACAAATACACTGTTATCACTGCCGCCAGCTTCAATTAAGCACACACTTACATTTTTACCCTCAGACAATCGCGATGCCATAACGCAGCCGCCACTACCTGCGCCAATCACAATGTAATCAAATGTTGTATTGTTCATGGTGTACCTTAATAAAAGTTTTAAACGGCTTTAACAGTAATAGTGCATAGAAAAACTCAACAAAACTTGATATTTTTAGACATCATTTATTTGAGGTTAACCATGAGCAGCCTAATCAGAGCCACGTCATTACAAGGTATAGATACCCTAATTAGCGAATTTGGCGGCGATCCGCATGAAATAATGCAAAACTGTAATGTTAATAACGTTGACTTTAAAAATCTCGATAACCAATATTTACCTTATCGAGATTACGCTGAGCTATTAGAGTACTGTGCTTGTAAGTTCAATTGTTCTAGTTTTGGCCTTAAGCTCGCAAGTAGACAGAATTTTGATATTTTAGGGCATATTGCAATAGCAGCTAAAAGTAGTACTAATTTAGGTGATGCACTTAATTGGGTTATTAAATACCTTCACTTGCACAGCCCTGCACTTAGCTTAAACTCGCACCCTTTAGAGAATGATAAAAGCTTGTTTTTATCATTCGAAATTAATTTAAAACCATTACCGAACATCAACCAAGTGATTGAGCTAACTATTGGTTTAGCATTGGCTGTTATTAAAAAGCTGAGTAATAACCGCTGCAAACCAATTAATATATTTTTGCCAAAAAAATTAAGTACTAATACTCGTGCCTATAACACTTACTTTGGTTGTAACGTTATAGAGCATCGCAACAGCGCTGGTATTGTAATCTCAAAAAGTGATTTAACTCTTGAGCTTGATCACCCTGAACTAAATAAAGTACAAGCAGCGCTAAGCTTCTTGGCAAAAAACAAAGAACACACACAACCATTACCCAACCAAGTTAGTGCACTAATTAGGCCTATGCTTCCTATTTATCAATGTAGTAACCAAACTATTTCAGCTGCGCTGGGTATGCACCCGCGTACTCTGCATCGAGAACTTACCAAGCATAATACGAGCTTTGTAAAACTTAAAGATGCCACTCGTCGCGCTTTAGCTGCACACTACTTAGCACAAAGCCAATTTACAATATCAACCATATCTGAGCTTTTAGGGTATCAAGAGCAAGCAACGCTAAGTGTTAATGTTAAACGCTGGTTTGGATGTTCTCCTCGAGCATATAGGACTAAAAAAATGTTAAACTAAACACTCTTATTATTTTTATTTAAGCTAAGGAGTGAGCATGAACTTTGTTATTGTTGGCACCAATTTTATTAGCGACACACTGTTAGCCGCTGCAAATACGTTAAACGATTTTAATTTATATGGTGTGTGCTCGCGCGCAGTATCAAGCGGCGAAGCATTTTTAGCCAAACACCCACAAAATGCACAAGCAAAAATTTTCACCTCAATCGAGCAAGTATGCCAAGATCAAAATGTTGATGCTGTCTACATAGCCGCCCCTAACAGCTTACACAAACAATATGCCGTTATGTGCCTAGAAGCGGGTAAACATGTCCTTGGCGAAAAACCATCAGCAGCCAATTCTAAAGAGCTTGCAAGCATTATAGCTACAGCAAAAAAGCATCAGCGCCTTTACATGGAAGCCATGATGACCACTCACTTGCCTAACTTTGCACGGCTGCAACAGGCAATGGTAAAAATTGGCACACCACGTAAATATATTGGGCAATACAGTCAATATTCATCGCGTTACGATAAATATAAAAATGGCGAGCGTCCAAATACGTTTTTACCCGAGTTTGCTAATGGTGCTTTAGTTGATTTAGGGATTTACCCACTGTATTTATTAATTGCACTTTGGGGAGCGCCGCAAAGCGTAAGTGCCAGTGGCGTATTACTTGATACAGGTGTAGATGGTGCGGGCGATGTATTACTAAACTACGCAGATAAACAAGCCGTTATTAGCTACTCTAAAATATCGCAAGGCGACAACATAACCGAAATACAAGGCGAGCTTGGACGCATACGTATAGAAGCCGTATCGCAACTCAAAAAGGTGGAGTTTATTGCTAATAATGGTGAGGTAGAGGTTATATCCCAGCCGTTTGATGAGCACTTTATGAAATACGAAGTTGAACATTTTATGGCGTTAGTGAAGCAAAATATTCTTGAGTCACCCGTTAATACACATATTTTAGCCAGTAACGTAATGAGCGTACTTGATGAAGCGCGCAAACAGCTTGGCGTTGTGTACCCTAACGACTAATTAAATAAAATATGGGCGTTAACCAACGACAGTTAACGCCCAGAAGAAAGCTTAAATAGCTCTCGTACAACTACACATTTTACAAAACACACTTTACAAACACATTTAAAAATAGCGATCCCCATCCATGGGCAATCAAATACTTCTACAGCAAACTTAACACTAACAACCCAAATTCGGTTTATTACCAATATTTATTATTCAATAACCTTAAAACTAACCTAACACATAAAAACATTACCAATCAAGCTAGCCAATTGCATTATTTTAAACTAAATTGGTAATACAAGAATACAACCATTGGTGTATAGTGGTTTTTAACCATAACATCGCGTTAGAATTTTGACATAATAGTGAATTTTGAGGTAACCTCTGGTATTAACAGTTGGTTTTGACTTTTAGGCCCCAGAGGCCATTATTCCTTAAGGTAATGAAGGTAAAGTATGGGTAATCGTCGCTTATTTTGGCGCATAGTTGATAAAATTGAGTCTTTAATAAATCAAGGCGAATTTTCTGCTGGGAGTCGTTTACCACCTGAACGTGAACTTGCAGAAATGTTTGATGTAAGTCGCCCTACCATTAGAGAAGCTATTATCGCATTAGAAGTACGTGGCCGAGTTGAAGTTAAAACCGGCTCTGGTGTTTACGTAGTAGAACAAAAAAATGCATCTATAAAATCAAAAGAGATCAGTGCATTTGAACTTACTCAAGCTCGCGCATTAATTGAAGGCGAAATTGCCGCTTTAGCTGCTCAAAGCATTACAGAAGAAGAACTAGAGCAACTAAATAAAACATTAATTGCCATGGAAAAAGGCCTTTATGTTGAGCAAGCCGACCGTGAGTTCCACGAAATTATAGCTAGAGCAACACGCAATAAAGCACTTGAATTTGCAGTGTCTAACTTGTGGGATTTACGTTTAACAAACCCACAAATTGTTGCTGACTATGGCAGTGTGTGTAAAAACAATAACGAGTGCGTTATGGACGAACACACCGCTATTTATACAGCTCTAAAGTCGCATGATGCAAATGCAGCGCGCAGTGCAATGCACAAACATTTTAACCGCTTAATTAATGCTTTATTTGACGCTGTAGAATCGCGCGCACTTGAAGAAATTAAACGCAAAAATGATGAAAAACGAGGCCTCTACTCGCTTGATGGCTTAGTTAATAAAAGTGCCCACTAAGGCCTTTTAACCAACTGATTAAAGTTAGCAAACGCCTGTTTGCTAACTTTACCTCTTACTTTATTTACCTGCCCTATTAAATATACTTTTAATTGCGCTATTTTTGGTCGCAAACACTTACCTATAAATTTAAAAAAAGATACTATGCCGCCATTAATATCGGGCGGGTTTAGCTTTTATACTCCCTGCATTACATAACTAATTGATAGAGTTACTCAACTCAAGGATAAAAATGCAAGCATCTTCAAAAAGTTATTTACTGGCTATCGTGTGTGTTCTGCTTGCAATGATGACCATTCAAACGGGCGCGTCATTTGCAAAACAGCTTTTTCCTATTGTTGGTCCTGAAGGTACAACTGCCCTTAGGCTTGGGTTTTCTGCCTTTATACTTTGCTTAGTGTTTAAACCTTGGAAACACTTACCTACTTCTGGTAATCGTATTCCTATAATTGTGTATGGTTTAAGTTTAGGCGGCATGAACATTTTGTTTTATTATGCCATTGAACGCATTCCACTAGGCATAGGTGTAGCGCTTGAATTTACAGGTCCGCTTGCTGTTGCCTTATTTTCATCACGCCGCAAACGTGACTTATTTTGGGTTGCCTGTGCTATTGCCGGTATTTTGCTTCTGCTTCCAGATATGAGCGGCCAAGACAGCCTTGATCCATTGGGTGTAGCGCTTGCGCTTGGTGCTGGTGCATGTTGGGCAGGTTATATATTATTTGGTAAAAAAACGGGCACACAAAGCTCTGGTGGAGCAACTGTTGCGTTGGGTATGACCGTTGCCGCTATAGTGCTAGTACCTTACGGCGGCATTCTGCAAAGCGCCGCGTTTACGTGGGAAATTATCCCACTGGGTATTGGTATTGCTATTTTATCAAGCGCACTGCCTTACACACTTGAAATGGTTGCACTGCGTAACATGCCTTCACAAGGGTTTAGCGTAATGATGAGTTTAGAGCCTGCAATAGCTTCGCTCGCAGGGTTTATTATACTGGGTGAGTTACTTACTTTATGGCAGTGGCTCGCTATTTTACTTGTTATTATTGCATCTGTTGGTAGCTCTTTTTCAAACGCAAAAAAACAGGCTACTTAATTAACTACCAAACTAACCTTAACAACCTAAATAAAGTCACCACGCAACATGGTGACTTTATTGTGTTGTATCCGGTAATTTTTTAACTCACAGCCTTACTTTGCTTTTTAGTTGTAAGCAAATAACCAATCAACGAAATAAGCGGCATGCCGGTAGCGACCAGTGCAATACCAGTCCAACCGCCCGCTTCATATAACGGGCTGGCAATAAGCGAGCCTACTGCGCCACCTACAAATATACTCGTCATGTAAATAGCGTTTAAACGCGCACGGCTTTGTGGCTCTAGTGCGTACACTGCACGTTGACCCAATACCATATTGGCCTGCACAGCAAAATCAATAAACACTCCGGTTAATGCCAATACTATAATGCCGTAAGGTAGCTCAAATAAGCTTGGTAAAAAGCACACTGCTGCAATTACTTTGGCCAGTAACGATAACTGATGTGTATAACCTTTATCGGCTAAGCGACCAACAATGGGGGCAGCTACAGCACCTGCCGCACCCACTAATGCAAACAATGCTATTTCTGATTGCGATAAACCATACTCACGGGCAAGCACAACCGGTACGCTCGTCCAAAATAAACTGAACGATGCAAACATTAATGCTTGAAAAAGTGAACGTTGGCGCAGCACTGGTTGGCTTATCATTAACTGTTTAAGCGATTTTAATAACTTAAAATACGTTGTTTTATGGGTAGGTTGCCTGCTTGGAATAGCAAAATAAATTACGCCTGCAATAAACACCATACACCCTGCTGCAAAGTAAAATACAGCGCGCCAACCAAAGTGATCGGCTATTAAGCTCGATATAGGTCTTGCCAGCAAAATACCTAGCAAGAGACCCGCCATAATATTGCCAAGAACCTGCCCGCGCTTCTCGTCAGACGATAAATGCGCAGCAAGCGGAATAAGCACCTGAACAGAAACCGAGCTCATGCCTATCATTAAACATAAAATAAGCATTACATTAGGTGAATCAGCAAGTGCAGTACCCACTAAACTCAAAAACGACACAGCTAAAGTAATAAGCATTAAACGCTTATTTTCAATTAAGTCAGCTAATGGCACTAAAAAAAACAACCCCAAAGCGTAGCCTATTTGTGTAAGCGATACGATAAGGCTAGCACTGTGCGCACTTAATCCAACTTCTGGGGCAAGTAACTCAATAATAGGTTGAGCGTAGTAAATATTGGCAACAATAAGACCGCAACACAAAGCAATAATAGTAACGAGTGTATTGCTAAGTGGTTGCGCTGAAACGCCTGGTTGGGTCATGTGTGTCTCTACTTTATAAAAATAATAAAACCCAACCAGCAAACGCGGGTTGGGTTTTTACAAAAAACTTCGTTTTACTTAATTGGTGATGGCTGCCCATGTGGGCTTGAGCGTAAATACTGTTTAGGTGCAGTTACTGTAGCGCCAAGCTCTGCAGCTGCATGCCACGGCCAATGCGGGTTATATAAAATGCCACGCGCCAGCGCTACACCATCGGCTTGCTGCTCACTAATAATATCTTCGGCTTGTTGCGGCTGTGTAATTAAACCCACCGCTATAACAGGCATTTTAACCGCTTCTTTTATGGCTGTTGCAAACGGTACCTGAAAATTAGGTTTTACTGGTATTTGTTGCTCAGGACTTAAACCCGCAGTACTTACATGAATAAAGTCACAGCCGAGTTCATCAAGCGCTTTACTAAGCACTATCGATTGCTCTAAATCCCAGCCGCCTTCAACCCAATCGGTTGCCGAAATACGCACACCTACCGCTTTTTCACTAGGAAATACCGCTCTTACCGCTTTAAACACATCAAGCAATAAACGCATTCTGTTTTCTAGGCTACCACCGTAGTTGTCATCGCGCTTGTTTGAAAGTGGCGACAAAAACTGGTGTAACAGGTAACCGTGCGCACCATGTAGCTCGATTAAATCAAGGCCGAGTTCATCAGCGCGTTTAGCTGCACTGACAAAGTCTTTAATTAATGAGTCAATGTCGTCTTGGCTCATTGCTTTTGGCACTGGGCTGCTATCGTCGTACGCAACTGCCGAAGGTGCGAGCGTTTGCCAGCCATTAACGTCATCAGGTGCAATAGCATCGCCACCGTCCCATGGTTTTTCAGTTGATGCTTTGCGCCCAGCATGTGCCAACTGAATACCAATAGGCATAGGGCTATATTGTCTTACTGCTTTTAGGCTTTTGCCCAAGGCTTGCTGGGTTTCGTTATTCCAAAGCCCTAAATCGCCGTAGCTAATACGCCCTTCTGGGTTTACTGCTGTTGCTTCTAAAATTAGCAATCCTGCACCACTTAAACTCAATTGGCCCAAATGAATAGTGTGCCAATCGCTAGCAGCGCCATTGTTTGCTGAGTACTGGCACATGGGTGCAATAATAATACGGTTATCTAACGTTACTTGCCCAAGTGATAAAGGCGAAAATAGTTGGCTCATTGTTAATCCTTAAAAACACGCACAAAAAAGTGCGGACAAATAAAAAATATAATACGAAGTGGCAATCAAACACGCTCACTCAATAACTTACACAGTTACTTATAAATACGACTACCACTCTTAATGGGGATAAAAACATACTTTAATAGTGCTGATAAAAGCATAACTAATGACATTATAAACTATCAATTTTAATGTAATAATTTGTTTAACGAGCACGTCATAACACCATCTTTAAAATATGAATGACTATTTACCTTTAAACAAGGGTGTGATTTTTAACCTAACTGTACCTAATAGCACTAAGCTATTGCTTGTATTGCCTATTAACTAAATAAAAACCCTACACACTAACAATATTTATTCTACAAAAGTGAATTAAAATTCAATTTAAATATTCCCAGCTACTTCACTCCCTGATAAACTGCTTAACTTAATTTACTAATGTAAAACATTTGAACTGGGGATCACTTTTTATGTTTAAACCAAGCTTGTTAACCTTGGCTATTTCGAGCGCTGTTTCTAGCGTATTTTTATTGCCTAATGCTGCACTTGCTCAAGAAGAAGTTGCAGCTAAAAACAAATCACTCGAAGTAATCGAAGTTACAGCAACAAGGCGCAGCGGCTCTGTGCAAAATGCACCGCTAAATATTACAGCCCTTGATGCAGATATTATGAAAGATCAAAATATCAATGAGCTTGCGGATGTAGCACGCTGGGTACCTGGTTTAACAATTACCGATCAAGGTGGCCGCTCAGGCTCGCCTATTATTGTTCGTGGTTTAAATACAAACTCTTCTGGTCCATCGTCAGATGGTGGCACGGTATCTACTTACATTAACGAAATTCCAGTTTCGGTAGATATGCGCCTAGTAGATATTGAGCGTGTTGAAGTATTAATTGGGCCACAAGGCACGCTTTATGGAGCAGGCACATTGGGCGGTGCAATTCGTTACATGCTTAAACAGCCTGAGCTTGATTTTACATCGCTTGAAGTATACGGCGACCTATTTCAAACAAAAGAAAGTGACTCTTTAGGTGGCGAAGGCGGCTTTATATTTAACCTTCCACTTATTGAAGACAAGCTTGCAGTTCGCGCCAGCATAAACGTATATGAAGACCCAGGTTTTATCGATTACGGCTACGTAGTACGCGAGCCTGGCGTATCGTTGCCAGATCCAGATTGGAGCGATAGCTCAGCAATTAATAACAACCTTAAAAATGTAAAAGACGCCAACGGCGAAACCACCACTACAGGTCGTATTTCTGTACGCTTTAAACCAAATGAATCGTTTGAAGGTACACTTAACTACTTTTACCAAAACCAAGACAGCGAAGGCCGCTCGATTGTTCATTACAACAGCCTTAATGCAAACAACGGTTTAAGCGACGTAATAGGTAAATACGAATCAGCTTATCGCTTTGAAGAGCCTCGCGAGAAAAAAGATCAATTACTAAGCCTCGAACTAAAAGCCGACCTAGGTTTTGCAGAGCTAGTATCGGCAACCGGTCTTTCGAGCTTTGATGCCGACGGTCAACGCGATCAAACAGACTTACTTATTCGTCTTGATTACGGTTATGAAGAGTTTCCTTCGTTTTCAACGTTTACCCGTGAAATTGACGAAGAAGATACCTTTACTCAAGAAATTCGCTTAGTGTCGCAAGGCGACAGCGACTTTAACTGGATTGTGGGTGGCTTTTACAACAAAACAGAAACCGAAGCATCAAGCCGAGAGTTTACCCCTGGGTTTGACCAATTCGCTATCGATAACTTTGGTGGCGAGCAGCTAAGACCTGACTCATTAGAATACTTAGAGCTTACAAAAAGTACCGTCACTGAGTCTGCACTATTTGGTGAAGTTGGCTATAAAGTAACTGATAAGCTTGATGTTACTCTTGGGCTACGCTTATATAAATACGATGTAGAATCAGAATCTGCAGTGGACTTTCCATTATTTAATACATTATTTGATGGTGCAGGACCAAATGATATATCACTAAATTTTGAAAAAAATGAAGCAAGCGATAACGGCAACTTATTTAAGTTTAATGCTAAATACCAATTTACTGATTCAGTTATGGGTTATGTAACGGTAAGTGAAGGCTTTAGAATCGGTGGTTCAAATGGTTTAGCTCCGTGCCCTGATCCATTACCAGCTAATCAAGCCGGTTGTGGTAACCCTGATGAAATGCTGTATGACGCAGATACAACAACCAACTACGAGCTAGGATTCAAAAGTACATGGTTTAGAAGCCAACTACACTTTAACGCTGCGTTATTTAACGTAGATTGGGATGATGCACAAATTTCAGGTGCTACCGAAGTAGGACAATTGCCGTACCTTTCAAACGCCGGCAGCGCTAATGCAAAAGGGGTTGAAGTATCAACTCGCGCGATCTTATCTGACTCATTTTCACTGTACGCAACCTACGCTTATACAAAAGCAGAGTTAACATCAAACGCACCATTTTTGTTTAACGCCGATGGTACCGATGGCGCAGAAGACGGCGACCGTTTACCAGGCTCACCTGAAAATCAATTTTCGATGGGTGTAAACTATCAAACAGACGTGTTTAACGACAAAACGCTTGATATTAACTACGGTTTAACTGCGCAAAGCGACGTGCTTTCAAGAGTAGGGCTTCGTGACAACGGCGAAACACTACCAGGTTACAGCTTAAGTAATATATCAGCTAAATTAACGGCTGATGCATGGTCAACTACGCTATATGTTGATAACCTATTCAACAAATACGCGGTTACCTCAGTTCGTCGTTCAGATGCCGATATAACATCCGCTAATGGCGCCGACATACAACGTAACTACGGCCATTACATTAATCGCCCGCTTACGGTAGGTGTAAAATTTAACTACAAATTTGAAATATAATTTAAGCGACTTTTAAACAGTCTCACTTTTTAAACACTGTTTTAAGGCTCAAATTTATTTGAGCCTTTTTATTTTCTTTTACAAAATAATAATTACCAAAAACCATGCAGCCAAATTTAAAGCAACTTCATCAAAGCGCAATACACTCCCTAAACCAAGGTAAAATAGAGCAAGCACACAAAGCCCTAGTGGAGTTAGTTACACTCAAACCAGACTTTGCTGATGGGTATTTTTTGCTGGCAATGGTTAATTTAACTGTTGGGCAAATACACAAAGCAATAAAGCTCATCGAAAAAGCCCTCACCCTTGGCCAAAGTATTGAATACACCGCGCAACTTGCTAAATGTTACGCACTTACTGGCGAATTACAAAAAGCAAAAAACACCGCACTATCGGTGCCATTAAAACAAATAACTAAAGCCCTTGATGCCGACACACTTGGCGTTGCACTTACTCAAGCAGGCATTCACGAGCAAGCACTTAACTACTTTGAGCGCGCTATTAAACTAGCTACAGCAGCTAACAAAGCTCAACCACCGTTTTATTATAACTACGGTGTAAGCGCTAAGTTTTTAGGTCTATTTGATAAAGCCCAACACGCTTTTGAAAATGCCATAGCGCTTAACCCGCAGCATCATCAAAGTCATTTTGCATTAAGTGATTTAACTAAAGTAAGTAAGCAAAACAACCATATTGAGCGCTTAAAAAACGTGTTTGAGCAAGTAACACACCCCGATGCAAAACTGCATATTGGCCATGCTTTAGCAAAAGAGTATCAAGATATTGGTGAATATTCAGAGGCTTTTAACGCGTTAGAGCAAGGTAAAGTAGCAAAACGTGCTGTGCAGCCGTTTGATCATAAAAGCTCAACTGAGTTATTTGAACATATTAAACGCTTAAGTGAGCAGCACACACAAGCGCTAACACAAGGTAACCCAACGGCCGAACCTATTTTTGTATTAGGCATGCCCCGCTCTGGCACCACATTAGTTGAGCGTATTTTATCGAGCCACAGCGACGTGCAAACAGCCGGTGAATTACAAGACTTTGGCCTAAGTGTTAAAAAGCTAAGCCAAACACAAACACCTCACATGCTCGACACTCAAACGCTCAGTAAAGCCTACGAGCTTGATTTTAATCAGCTTGGGTCAACCTATTTAAACGCAACACGCGTAATAACAGGCAGCCATAAACACTTTATTGATAAGCTCCCGTTTAACTTTTTTTATATCGACTTAATAACCAAAGCACTGCCAAACGCTAAAATTATTTGTATGCTGCGCGATCCAATGGATACCTGTATTGGCAACTATCGCCAATTATTTACCATTAATAACCCCTACTATGCTTACTCGCTCGATTTACTCGACACTGCAAAATTTTACAGCCGTTTTTACAAACTAATGCAGCACTTTTGCATGCAACACAGCAATATAAAATTAGTAAAATACGAAGAGTTAGTCGCACAGCCCGAGCAGCAAATAAAAGAGTTAGTCAGCTTTTGTAACCTAGAGTGGCAGGAGCAATGTATAGATTTTCACTTAAACACCGCACCAGTTTCTACGGCTAGCAAAGTGCAAGTACGCCAACCACTTAATAATAAAGCAATAGGCCGTTGGAAGGCATTTAAGCCCCATACTGATAAAGCAGTGGAATACCTTTTAAAACAAGGTATTAGGGTTGAATAAACGCTTTATTTTCCCAGTGGGAGACGCCAAATAAGCGGTTTTGTGTAAGTGTAGGTCGGATAAGCGAAGCGCCATCCGACACAGTAAAATACCTTGCCAATTATTATCAATATTTTACGTTGTCGAGTGGTTGGAGAGTGGCCATGAGCGGACCTTCATTATTCAGTCAATTCAAGAGGAAAAGACCAGGTTATACATACTGGTAGAATGAAGGTCTTAGTTAAAAGACGTCTGCAATGAATGCCTACGCAATGAGTGAAAAAAATTAACACTCACTGCTGTAAAAGTTTTACGTTGACCCTGCCCCAGTATGAAAAGTTCACTTTCGGGCAATTTAACCGTGTATTGATGTTTACACAACTCACATTTTTACCAAACCTGCTGGCCACTTTGTCCCGTCTAAAACCGCAGCGGGACAAGAGATACGCGCCAATTTTATTTGACTATTAACACTGGGCAATCAGCTTTATTGGCGATCGTTTCTGCAACGTTAACATTCAAAAAATGAGAAAGTCCGGTTCTTCCATGACTGGCAATTACCACCATGCCTATATCACCGCTATTAGTCTCATCTAAAATCTCATTAATGGCATCACCATGTCGAATAACCGTTTCAATCTTTAAATCAGTATTCAACTGACCTAATAACTCATGCATTTTACTCGCCGCAGCGTCTTCCATATTTTTAGCTAACTCTTGGGGAGTTATCGCAAGGATCATATAATTCTCATTATCTGAAGGCTGATCAACAATATGTAAAATACGAATGCCTACTTGATATAAATTCGCCATTTCAATGGCATATTGCAAAGCATGTGATGCAGTATCAGAAAAATCCGTAGGCCATAAAATATTACCTGTTCGCATATTATTCTCCTTCACAATTTAAAAATCATATTTTTCAATGATATTACCAACTCCATAAGAATAGACTCGGCTCCATCTCAGCAAGTTAAGTGTAGTGAGTATTAAAGGGTTATCTATTGATTACGATCAATAAATAACAATAAGGCACTAAAAGTAACAATACCTCATCAATTTATGCTTATTGATTAGGCTGTGATTGCGGGGTTTATTACTCTGGTTGTCGTTGTTGTTTCTTTTATAAGATAATCAATATTTGGAATAATTGGGGCTGACAGTCAGTTTTTCGCTCACAGTTGAACTTCACAAAAGTGCCAAAAGCAGCCATTCGGGTATAACTCGTTTCTGCCCCAAAACGTGCCAGAATAAGATTGAACGCTAAATTAAAAGCTCGTAATTTAAGTTACTTTTTCTAATACCAAAATATCGACATGCTTCAGGCCTTACTAACTTTATGAACTGAATACTTAAGTCGTCACCTGTCCCTAAATTGTCACAGATACTAGAAGAATAATTGTAAAAATAGGATATATGCCATATCTTACTGATGTGTATGGTTATGTTGAGAAAAGACAGTATGGCGTTAGAAGCAGGTGGATATGCAGAAAAGCTTGGCAACAGGTATGAATCTAATTGGGTTGCATATCAGTTATTGCGGCTGTTACAAGAAAAAATAAGTTATGTGATTGTAGAGCCTATTGGGGATGATGAGGTCGGAGTTGACTTGGTAATAGGCAATAATGATGACTCATACGAACACCATCAGTGTAAAGCAAGCTCTGGCAATAGCGAATATTGGCATTTATCTAAGCTCCATAGTTCCAACATTCTAAAAAACGCAAGTTTTCAAATCGGTAGAGGTGCTACAGAGTTTCATTTGGTCTCACCACTTTCGAGTAGAATAATCAGCGATTTATGTGAAAGTGCATTGAATAGTAATGCAATGCCGTTTGACTTCCTTAAATATCAAGTAAAACAAAGTCAAGAGAGAGAAAAGTGCTTCAATTCATTATGTGAATATCTTGGTATGTCTGTTGAGTTAGAAGAAGATATCCGCAAAGCAATGCTGTTTTTACAGCGTTTTAAGATTGTTCGTTATGATTTGAATAAACATAACCAAAGTGAGTTAGAAGACAGAGCTTCCTCTATGTTCAGTGGCAGCAGTACCAAGTTAGTTCAGTTCCTTAAATATTATCCTGTTGAATACAATAAATTACGTAACAAGATTACAGCGAATCAACTATTAAATGATCTGAAAAAGGCTGGGTTTGTTGCCAGAGGAATACCCGAAGATGAACGAGTACTTTCAGTTGTTGATGACCTCTCCAAAGAGTTTCGGAGTTTTTCAAGTTAGTTGTCGCATCAAATTAAATTTTATGCCGCCCGCATTGCTTCTTTTTTCTCTGGATTTAA